>NZ_JAMYPU010000015.1:0-148178 GCF_040320535.1 Mesorhizobium sp. M0676
CGCGAGCACAAGAAGCTCGCTCTACGCCAAGCCGCATGACCAGTTTCATGATCGCCCATTTTGCAGAACTTGACGCACACAACCCAAGGTGAACATCGCCAGCTCGCCAAGGCCGCTCGCCGAGATCGCCAGCTATCACGCCCACATCTACTATGACGGGCAAGCCGAGCGGCAACACGCCGAATGGCTGCGCCTGCGCATCGGCGAACGCTTCCGCGTGCGCCTGGGCGCCTGGCACGACAAACAGGTCGGCCCGCACGAGCAGGCCATGTACCAGGTCTCCTTCGCCACCGAGATCTTCGCGGCGCTCGTTCCCTGGCTGATGCTGAACCATGGCGGCCTCAGCATCCTCATCCACCCCAACACCACCAACCCCAAGCGCGACCATCTGGTTGATCCCCTCTGGATCGGTCGCCCGCTTGGGGTGCATGGCGAGGTGCTGGGCGAGGATGACGAGGCGGAAGAGGCGCTGGAGGTGAATACGGAACCGACCCTGGGGGCTTAGGGAGGGCGTTCTGCAAAGTAGAGACTTGGCCCATGGAGACGCGTTCACCAATAGCCCAGTTCAGGCATGCATGACCGGCCGCTTTACGCCTCAAGCCGTATCCTATGCCTTCATCATTGCTTCGTCGAAGATGCCGAACCAGCGTGGGGCCGTTGGAGCGATGGACCGTCGATGGATGGCAAGGGAGAGTTCTCCCTGGTCGCCGGTACGCCGAGGCGGGGCCGCCGAATAGGCAAAAGATTGCAATACAGGACGCAGCCGGCACTCGGTTCCCGCGGAGTCGGGCGCACCGGTTCGTACGGGAGCAACTGGCGCTCCGCACGAGGGACAGGGCAACTCACTGGTGACTGGGTGCGTGCCTGACGAAGCCCTTCGTTTCGGCTGAGATAAATGCTCTCACTTACGGAACATCGCAGGTTCGTCGAAGTTGGAAAGCTACGGAGGACGTGCACATGAACAGTGTCATCTATCTTATCGGCCTTATCGTTGTCGTGCTCGCGGTCCTCTCCTTCCTCGGTTTTCACTAGGTGGCCTCATGCAGCATGAGAACGATCAGGGCGGACAGCCCACCGATTTCGACAAGGCGAAAAGCGACGTCTCCGACAGACTTCGCCAGGAAAATGAGCGTGCCAGCGAGTTGCTTCACGACGCGCGGGACGAGGTGACCCGTAAGGCTGGCGACTATGCATCTGAAGCCACGCAGGTCATCTCCGACAAGGCGGAGGAGGCGCAGCGCGACATCGGATCGAGCTTGGCGGCGTTGGGTGGTGCACTGCGAGCGGCCAGCGATCACCTTGCCAGCAACGATGAAAGGAACGCATCGAAATTCGCTTTGGATGCTGCCAGTGGCCTTGAGCGGCTTTCATCGTCCTTGAAACAGAAGCCCTTTAGCCAAGTCCTTGATGACGTGCAGTCCTTCGGCCGGCAAAATCCCGGTGTCCTGCTTGCGGGATCGGTGTTGGCCGGATTGGCTCTCGGGCGGTTCATCAAGGCTTCTCCGCCGGCAACGCCCGATTCTGAGGCCGCTCCGGGAGGCCTCAGATCACACACCGATCAGCCACAGGGTTGGTCCGCTGATCGTCCACAAGATTTTGGCGTGGTCGGCGATGATGGCGCCACGCAGATCGCGGAGCAGGACAGATGAACAACCAGGACAATCCCAGCCTTGCCGGGCTAGTCACCGATTTGGCCCAGAATGTAACCACTCTGGTGCAAACCGAGGCGAGGCTGTTTCGGGCCGAGCTCTCTGAAAAGCTTACCAAAGCCGGAGCAGGTGCCGCGGAAGTGCTGGGCGGCGCGATTTGCCTGCTCGCCGCGCTCTTGGTGTTGCTGCAGGCGCTCATTATCGCACTGACGCGGGCAGGGCTTGGCGCGGGGTGGTCTTCCCTGCTGGTCGGTGTGGTCGTGGCGGTCCTCGGCGTCATCCTGCTGCGGACCGGGACGGCCAGCATGGCGCCTTCGGAACTTACCCCCGACCGGACCCAGGGACAGCTGAAGCGCGACGCGAGCGCGATTAAGGAACAGGTGAGATGAAAGAGAAATCCGCAGCCGAACTTGAACGCGAGGCCGAGGGGGCGCGCGCCCGGGTGATGGAGACCGCCGAATCCATTCGAGGCAAGATGACGCCGGGACAATTGCTGGATGAGTTCACCGGGCTGTTCTCGGGAGGGGAGAGCGCGGCCATGCTCAGCAATCTCAGAACGCAGGTCCGAGACAATCCTTTGCCGGTCACCATGGTGGGCGCAGGTCTGGCCTGGCTGATGTTCGGCAGCGGTGCCTCAAACACCGCCCACCGTTCGGCTGGCTATCCATTGCCTTCAGCGCCGGGACGACATGATGTAGCAGGGGAGCGCGGCGGTTTGGGCGGCACGCTCTCCGACGCCGCGGAATCGCTCTCCTCAAGCGCTACCAGCGTCGGCGACACCATATCGAGCACCGCAAGAGCCGCTGCGGCGGGTCTGACGGGAAGCGCTGCCAATGCAAGCTCGACGACTGGGGACATGGCGGCGAAAGCCAGCCGCTCCGCGCAAGATCTGTTGGAGGACCAACCCTTGGCCGTAGCGGCCGTCGGTCTCGCCATCGGCGCCGCTATAGGTGCAATGCTGCCCCATACCGCAACGGAGGACGAGCAACTAGGCGCCTATGGCGACAAGCTTCGCGATTCCGCCGAAACTTTGCTCAATAGGGGCCTCGATGAGGCCAAGCAGGTCGCCGCCGAAGCCTATGAGACCATCAAGCAGGAAGCTGGCCGGCAAGATATGGAAGCAGACACGATAGCCGATCAGCTCGGCGAGATCGTGAAGTCCACAGCAGACAAGACCGAGCATGCCGTGCGCGAACGAATTTCCGATACGTCTCAGCGCCAAACCTAGCTTGATGATCCTGGATCAACGATAGCCGGCCTCTCCAGAAAGGGGCCGGTGTTGTCCGTCAAACGGTGACCCGCTCGAGTCACTTCAGAGCCGTGTGCGAACTGATGTCCCTTGCCGATAGTAATCCAGCGGATCAGGTTCTCTGGATTGTTGGCCAACCCGCCGCCGATAAGACGCGGTCAGCAAAACTGGCATCTAGGCGAGGACCGACATTGCACTTGAAGTTCGCAGACCGAGGATGCCGGTCCGCTCTGGGACGTAGGGCGACACCCCACTTCACCCCCCAGCCAGCCGCGGCAGCAGAAAAATCTCCGCCCCCGGCGGCAGTTCCTTCGACCACGTATCGCGATAAATCGTCCCGTCGATCGCCACCGCGATGCCCTTCTCGATCCAGGGCTCGATGCCGGGATACTGTTCAGCCAGTTTCCTGAACAGCTCCCTGATGTCCTTGGCCTCGACCTCGACCTTGCTCTGGCCGCCGGCGAGCTGGCCCAGCGCGCCCCAGAGCGTCACTTCGACCATTAGGGCAAGAACCTCATTTTTGCCCTAGCCTCCCCGTTCCGCCTCGATCGCGGCGAGGACCCTTGGCGGCGACATCGGGATGTGGGTCATGCGCACGCCGGCTGCGTTGGAGACGGCATTGGCGATCGCCGCCAGCGGCGGCACGATCGAGGTTTCGCCGACGCCGCGCACGCCATAGGGGTGGTTGGGATTGGGTATCTCGAGGATCTGCGTGTCGATCATCGGCAGGTCCGAGCAGACCGGGATGCGGTAGTCGAGGAAGCCGGCGTTCTGGAGACGCCCATCCTTTCCGTAGATGTACTCCTCGTTGAGCGCCCAGCCGATGCCTTGCGCCGCACCGCCCTGGTACTGGCCCTCGACATAGGTGGGGTGCACCGCCTTGCCGGCATCCTGGATCACCGTGTAGCGGATCACCCTGGTCGAGCCGGTATCGGGGTCGACCTCGATGTCGCATATATGGGTGGCGAAGGAGACGCCGGCGCCGTCGGCGACGAGCTCGCTGTGGCCGGCGATCGGCCCGCCGGTCTTGCCGGAAGCGGCGGCGATCTCCTTCAGCGACAGGGCTGCAAGGTTGCCGTATTTCTCGCCCTTGGCGATGGCGTGGCCGTTTTCCCAGACCACGTCGTCGACGGGGATGTCCCACGTCTGGGCGGCGCGCTCACGCAGGATCTTGATCGCGTTGCGGGCGGCCGAGATGGTCGCCATCGAGGACGAGAAGGTGCCGCGGCTGCCGTCGGTCATGTCGTTGTAGCCAAGCGAGGACGTGTCGGCGACCACCGCCTTGAGCTGGGCATAGTCGATGCCGAGCTCCTCCGCCGCCACCAGCGACAGCGACGCGCGAGAACCGCCAACGTCCACCGTGCCGACAGCCAGCGACACCGAGCCGTCCATGCCGATGTTCAGGTCCACGCAGGTCTGGCCACCGAAGTTGAACCAGAAGCCGCAAGCCATGCCGCGGCCCTGGTTCTTGCCCAGCGGCGCCTTCATGTGCGGATGGTGCTTGGCCGCCTCCAGCGTCGGGCCGATGCCGATCGGGCCGTAGACGGGGCCATAGGAAGAGCGGGTGCCTTCCTGGGCGGCGTTCTTGATCCGGAACTCGACCGGATCCATTCCAAGTTCCTTGGCCAGCTCGTCGACTGCACTTTCCACCGCGAACGCCGCCATCGGCGCGGAGGGCGCGCGATAGGCCGCGGTCTTCGGCCGGTTGACCAGCACTTCGAAGCCGACGGTCTGGACGTTATCGAGCTTGTAGCAGGCGAAGGCCGTCATGGCGCCGATCTCGGCCCAGGTCCCGGCATAGGGCCCGCTGGTGTAGCGCAACGTCGCCTCGGCGGCGGTGATGGTGCCGTCCTTGCGGGCGCCGATCTTGACGTCGATCGAGGTCGCGCTGGTCGGACCCGAGGCGCGGAACACCTCGTCGCGGGTCATCACCAGCTTCACCGGCCGTCCCGCCTTGCGCGACAAAGCCAGCGCCACCGGCTCGGCCCAGACATGGGTCTTGCCGCCGAAGCCGCCGCCGATTTCCGACGAGGTGACGCGCAGCTTCGAGGCTTCCAGCCCGAGCAGCTGCGCGCAATGCTGGCGGTAGACGAAATGGCCCTGCGTGCAGACCCAGAGGTCGGCGGTGCCGTCGGACGAGACGCTCGCAACGCAGGCGTGCGGCTCGATATAGCCCTGATGCGTCTGTTCGGTCTTGAAGGAGCGCTCGACGATGACATCGGCGTGCCCAAAGCCCTGATGGACATCGCCATGGCCGAACTGGCTGCGCTTGGTGACGTTGGACGGCTTTACCGGCTTTTCCTCGAGACCCTCGGTGAAGATCGTGTCGTTGATCAACGGCGCGGTGTGCTTCATCGCCTCGTCGACATCGGTGACATGCGGCAACAGCTCGTATTCGACCTCGATGAGCTTCAGCGCCTGCCTGGCCGTGCGGGCATCGACGGCGGCGACTGCGGCCACGGCGTGGCCGTCATAGAGCGCCTTGCCGCGCGCCATGCAATTGTCGAGGACGTCATACATGGCGGCATCGCCATCGGTGAGATCGGGCAGGTCGGCGGCGGTGATCACCGCTTTCACGCCGGCGAGCTTTTCCGCTTTCGAGGTGTCGATCTTGAGGATCCTGGCATGCGCATGCGGACTGCGCAGGACACGCCCGACCAGTTGTCCCGCCATGTTGAAGTCGGCGCCGTAGCGGGCGCGTCCCGTCACCTTGTCGATGCCGTCGGGGCGGATGGGGCGGGTGCCGACGGATGAGAATTTGCGGCCCGAAAAGCGTGGATCGAAGTTCATGCGTGCGCTCCCTTCATCACGTTGGCGGCGTCCTGGACGGCGCGCACGATCTTGTCGTAGCCGGTGCAGCGGCAGAGGTTGCCGGCAAGGCCGAAGCGGATTTCTTCCTCGGTCGGATCGGGGTTCTTGGCCAACAGGTCCTTGGCCGCGATCAGGAAGCCCGGCGTGCAGATGCCGCATTGCAAGGCTGCGTGTTCGAGGAATTTCTGCTGCAGCGGATGCAACTGATCGCCATGCGCCATGCCTTCGACGGTCTCGATATGCCGGCCTTCGGCTTCAGCGCCAAGCACCAGGCAAGAGCAGACCAGCCGGTTGTCGAGGATGATCGAGCAGGCGCCGCAGTCGCCCGTGCCGCAGCCTTCCTTGGCGCCGGTCAGGCCGAGCCGATCGCGCAGGACGTCGAGCAACGTCTCGTCGGGCTGGCAAAGGTATTCGACGTGATCGCCGTTGATTGTCGTTGAAACTGCTACACCGGCCATCATTTGCCTCCTGCGCGTGCGTAGGCGGTCGTCGCGGCCCGTCCGGCCAGCACGCCCGCAACTTTTCGTCTGAACTCGATGGTGCCGCGCTTGTCGTCGATGGGGCGGCAGGCCCCAGCGCAGATCTTGGCGAGCCGCTCAAGTGCCGCCTCATCCAGCTTCCTGCCGATGAGAGCCTCGGCTGCTTCTTCCACCAGAAGCACGGTCGGGGCCGCGGCGCCCAGCGCGACGCGGGCGGCTGTTATGACGCCATGCTCGTCGAGCGTGAGGTTCACGCCCGCGCTGACCACCGCGATGTCCATCTCGGTGCGCGGAATGAATCTGAGGTAGGCGTCGCCCGAACGCGGCGCGCGCTTGTCGAGCAGGATCGCCTCGACGATCTCACCCTTGGTGAGCGAGGTCTTGCCAGGCCCGATCGGCACAGCCTCGACCGGAATGGTGCGCTTGCCCGAGGGACCGGCAACCACGGCCTTTGCGGCGGCGGCCACCAAGGCCGGGACGCTGTCGGCGGCTGGCGAGGCGTTGCACAGATTGCCAACGATGGTGCAGCGGCCCTGGACCTGTTTCGAGCCGATCAGCTTCGACGCTTCGACGACACCGGGCCAGGCCTTCTTCAGAACCGAGCTCTCGCCCAGGACGGCGCAGGGGACGGTGGCGCCGATGCTGAAGCCGTCGGCCGTCTCCCTGATCTCGCTCAAGCCCTCGATCGCCTTGATGTCGACGATCAGGTCGGGATCGACAAACCCGCCCTTCATCCGAACGAGGAGGTCACTGCCTCCAGCGAGAATGGCTGATGTGCCGGAAGCGTCAGCCAGCAGGCCAACGGCGTCTTCGATTGAAAGCGGACGTATGTAACGCATCGTCTCCCCTTGGTGATGGTGATCTCGCCGACCGTTATAAACAGTCTCCTCATAATGACCATCCGGTTGCTGATTTCCAGCGATTGGGCCAGCACCGCGAGAGAGATTTTTGTCTAAAGTCTTTGTTTTGATGCATGTCGTTGTCCCAGAACCGCGCACACTTCTGGGCGACATGCATTTAAGCGGCGTCTTTTGCACGGTCGAGGCTGATGCCGATGTCCTTCAAGGCCTCGGCCACGGCCTCGTCCAGCGGCGTGTGCGGGACTTCGCCGATGATGCCTTCCAGCCGGTCGGACACGAGCCGGTGCGGTTCGAAGCGCAGATAGGACATCGAGACGATCTCGCGCCACATCGCCACGAACGGGCTGCCGGCGCGCAGCACCCACCACGGCATGAAGGTCAGTTTCAGCGGACGTCCCAACGCTTTCTCGGCCGCGGCCTTTATGTCCATGTCGGTGACGGCGTGGCCGGGGAAGTTGAGCGCCTCAAAGAAGCCGAGCTTGCCCTGATTACGCGCCAGGCCGACGAAGCCGATGGCGAAGTCCGGCAAATAGGCCCATTCGTGCACGAGGTTGGCAGGGCCAGGCGCGGTGTAGACGCCCTTGCTCATCTTGGCGGCGACGACGAGGTCGAACCATGATCCGCTGCCGGTGCCGCCGAAGAAATCGCCGGCGCGCAGGATGATGGTGCGGACGCGGCCGGCATCGGCCTCGCGGCGAAACAGCGCTTCCATGGCGCAGCGGATGCGGCCCTTCTCGGTGGTCGGGCGGAACGGCGTGTCTTCCGTGACGAGCTGAGGCATCGGCGAGCCGTAATTATAGACGGTGCCGGGGAAAAGTTGCAGCGCGCCATTGGCATGGCAGGCGGCCATGACGTTCTCCGCCATCGGCAGGCATTTGCCCCAGTCGGTGTAGATCGGGTTGAGACCGTTGAAGACGATGTCGACACCCTGCGTGGCGCGGATCAGCGCCTCGCGGTCGAGTGCATCTCCGGTGACGGCGGTGGCGCCCTTGAGTTCGGCCGGCACCTTGCCGGTGCGGGTGACGGCGCGGACGTCGAAACCGGCGTCGATGAAGGCCTTGCCAACCACGCGGCCGAGCCGGCCATTGGCGCCTAGAATTGCGATCTTGGTCATTTTTCTTCTCCGTGCCTGTGTTTGCACGGCGAATATGATGCGTTCATACGCGAATGAAAATTGACTATGGATGCACATTTGGTATTCACAAATGAATGGAAGACATCGACTGGAACCTGATCAAGAGTTTCGTCACCGTGGCGGAGACCGGCAGCCTGTCGGCCGCGGCGCGCAAACTGTCGGCCAGCCAACCGACGCTCGGGCGTCACATCGGTGAGCTCGAACAGGCGTTGGGCGTCACCTTGTTCCGGCGCGGGCGGCGCGGCTATGCACTGACGGAAGCAGGCGCCACGCTGTTCGAACGCGGCAGAGCGGTGAGCGAGCAGGCGAGCGCGTTCTCACTATTGGCATTGGGCTCGGTCGAGGCGATCGAAGGCACGGTGCGCATTGCCGCCAGCGAGGTGGTGGCGGCCTATGTGCTGCCGAGGATGACGGCGCGGCTCGGCATCGAGGAACCCGGCATCGAGGTCGAGATCGTCGCCTCGAACCAGGTCGAGAACCTGCTGCGAAGGGATGCCGATATCGCCATCCGCATGGTCAAGCCGGCGCAGAACGAGCTGACGGCGCGCAAGGTCTGCGATATCAAGCTCTGCTGCTGCGCGGCGAAATCCTATCTCGACACGTACGGCCGCCCGCTCAAGCCCGCCGACCTTCTCGACCACCCGCTGATCGGCTTCGACCGCAGCGACGAGATGATCCGGGGCTTTACGCAAGTCGGCATCCCCGTCACCCGAAGCAGCTTCCGCTTCAGGGCCGACAACCAGATCGTTCTGTGGGAAGCGCTGCGGGCGGGAAACGGCGTCGGTCTTGGCCAGGAGCCGCTGACGGACAGCGACCCGTCGCTGGAGAAACTGCTGCCCGGCCTGCCATTGCCCAGCCTGCCGGTGTGGCTGGCCATGCATCGCGACGTGCGCACCAGCGTGCGCATCCGCCGCGTCGCGGATTTCCTCTATGAGGAGCTGAAGCGCTATTCGGCGGGGGCGGCCGCGAATTCGGCGCGGTGAGCGAGCCCGGCCATCGACAGCACGACGATCAGCAGCGCCGACATGGCGACGAAAATCGGCCCGAAGCTGGAATGCTCGGCGACGAAGCCGATCGCCGACGGCGCCACCAATATACCGGAATAGCCCATGGTGGTGACGACGCTCATGCCGGTGCCCGACGACATGCCTTCCTGGTTGCCGCCGGCCGAGAAGATGATCGGCACCATATTGGCGATGCCGAAGCCGCACAGGGCAAAAGCCGCGATGGCGATCCAGGGCGAAGGCGACAGGCCGGCGACCAGCATGCCGGCGGCGGCGACCACCGCCGAGCCGCGCAGCGTCGCCACCGCGCCGAAGCGGTTGCGCACGCCATCGCCGAAAAAGCGCATGACAGCCATGACGCCGGAGAAGGCGGCGTAGGCAAGGCCGGCGATGGCGAGGTCGGCGCCGAGCTCCTGCCTGAGATAAAGCGCTGCCCAGTCGAGCACGGCGCCCTCGGAAATCATCGTCAGCAGCGCCATCAGCCCGACAAGATAGACCAACGGGTTGGCCGGCAGCGTTAATTTAGGATGCTCGGCGGCCTGCGGCTTGTCCTCGGCGATGAGGTAGCCGACCGCCACGGCGATGACGGCAAAAGCGATGATCGTGACTACAGCCGCATGGGCGAGGTGGCCGTAAGTCTGGATGGCGTAACCGCCCAGACCGCCACCGGCGAAACCGCCGAGGCTCCAGAAGCCGTGCGAGGACGACATGATGGCGCGGGACAGCCGGCGCTCGACCACCACGGCATTGGCGTTCATGGCGACATCCATGCCGCCGATCGAGCCGCCGAAGATGATCATGGCGATCGCCGCCAGCGGGACGTTGGGCGCCAGCGCCACGATCAGCAGGCCGAGGCTGCCGCAAAGGCCGAACCAGCGCAGCACGGTGCGCGAGCCATGCCTGGAGATCAGATGGCCGCACCAGCTCATGGCCGCGACCGCGCCGACGCCGAACAGAAGGATCAGCAGACCGAGGGTGAATTTCGAGATGTCGAGCCGGGTCAGGAACACCGGAATCTGCGGCGCCCAGCTGCCGGTCAGGAAGCCGTTGGCGAGGAAGATCGCGGCTACGGCCCATCGCCCGCGAATGGCGCTCTGCATGGTGTCTCGCGCGTCCATGGTTCGAATCCGGTCAAGGAATGGCTTTGCGCGGCAAATTAGATCGATTCAATTTCTCGTCAAGCGCTTGGCTGCGAAAAGCTTGTGGGCCACATCTAAGGGGAAACCGTTAGGCGCTGTCCCGCCGACGTCAATCCTGTGAACCGCGCGCTACTTCAGTGATCCCTCGGCCGTCTTCCCTCGAACTCCGCTTTCTTGGCGTCCGAAGCCTCGGTCTGGTTCAGCGCCTGCCATTGCGCATAGGGCATGCCGTAGACGATTTCGCGCGACTGATCCTTGCCGAGATCGACGCCCTCAGCCTCGGCCGCTTCGCGATACCAGTTCGACAGGCAGTTGCGGCAGAAGCCGGCGAGGTTCATCAGGTCGATGTTTTGCACATCGCTGCGCTCGCGCAGATGCTCGACCAGCCGGCGGAAGGCCGCGGCCTCGAAATCGCGTTTCTGGTCATCGCTGAGTTCGGTCATTGCCTTGGATCCTCACAGCGGCCCGGTGCGCGAGCCGAACATCTTCACCTGATGTATATCGGGACGGCGGTCGATGGCGTCAACGATCGGCGCCAGCCGTTCCGCCCAGGCCAGCGCCCCCTTGCGGTCTGATATCAGGTCCTGGCGGATCTCGATCAGCGCATGGGCAAAGCCGTTGACGATGGCGTGCTTGAACATGGTGTCGCCGCGCAACGCGCCGTCATAGGGTTCATTGTCGCCGACGACGAGGTTTTTATCCTGCGCCAGCATGTCGATCAGCGGCCGCGCCACGCGGTCGTCGAGGTCCCACAATATGCCGACATGCCAAGGGCGGATGAAGCCCTGCATGACAGGGGTGAAGGAGTGTACGGAGAAGATGAACGGCGCTTTGCCTGAGGCGTGCGCCACCGACGCGATCGTGGCGCCGACCGCGTCCTGATAAGGCCGGTAGAAGCCGTCGAGCCGCCTTTCGCGTTCGGCCGGTGCCATGGGATAGTTTCCCGGCACGACGGTGCCGTCATAGAGCTGGCGGATCAGCGTCGGGTCGTCCTCGCCGCGATTGGGATCGATCAGCAGCCGCGAAAAATTGGCGATCACCGCCGGCACGTCGAGCGCTGCGGCCAGTTCGCGCGTCACCGTCTCGACACCGATGTCGTAGGCGATATGGCGATCGAGTTCCGCCGCCGGCAGGCCGAGACTGCCATACTCCTCCGGCAGGTCGCGGCGGGCATGGTCGGCGACAAGCACGATGCCTCGCTTGCGGTCGCCTTCGACGATATCGAAAGGCGCGAAAACTGTGGATCGGGTCATTGGCTGGAAAGGTCTGTTCGCTGGCTTCCGGGGAGGGTGGTATCGTCATTCCCACGAAGAGGACTGTTGCGCAATGCCGTTGTTTGGCCACGGTTTCTGCGAAAATCCTGTGACGCGCGGCAGATCGCGTGTCGGGGGCCTTTCTAAATCGATTGGAATTGGACAGAACGGCGCGTTGACATGCGCCCGGACTTTTCCGAAAAGGGGCGTTGAGAGATGCAGATGACGTTATTGAGGGGTTTCGGGATGGGTTCCGCCGGCAGGCCGCGTGCGCGCACCGCCTTTGCCGTGCCGCTCCTGACCCTGACGCTAGGGCTCACCGCGCTGGTCGCGGCTTCGCCTGCCCGCGCCGATTTCCGCGTCTGCAACGCCACCCAGAACCTGGTCGGCGTCGGCATCGGCTACCGCGCCAAGGCAGGCTGGATCACCGAGGGGTGGTGGCACATCGAAGGATCGAGCTGCAAGACGCTGATCGAAGGTCCGCTGTCATCAAGGTTTTACTATCTTTATGCAGAAGACGCCGAGCGCGGCGGGCGCTGGGATGGTCCGATCAACATGTGCGTGGCCGAAAAAGAATTCAAGATTGCCGGCGTTACCGATTGCGTCGCTCGGGGCTTCCAGCGCGCCGGATTCCAGGAATATGACACGGGCGAGCAGGCAAGCTGGATGGTCCAGCTGACCGATGAGTCCACAACGGGAGGCGCTCCAGCCGCCCCGGGAACAAACAGTCAATGAGACGTAGCCGCAAGGTCAAGATCCTCGCCACCATCGGTCCGGCCTCCTCGTCCGAGGAGATGCTGCAGAAGCTGTTCGAAGCCGGGGCCGATGTCTTCCGCATCAATATGAGCCACACCGATCACGAGCTGATGCGCACGCTGGTCGGCCGCATCCGCGCGGTCGAGGAGAAAGTTGGCCGTCCGATCGGCATCCTGGCCGATTTGCAAGGACCAAAGCTGCGCGTCGGCAAGTTCGCCAACGGCAAGGAGGTGCTGACGCCGGGCCAGACCTTCACCCTCGACAACAATCCCGAGCCCGGCACGTCGACCCGGGTCTACCTGCCGCATCCCGAAATCCTGAGTTCGGTCGAGGCCGGCCACCGTCTGTTGATCGATGACGGCAAGTTGGAGCTCAGGGCGGTGAAGAGCGACGGCATGTCGATCACCTGCGCGGTCGTCGCCGGCACCACCATTTCCGACAAGAAGGGCGTCAGCCTGCCCGACACCGACCTGCCGGTCGGTGCGCTGACCGAAAAAGACCGCAAGGACCTCGATGCGGTGCTGGCGGAAAGCGTCGACTGGGTGGCGCTGTCGTTCGTGCAGCGGCCGGAGGATTTGGCGGAAGCCCGCAAGATCGCGCGCGGCCGGGCGCTGATCATGGCCAAGATCGAAAAGCCGCAGGCCGTCGCCCGGCTGGCCGAAATCATCGAACTCTCCGACGCGCTGATGGTCGCCCGCGGCGATCTCGGTGTGGAAATGCCGCTGGAAGCGGTGCCCGGCATCCAGAAGCAGATCACCCGCGCCGCGCGCCGCGCCGGCAAGCCGGTGGTGGTCGCCACGCAGATGCTGGAATCGATGATCACCGCGCCGGTGCCGACCCGCGCCGAGGTCTCCGACGTGTCGATCGCCGTGTTCGAGGGCGCCGACGCCATCATGCTTTCAGCCGAATCCGCTGCCGGCGCCTATCCGGTCGAGGCGGTGGCGATGATGAACCGCATCGCCACCAAGGTCGAAACCGACCCGACCTATGCCGGCATCATCAACGCGCAGCGCTCGGAACCGGAAGCAACCGGCGCCGACGCCATTTCGCTCGCCGCCCGCGAGATTGCCGAGACGCTGAAACTGTCGGCGATCATCACCTATACGGCGTCGGGCACCACGGGCCTGCGCGCCGCGCGCGAGCGGCCGCAAGTGCCGATCATCGCGCTGTCGCCGATCCTCAACACGGCGCGGCGGCTGTCGCTCTTGTGGGGCACGCATTGCGTCGTCTCGCCCGACGCCAGCGACCTCGACGACATGGTCGACCGCGCCTGCCGCATCGCTTTCGAAGAGGGGTTCGGCCAGCCGGGCGACCGTGTCATCATCACGGCGGGCGTGCCGCTGAGGACGCCGGGTTCGACCAACATGCTGCGCATCGCCTATGTCGGATCGGACGTGCAGGCCACCCGCAACATAGGCTGAGACCTCGTCACAGTCCGCAGCGCTCTTGCCGCACCTTCGGCGTGATCGATGCGCCGAAGGAAGCGGCGAGCCCGGGGAACGGGGTCGTGCAGGTACTGGTCCGGACCCAGCATCTTTCGCCGGTTGAGTTCGACTGTGTCGAGCAGATCGAAATCGACCGTGGCGATCGTGCAGTGCCACCCGGGATTGCGCGACGCCCAGCCCCTCTTGTGGTGTTCCAAAAGCTGCTCGCGGGCGGAATAGCCGTGATAGTCGAACGCGATCACGCCGTTCGTCGCGTAAATATGGTTCCCGGAAAAGCCCTCGCCAGGAATAATCCGTTCGCCGTAAAATCCTTCCAGAGAAGGATGCTCGAGAAAGGCGCCGGCAAGAATGGCGCACGCGCCATAACCGAAGAAGATGCGGTCCGGCAACGCCCATCGCTTCTCCGGGTTTCTCTTGATACCGTGTTTCAGGACATACATGGCGATCAGGTCGGGGCCAGTTCCGCGTCGGGCACCGTAATGTCGGGGCACTGTGCATCGTTGTAGGCATCGCCGGCGATGCGTGCTTCCACGGTTTTTGCGACTGCCTCCAGGTCGATCTGCTTGCCGGCGACTTTCTCGATCGCGCCGACGACGAGGTCGGAGGCGATCCAATCCGGCTTGTGGCCCAGATTGTGGACCCAGATCAGTTCGGCGCCGGGGATGTCCTGACCAGGCCGACCGAATGGATCGAGGCATAGACCACCTTGTCGCGATCGCCCGAGATGACGATCGTCGGGGCTGTGATCTCGCGGTAATGCGGCGCGGCGTTCAGCGTATAGTCGTAGAGGCCGGCGACATCGATGGCGTTGGCGCGGAAAGCGCCGGGACGCAGCACCAGCGGAATCGAGGCATTGTCGACATAGCCCTCCGGCACCTTGTTGGGAGAAAACACGCAGGCCGTGGCGCTGTCCATCTGCAGCGTGCCTGCCGGATAGGTCAATGTCTCCGAGAACAGCCAGCCGATGATGGGGGTGGCGGTCAGCTTGTAGTACCAGGCGGTCGCGCCGCCCGGCCAGGGGTGGCTGACCGGCGACAGAAAGACCAGCCCGAGCGTCTTCTCCGGGTGTTCGCGGCCAAAGGCGGCGGTGATCACGCCGCCAAAGGAATGGCCGACCATGATCGCATTGTGGATGCCGAGACGGTCCATCAGCCTGGCGATGGTGTCGGCCTGCGCCGACGGGCTCTCATTTCCGGGGCCGCGTGCCGACCAGCCGAAGCCCGGCCGGTCGAGGAAGACCATCTCGGCGCGGCCTTCGAGCAAAGGCCTGATCGGCAGCATCTGATCCCTGAGGTTGGCGCTGGCGCCATGGATGAAGACGATCGCCGGCAGCTCGGCATTTTGTGGCGCCGGCACGTGGACATAGTGGATGCGGGTGGCGTCGATGGCGGCAAATTCGCCGGCCGGCGGGTTTCGCCACTCGATCAGCCACGCGCCGGCGCGGGTGACACCGGCCAAGGCAAAGACGAGCGCGAGGAGCAAAGCACAGGCGGCGTAAATGAGGTTCATGCGCGGAGATACGGGGGTGGAGGGGGATAAGTTCTAGGGAGTAGGGAGTAGGGAGTAGGAGTAGGGAGTAGGGAGTAGGGAGTAGGGAGTAGGGAGTAGGGAGTAGGGAGTAGGGAGTAGGGAGTAGGGAGGTGGCGTCTCGACCAATCTTCTCTACTGACTACTGACTAATCCCTAATTCCTACTGCCTAATCAAATTCCTTCGCCGGCAAGCTCTTCCGAAATTGCCGCGACCTGGTCCTGGGCGCTGCGCATCATCGGGTAGATAGTCAGCACCTTCTGCCAGGCTTCGAGCGCCGACTGCTTGTGGCCGGTGGCGGCCATGATCTGGGCCAGGCCCGAAAGCGCGCCGAAATGGCGTGGTTCCAGCTGCAGCGTCTGGTCGATGTCGGACATCGATTTCCCGAAATTCTTCATCATGTAATGCACCGTGGCGCGCCGGTTCCAGCCTTCGGCATATTTTGGCTGCAGGATGACGACCTGGTCGAGAAAGTCGAGGGCGACGTCGAACTTCTGGTCGTCCATCGCCTTTTGCGACCATTGCATCATCAGGTCGATCGAGGCGCTGCCGGACTGGAACCATTCGCCCCAGATGCGCCCGGCGATGCGCTCGGCCGCCTTTTCGTTGCGCTCGCGCTTCAGCTCGGCAAACAGTTGGTCGAGCCTGGCTTCCCTGGTCAGGGCAACCGGCGGCTTTGCCGGCGGATCGTCCGCCGACGCCGGAGCGACGCCGAAAAGAAACAGGGTCGCCAAAAATGCAAAAAGAATCCGCATCGCCGGAATCTAACCCCGGACGGCGGATCGTCAAACTGAAATTAGCGTGAAAGTGCCTGAAACCAGGCAATTACCATCGTATGGACGGAGGCAACGAGCCTCCGGCCGAACACTCAGCCCTGGCGCGCCTTGTAGCGTGGAGCGGTCTTGTTGATGATGTAGACGCGGCCCTTGCGGCGAACCAGCTGGTTGTCGCGGTGACGCGCCTTCAGCGCCTTGAGCGAATTCTTGATCTTCATGGTCTTGCCCGTCGGTCTGGGCCCTGTCCGGGCCGAATTATTAAGGCGCGCCTGAAAAGCGCGCCTTTGAACTTGCGGTGGCTCATAAACGAGGAGCCTTGCCCGTGTCAACCGCAAGCGTGCTGGATAGAGGCCGAGAATGGCTTTGGCCATCAAATATCCGCCATCTCGGCTCCACGCCATTGCGCGGCCGAAGGCGGGCTGGAATGGTGCGGCACCCGCAAGCCGATTTGGAGACCTCTATGCGCCTGTTGTTTGTGTCCGCGAGCCTTGCCGTTCTGGCAGCCGCCTCCATCGCGCAGGCGCAGGAATGCGACCGCAACGACGACAGCCAGCAGATGATGAACATCTGCGCCGACGAGGACTATCGGGCCGCCGATGCCAAGCTCAACCAGGCCTACAAGGATCTCGTCGGTCGCAACGACGACAAGGGCAGGAAGCTGCTGCAGGTCGCGCAACGCGCCTGGATCGCCTTCCGCGACGCCGAATGCGCCTATACGACGACAGACAGCGAGGGCGGCTCCATCCATCCGATGGAGGTTTCACAATGCCTGACCGAACTGACGGACCAGCGCATCAAACAGCTCACCGCGGGCGCCAATTGTAGGGAAGGCGATGCGAGTTGCGCCAGCCCCGACGAGGACGGGGATCTGAACGACGAGCTGCAATAAGGCCCTCGCGCAAAGTGCCGGAATGGCTTAGCTACGGCGGCTGATGCGCGTGAAATGGCCCATCTTGCGGCCTGGGCGCGCTTCCGCCTTGCCGTAGAGATGCAGCATCAGATCGGGCTCGGCGAGCAAAGCGGGCACCCGCAGCACATCGTCGCCGATCAGATTTTCCATGATGCAGTTTGAATGCCGGCCAGGGTTGCCCAGCGGCAGGCCGGCAATGGCGCGGATATGCTGCTCGAATTGCGAAACGATGCAGGCGGCTTCCGTCCAGTGGCCGGAATTGTGCACGCGCGGCGCCATTTCGTTGGCCAGCAGCGTGCCATCGGCAAGAACGAAGAACTCGACGCCGATGACGCCGACATAGTCGAGGGCCGCCAGGATTTTCGCTGCCGACCCCTGTGCCGTCGCCGCCGTCTCCAGCCTGATCTGGGCCGGCAGGGTCGAGGTATGCAGGATGCCGTCGCGGTGGACGTTCTCAGCCGGATCGTAGGCGGCGACCGCGCCGTCCAACCCGCGCGCGGCGATGACCGAGATTTCGCGCTCGAAAGCGACGAAGGATTCGAGGATCAGCGGCACATTGCCCATGGTCTCGCATGTGCCGGCAAAGCCGCCCGTCTCCATGTTGCGGAAGACGCGCTGGCCCTTGCCGTCATAGCCCATGCGGCGGGTTTTCAAGATGCCGCTGCCACCGAACTCTCTCAGCGCCGCCGTCAGCTCGTCGTCATTGTCGACGGAGCGGAAATCCGCTGTCCTGATGCCGATGCCGTTCAGGAATAGCTTCTCCGCCACCCTATCCTGGGCAACTTCCAGCGCTCGCGGCGGCGGATAAACCGGGACCTTGGCAGCAAGTGCGCCGGCGGCCGCCACCGGCACATTCTCGAATTCGTAGGTGACGACGGCGCTGACTGCCGCCAGTTCGGCAAGGGCGTCCGCATCGTCATAGGCGGCGGTGATCTGGCGGTTGGCGACCTGAGCCGCCGGGCAATCGGCCTGCGGTTCGAGGATAATTGTGCGGTAGCCGAGGCGCGCTGCGGCAACAGCCAGCATGCGGCCGAGCTGGCCGCCGCCGATGATGCCGATGCTCGATCCCGCGGGCAGGCTCACGGCGCGTCCGTCGGTTCGGTGGCGACCCTGGCGGTCTGGGCGGTGCGCCAGGCATCCAGGCGGGCGGCAAGTTCTTCGTCGTTCAGCGCCAGCACGGCGGCCGCCAGAAGGGCGGCGTTGGCCGCACCCGCCTTGCCGATGGCAAGCGTGCCGACCGGAATGCCGGCCGGCATCTGGACGATGGAGAGCAGCGAATCCTGGCCTGACAGCGCCTTCGATTCGACCGGCACGCCGAACACCGGCAGCGGCGTCATCGCCGCCGTCATGCCGGGCAGGTGGGCGGCGCCGCCGGCGCCGGCGATGATCACCTTGTAGCCGGCCGCCTTGGCGCCTTTGGCGAAATCATAGAGGCGGTCCGGGGTGCGGTGGGCGGAGACGATCAGCCGCTTGTGCGGAATGCCCAGCGCCTCCAGCGTTTCGGCGGCGTGGCGCATCGTCGCCCAGTCGGACTGGCTGCCCATGATGATGGCGACGTCGGCGCGGTGGTCGGTCAAGCGCATGCTCCCGGCGGTAAAGGCGCGCCTTAGCGGAATTCGGGCTGGCCCGCAAGGATGGCGGCCGCCGCAGCCTAGTCCGGCCAGCGCAGGGCGCCGGATGAATCCTTTCGCGGCTGTCTCATCGCATCCGCCGGCCTGTCGGCCGCGGTGAGCACGGCGCGGAGGCGTTCGGCGACGATCTCGGCCTCGCCTGGGTGCAGATTGCACGGGTCGAGGAAGAAATGGCCACGCTCGACTTCGTGGTTGCGCACGATGATGGGCGGCGATCCGGCCGCCAATGCCGAGGCGAGGCCGGCGGCACTGAAGCGGCTTTCGGGGGAGACGAAGATCTGCAGCCGGTCGAGCGGATTGGCGGTCGGGTCGGGAATGATGTTTGCGACGATGCCGGGTATTCCCTGCAGCGAATCCCTCCATAGATGGAGCGCCGCTTCCTCGCGTCGGCGGATGCCGGCATGGTCGCGCTTTTCCCACGCTTCGAGCGCAGCCATCGTGCCGGCGATGCTTTCCTTGCCGACCTTCATGGCGCGGGCGACGCCGCGGTTTTGCAGATAGGCGGCGCGGACGAGATCCTTGCGGCCGGCGACGATGCCGCTGGTTGGCCCCGACAGGAATTTGTGGCCGCTGTAGACCACGATGTCGGCGCCGCGGGCCAGGAAGCTGCGCAGATCATATTCGGAAGCCGCATCGACGATCACCGGCACGCCCCTGGCGTGGCAGATATCGCAGAATTCCTCGAGGGAAAGCATGCCGTATTGCACGGTGTGGTGCGCCACGACGTAGAGCGCCGCCGCAGTGCGCTCGTTGATCGCCTCGCGCACATGATAATCCTGCGTGACGCTGACCGTGCCGGCCGGAATGACCTTGGCGCCGGCGACGCGGATCGACTGGTCGATCGGTGCGCCGTAATTGACGATATGGCCGAGCTGGATGACGACTTCGGACTTCAGCCCTTCGGTATCGTCGGGCAGCCGTTCGATCGCCAGCAAATTGGTGCCGGTCATCGCCCCGGCGATCGCCATGGTGATGCCTGAGGCGCAGCAGGCGGTGATGAAGCCGGCCTCGCCGCCGGTGAGGCGGGCGGTGATCACGCTTGCGGCGCGCTGCAGATCGTCCATCTCCACCCATTGCGAGGCGATCTCGGCCATGGCGCTGATCGCCTCGGGAACGATGATCGAGGCGCCGAGCGTCGTCATCGTGCCGGAGACGTTGATGATCGGCCGCAGTCCCAGCCGTTCGCGGATCGTGGTGTTGGAGCCGGTGTCGGAATAGGTTTTCATGTTCAGCAATCCCTTGACGGTCAGGCGGCGATCTCGACGACCGCTTCGATTTCGACGGTGATGTTTCCAGGCAGCGAGCCGACCCCGATCGCCGAACGGGCATGGCCGCCGATCTTGTCGAAGACGCTGGCGAACAGGTCCGAGCAGCCATTGACCACTTTCGGGTGGTCGCTGAAGGTCGGCGTCGCATTGACGAAGCCGAGCAATTTGACGACGCGCACGATGCGGCCGAGATCGCCGGCGGCGGCGTGCATGACGGCGAGCAGGTTGAGGCCGGTGAGGCGGGCATGCTCATAGGCCTGCTCGACGGTGACGTCCTCGCCGACCTTGCCGGTGCACAGCGTGCCGTCGGCGCGCAGCGGCCCTTGACCCGAAAGAAAGATCAGCCGGCCGCTTTCCGCATGAGTGACGAAATTGGCGATCGGCGTCGGCGGCTCGGGCAGCGTCAGGCCGAGTTCGGCGAGCCGGATGTAAGGCGTCATGGAAGAATTCTCCTTGGGCCGGCCTGTTGTTTTACGCAATTCCCAAGGCAAAGCGCTTCGCGCTTTTCTCGGGAAAACCGCTTACACTTTTCCTGGAATTGCTTTGGGCCGCCCATGTCAGAAATGCGAGGCGCGGAAGCGCGCCAGGAAAGAGCGCAGGCGCTCATTGGTGGTCTCTTCGGCAAGGATCTCCTTCGGCGGGCCAACAGCGCTGACACCGCCATCGGCCATGAAGACAATGCGGTTCGAAGCGTCGCGGGCAAAGGCCATCTCGTGCGTGACCATCACCATGGTCATGCCGTCTTCGGCCAGGCTGCGCACAACGGCCAGCACCTCGCCGACCAGTTCGGGATCGAGCGCGGAGGTGATCTCGTCGAGCAGCAGGATCTTTGGCTCCATGGCGACTGCCCGCGCTATGCCGACGCGCTGCTGCTGGCCCCCGGAGAGTTCCGCCGGCAGGCTGTCGGCCTTGTGGGCCAGCCCGACGCGGCTCAGCCAATGCTCCGCGATCTGGCGCGCCTCGGCCTTGCTCTTGCCGCGCACCTTGGTGAGGCCGAGCATGATGTTGCCGGCGGCGGTGAGGTGCGGAAACAGGTTGAAGCTCTGGAACACCATGCCGGTTTCGGCGCGCATATTGGCAAGGTCGCGCTCGCTGCGCCGCTGGCGCGCGCCGACCTCACGAAAACCGACCTCCTTGCCGTCGATTCGGATCGAGCCTGAGTCGTAGCTTTCGAGAAAGTTGACGCAGCGCAGCAGGGTGGTCTTGCCGCTGCCGGAAGGGCCGATGACGGTGACCACCTCGCCCCTGTCCACCTTGAGGCTGACCGAGCGAAGCACCTCGACCGAACCAAAGGCTTTCGAGACCCCGGCAATGTCGAGAAGGGCAGCATTGTCGTTCGAGCTTGTGGCCATCGTGCTAGTCCCGGATGAAGGCAAAGCGCCGTTCCAGCCGCCGGCTGGCGTAGGAAAGCGCATAGTTGACGGCGAAATAGATCAAGGCGCCGAGGATGTAGAGCGGCATCGCCTCATAGGTGCGGCCGATGACCTGGTTGATCGCCTGCATCAGGTCGGTGATGCCGAGCAGCGAGACCAGGGCGCTGCCCTTGACCGCATCGGTGACGCCGTTGATCCAGGGCGGCAGGAAGCGCCGGAAGGCCTGCGGAAAGATGACGTAGGTGAGCCGCTGGCGGAAGGTCAGCCCAATCGCCATCGCCGCCTCGGACTGCCCTTTGGGAATGGAGCCGACGGCGCCGCGGAGATACTCAATGACCTGCGCGGTCTTGAACAAGGTGAGCGCCAGCACCGCCGCCGAGAAGGATTGCAGATGCAGGCCGATGGCCGGCAGGCCGTAATAGACGAAGAACATCAGCACCAGGATCGGGATGCCGCGGATGGTGTCGGAGAAGATGCGCACCGCCCAGCGCAGCGGCGCCGGGCCGTAGACCAGGCCGACGCCGAGCGCGACGCCGGCAATCAGCGACAGCACCACGACCAGCAGCGACACCCACAAGGTGATGGCGAAGCCCTGGGCGAGGAACGGTACGGCGTAGAGGATCTGGCTCAGCATGTCAGCGCGCAGCCCTGAACCGGCGTTCGACCAGCCGCAGCCCGAAGAGCAGGGTGTAGCCGGTCACCAGATACATCGCCGTCGTCACCAGATAGACCTCGACGATGCGGAAGGTGTTGAAGTTGATCCACTGGGCGCCGAAGGTGAGCTCGGGCACCGAGATCACCGAGGCGATCGACGTATCCTTGAACAGCGAGATGAAGGTGTTGGACAGCGCCGGCAGCGTGATGCGCAGCATGGTCGGCAGGCGCACATGAACCAGCCGCTGCCAAGGCGTGAGCCCGATCGCCTTGCCGGCATCGAGCTGGCCGCGCGGCACGGCTTCGAGGCCGGAGCGGAACACCTCGACCAGATAGGCGCCGCTATAGACCGACAGCGTCAGCACGAACGAGGTCGGCGCGTCGTAGGCGACGTCGATCACCGTCGGCAGGCCGTAGAAGACAAGATAGACGAGCAGGATCAGCGGCACGTTGCGGATGAATTCGACGTAAGCCGCAATGATGGCGCGCACCACGCGTCCGGCCGAGACATACCAGACCGCCAGCATCAGGCCGATGACGACGCCGATAGCAATCGAAATCACGGCAAGCTCGAGGCTGAGCAGAAGGCCGCCCCACAGCTTGTCGAAATGGCGCCAGATCAGGTTGAAGTTGAGCGTATAGCCCATGCGTCTCCCGCAATAACCAAGGGGATGCGAACTAGAAGGCGGAAGGGCTAACCCTTCCGCCAGCACTTGTCAGACAACCGGGAAACCGGGATGGCGGGCCGGCGGCTCTTGGCCGAAATAGTCCTTGAAGGCGGCGTCGTAGAGTGCGGTCTCATGGCCGAACATGGCGATGGTGAAGGTCTGGTTGACGAAGGTCAGCCAGTCCAGGTCGCCCTGCCTGACCGCCGCGCCGTAGAGCATCGAGTACCAGCTCTTGCCGGCATCGAAATATTTGTCGGGGTTGCGCGAGGCCAGCCAGCGCACGGTTGAAAGATCGACAGCGGCGGCATCGGCGCGTTTCGATTCCAGTGCCTGCAGCACATTGGCCTGGGTGTCGATCTGCAGCACCTGCGCCTCCGGCAGGGCGTAATGGACCGAGCTTTCGGCATCGACATTCTGCAGGATCGAGATGCGCGTCGCCGAGCCGCCGGCGAGCAGCTTGTCGAAGGTCTTGTTTTCCGCAGTCGGCAGCGTCAGCAGGGCGACGCCCTCGACATAGTATGGCCTGGAGAAATGGATCAGCTGCGAGCGCTGCGCGGTCATGGTCATGAACTGGATGGTGATGTCGACCTTGTTGGTGGTGACATTGGGGATGCGCTGCGCCGGATCCTGCATGACGAACTCGACCTTGCTCGGATCGTCGAACAGACCCTTGGCCAGGATGCGGCCCATGGTGATGTCCATGCCGACCAGCTCGCCGGCATCGTTTTCGAAATGCCATGGCGCGTTGGTGCTGCCGGTGCCGACGATCAGCTTGCCGCGGTCAAGCGCGGTGCGCAGAACGCTGTCGGATGCGGCTTGTGCCGCCGCCTTTTCGGCGCTGACAGCGGTCATCACGCCCGCCGTTGCAAGCCCGGCCATGCCCAGTTTCAGAAAATCTCGCTTGGATGTGTCGTTCACTGCGACCTCCTGTTGTTTGAGTTCCCCTTACAGACACACGTGCCGCCGACCTGAATTGTCTCTTACAATAGACACATGTATCCTATACAAGACAGATACTAACATCAGGAATCAGTTATGCAAGACAGCAATGGACTCACGGATCGGGCGGAGCTTGGTCCAGCCGAGAGCCCGACGCCCGACAAGACCTCCGGCTCGCGCGAGAAGGGTCTCAACCGGGTGCTGGAGATCCTGGACTTCCTGCATGTTACGCAGCGCGCCATCGGCATTGGCGATCTCGCCAAGGGGGTGAATGCGCCGCGCTCCACCACCTATACGCTGGTGCGTTCGCTGGTCGATGCGGGTCTCCTGGAGATGGAGGGCGACGGCAACCGGGTCTATTTCGGCAAGAAGCTCTACCTCTATGGAATGGACTATGTGAGGGGCAACGACCTGCTTAGGCGGGGCCGGCAGGAGGTCGACAATCTGTCGCGCGAGACCGGCGAGACCTCCGAATTGTGCATGCTGCAAAGCGGGCGCTATACCATCGTCCATTCCAGCCCCGGCACCAGGCCGTTCCGCATCAGCTCGGCCACCGGCCTGCAGATCCCGCTGCCATGGACGGCATCGGGGCGGCTGCTCCTGGCCGGATTGGAAAGGGCCGCCATCCAGGACATGGTCTCGGAAGACGACCTTTTGCTGCCCGACGGCCGCAGGCTGCAGTTCGACGACTTCATTGCCGATATCGCGACGGCCAGAACGACCGGCTATTGCATCACTTCGGGGCTGGTCGACGCCTACACCAAATGCCTGGCCGCCCCTGTCTTCGCGGCCGCCGGCAAGGTCGAGGCGACGCTGTGCCTGGTGGTGCCGATCGACACTTCAGCGGAGAAGACCGACGAATTGCTGACGTTGCTGCGCCATCGCGCGGCGCGGCTGTCGATAGCGGGGTGAGCAGTTAGGCCCCGAGGCCGTCGGCTAAGCGATGATGTCCGGAATGATCTTGTCTTCCAGCGCCATCAGCCGGTCCTTGAGGAAAAGCTTCTTCTTCTTCATGCGCTGGATCTGCAAGGGGTCGCAGCCCATGGCGATCATCGCATTGATGGCCGCGTCGAAATCGGCATGCTCCTGCTTCAGGCGGGAAAATTCGAGGCGGACATCGGCCTTTTCCTGGTCGGACATTCTCTACCGTCTGCATGTCTGCGGCGCCCGGCAATGGGCATGATTGGGCCGGGGCGGCATCAATTGCCGCCGGCGCGCAGCCAATATCACATATCACATTGTCGTGGAATGCTACCACGCAGCATTCGACATCGCAGCCGGATGGTGGCAGACTGTCATGGTGCCGTCACAGATGCGACCTGCGGTGGACGTGCCTTTGACGGCTGCAATCGAGGAAACCATGAAAGGGAGAACCAATCATGTCTCTTGCATCCCATCTTGATGAGTTGCAGCGGAAACACGGTGATATCGAACGCGAGATCGACGATGCGATGAACCATCCATCGGTCGACGACCTCGAAATCGTGAATCTGAAGCGACGCAAGCTGGCACTCAAGGACGAGATTGAAAAACTGAAGGCGAAACCGACGAGACACTGACGCCCTTCCAGGATTAGACGCGCCGCCTTGGCGCGTGACTATCGCTCCGGTGGCGACATGCCGCCGGAGGCCTGTTTTTGCTACTGATTCCGATACTGTTGGCTGGCGAAACCCGTCTGTGGGGTCACCGCGCTGCTGCGATTTGGCGGCTCTGCTTGTCTGTCGCCATTGACAAGCCATCTTTGCTCCTCCACCTCATGCCCGAACCTCAGCGCTATGCGCTGATAGCTGATTGAGCGTGCGTCGACGTGGACGTATGTCGCTCGGGTGATCAAGAGGCTGCCGGCATGACCGGGTATTTTTCCTCCCCCTTTGCGCGCCGGACATCGGTCGGCGTCGATGTCGGCGGCGTGGTCGTCGGCGGCGGCGCGCCGGTCGTCGTGCAGTCGATGACCAACACCGACACGGCCGATATCGACCAGACCGTCGCGCAGGTTGCGGCTTTGCATCGCGCTGGCTCCGAGATCGTGCGCATCACCGTCGATCGTGACGAGAGCGCCGCCGCCGTGCCGCGCATCCGCGAACGGCTCGAGCGGCTCGGCATCAATGTGCCGCTGGTCGGCGACTTCCACTATATCGGCCACAAACTGCTGGCCGATCATCCGGCCTGTGCCGAGGCGCTGGCCAAATACCGCATCAATCCTGGCAATGTCGGCTTCAAGGACAAGAAGGACCGCCAGTTCGCCGCGATCGTCGAAATGGCGATCAGGCATGACAAGCCGGTGCGCATCGGCGTCAATTGGGGGTCGCTCGATCAGGAGCTGCTCACCCGGCTGATGGACGAAAACCAGCGCCAAGGCTTTCCGCTGACGGCGCAGGAAGTAACCCGCGAAGCGATCGTGCAGTCGGCCATCCTGTCGGCCGAAATGGCCGAAGAGATAGGCCTCGCCCGCGAAAAGATCATCCTGTCGGCCAAGGTCAGCGGCGTGCAGGATTTGATCGCCGTCTATGCCGAGCTTGCCACGCGCTCCAACCATGCGCTGCATCTTGGCCTCACCGAAGCCGGCATGGGATCCAAGGGCATCGTCGCCTCGTCGGCTGCCATGGGCATCCTCTTGCAGCAAGGCATTGGCGACACCATCCGCATCTCGCTGACGCCGGAGCCGAATGGCGACCGCACGCGCGAGGTGCAGGTCTCGCAGGAACTGCTGCAGACCATGGGCTTCCGTCAGTTCGTGCCGATCGTCGCCGCTTGCCCCGGCTGCGGTCGCACGACCTCCACCGTGTTCCAGGAGCTCGCCCAGAACATCCAGGCCGATTTGCGCAAGAACATGCCGGTCTGGCGGGAGAAATATCCCGGCGTCGAGAACCTCAAGGTCGCGGTGATGGGCTGCATCGTCAACGGCCCCGGCGAATCCAAGCACGCCGATATCGGCATATCGCTGCCCGGCACCGGCGAGATGCCGACCGCACCCGTCTTCGTCGACGGCAAGAAGTCGGCGACGCTGCGCGGTCCGTCGATCGCCGCCGATTTCGAAAAAATGGTTGCCGACTATATCGAGCAGCGGTTTGGACAGCACGGCAAAGCCGCGGCCGAATGAGCCATGCGGGGGCTGCTCAAAGCCGGTGTGATCCTGTTCTGCGGGCTGAGTGCCGGACAGGCGCTTGCCGATCCACCGCAATCGCGCTCGGCGGCGAAACGATTGATCGGCCATGTCTGTGACCTGATCGAGACGCATGCCGAGCGGAACGGCCTGCCGAAGGATTACTTCGCCCGGCTGATCTGGAAAGAAAGCCGCTTCGATCCCAATGCGGTTAGCCCGGTCGGTGCCGAAGGGATCGCCCAGTTCATGCCGAGCACCGCCAAGATGCGCGGGCTGGCCGATCCTTTCGACATCGACCAGGCGATCCCGGCTTCGGCGAAATATCTCGCCGAAATGAAGACCGGCTTCGGCAATCTCGGCCTGGCGGCGGCTGCCTACAATGCCGGCGAGAGCCGCGTTTCGCGCTGGCTGGGTTCGGGCGGCTTCTTGCCCATGGAGACCGAGAGCTACGTCTTCGACATCATGGGCGAACCGGCCGACAAGTTCTCCGACAGCGCCTACGCCGGAACGATCGAGCCGCTCGACGCGAAAACCAGCTTTCCCGTCGCCTGCCGCAAGCTGCCGGTGATCATGTCCAGAACCGTGGCGATGGCCTCGATCAATGTGAAGCCATGGGGCGTCCAGGTGGCCGGCAATTTCCGCAGGGGAGCTGCGATCAATCAGTGGCTGAGGGTCAGGAGCCGGTTTCCGGCGCTGCTTTCCGGTCGTGACCCGGTGGTCAGCCGGGTGCGCACGCCGATCGGCCGACGCGGCATCTACGCCGTCAGGATCGGCGTCGACGACCGTGCCGCCGCCAACGTCATCTGCCAGAAACTGCAAAGCGTCGGCGGCGCCTGTATCGTCGTGCGCAACCGATAGGGGGCGACATGACGGCCAAAATCGTCCTGCTTAATGGCGTCGGCAGCGCCGGCAAAAGCTCGATCGCCAGGGCGCTGCAAACAATCGCCACCGAGCCCTTCCTGCATGTCCAGATGGATGCTTTCATCGACATGCTGCCGCCGGCGCTGCAGGATCATGCCGACGGGTTTTCCTTTGAGACCGTGCTGGAAGACGGCAAGCCGTCGGTGGTGATCAGGAGCGGGCCGGTCGGCGCGCGAGCCATGCGCGGCATGCGCCATGCCATCGCCGCCATGGCCGGGCAAGGCAACAATCTCATTGTCGACGACGTGATCTTCAATGACGAGATAGCGGAGCACCGCAAGTTGCTGTCGAGCTTTGACCTGCATCTGGTCGGCGTCATGGCGCCGCTGGAGGTGCTGGAAGCGCGCGAGGCCGCGCGCGCCGACAGGCTGCCTGGCCTGGCGCGCTGGCAATATGGACGCGTCCACAAGGGCATGGACTACGACCTCGAAGTCGACACCAGCCGGCTGACGCCGCTTGAATGCGCCCGTCGCATCCAGGAAAGATTCCGACTATAGTGGCCGGTGTTCTTTTGTTGCAATCATGGCTCTTCCAATCGCCCAAAAGCGATAGTCACCCGTCATGTGCAGGGTCGTGGCGATTAAATATTAATGAGCCCTGCTGTAGCAAAAGAGGTCGATATCTCCGACGAGAGCTTTTTTGCGATCGTCAAAAAGGCGGGGCATAGGGGGCGGTGGCAAATTTCCTTAGACGCGTTGTAAGTGAACTTGAAACGCCGCGCGCCAAACGGCCGTTCGGTTCTGGCTGGCTGTCCGGCTCGATTGGCTTGCTTGCCGGGGTCACCGCCCTGCTGATGGTCATCGTGCTGCGCTACCCGTCGCTTACATCGATGCCGGATCTGGCCCCCATCCACCAGATGCTGTTCTTCAAGCCGGTGCTCTATTTCGTCCTCATCTCCGGCTATATCCTGGCGATCCTCAGCATGACGCTGCGCAGGCAAAAGACGCTCGGCGCGGCAGCGATGTTCACTGTGCTGCTGGCGTCGCTGGTCGGCATGCTTCCGGTGCGCCATCAACTGCACATCGACGGGGTGTTCTTCGGGCTCGATTTCTTCATCCTGAACGCCTTGTTCATGGGTGTGCTGTTCGTCCCGCTCGAACGTCTTTTCGCGCGCAACAAGGATCAGACCGTGTTCCGCGACGAATGGCGCGAGGACCTGTTCTACTATCTGGTCTCGTCGCTGCTGGTGCAGATTTTGACCTACCTGACCTTGGCGCCGTCCAACTTCGTCAATTCACAGGGCGCCCTTGGTTCGGTGCGCGCCTGGGTCCACGGCTTGCCGTGGCTGGTGCAACTGCTGGCGGTGATGTTCCTGACCGACCTTGCCCAGTATTGGGTGCATCGGGCCTTTCATCGCATTCCCTGGCTGTGGAAGTTCCATGCCGTGCACCATTCCGCCAAGTCGATGGACTGGATTGCCGGTGCGCGCATGCATTTCCTGGAAATCATCGTGCTGCGCAGCCTGACGGCCACCCCGATGTTCGTGCTGGGGTTCGATGAATCGGCTATCCAGACGTATATATTGATCGTCTACGTCTATTCGTCGTTCATCCATTCCAACATCGGAACCAGTTTCGGTCCAGTCGAAAAGGTGCTGGTGTCGCCGCGTTACCACCACTGGCATCACGGCCTCGAAAAAGAAGCGATCGACGTAAATTTCGCCATCCATTTCCCGCTGCTCGACCGGCTGTTCGGCACCCATCATATGCCCGAAGGGCGCTGGCCGAACGGCTACGGCATTCACGGACATCCCGTTCCGAACGGATACTGGCAGCAATTCCTCTATCCCTTCCGGCGCGGCTAGACTGGAGCCTTTCGCGAAGCGCGCGTGTCACCGCGCCCTGGCGGGGTTAGCCCAATCCATGACAAGCGACAGAGTCCCAGATGCTTGACGGCTACATAATCTGCGGCACGCCGAGAACCGGAAGCACCTTGCTGTGCGGCCTTCTGGCCTCGACGAAAACAGCCGGCGATCCGCACTCGTTCTACCGGCGGCAGGACAAGGCGGAATGGGCAGAAGAGTGGAAATTGCCGCAACCCGATACGATGAGCGCGCATGACTTCGATGTCGCCTACCTCAAGGCGGCAATCAGCGCGGGAAAGGGCGGAACAGCCGCCTTCGGCTTGCGCCTGATGCGGGAGAACCTGGGTGAACTCTCGGCCATCCTCGACCGGATCTACCCAGACCTGTCTTCGGACAAAGCACGCTTTGAAAAGGCCTTCGGGCGGGTCCTCTACATCCATCTTTCGCGCGAAAACAAGCTGGCGCAGGCGGTGTCGCTGATCAAGGCCGAGCAGACCGGGCTTTGGCACATCGCGCCCGACGGAACCGAGATCGAACGAGTCGCACCGCCGCAGGAACCCCGCTACGATTTCAAGCGGATCCAGCGCGAGCTTGCCGAACTCGAAGCCTATGACGCGGGCTGGAACGTCTGGTTCGCGGAGCAGGGGATCGTCCCGCTGCGCATCGGCTATGAGCGCCTGTCAGGCGATCCGGCAGCGGCATTGGCATCCATCTGCAAGGCCCTGGGCGTTCCGGCGCCGAATGCCGCCGACGTAAAGCCGGGCGTCGCCAGGCTCTCGGACGAGATTAGTCTGGACTGGATGCGCCGCTATCGTCTGGACGCGGCGATTTGATCAAGCCCTCTTTACCGCGACCGTTTCGCTGAGCCATGTGCCGATCTTGCTGCCGAGGCGGTCGGGCGACACCGGCTTGGGCAGATAGTCGTCCATTCCGGACTCGATACATTTGTCGCGGTCGCCCTTCAGTGCGTGCGCGGTGACGCCGATGATTGGTGTGTGATTGCCACTCGCTGCCTCCGCCGCCCGGATGGCGCGGGTCGCCTCGTAGCCGTTCATCTCCGGCATGGAGACGTCCATGAGGATCAGCTTCGGCCGCAGCGCCCGGTACATCTCGACGGCCGTGCGGCCATTGCTGGCGATGCGGTAGCTGAGGCCAAGCCCATTGAGGATCTGGCCGAAGACCAGCTGGTTCACGTCATTGTCCTCGGCGATCAGAATATCGATCGGGCCGTTTGGCGTGGCGATCGATTCAGGCACTGTGGCCGCCGGAATTGCCGGGCCGCGAATGACGGTGAAGGCGGGTGGCGTCACGGGTGCCGCCTGCGGAACGACAGGCTCGCGAACGAACTGGGCCTTGCCGATCTGGGCCCGCGCTTTCTGGATGGCCGAGATGACGGTGCCGAGCAGGATGGCCGAGCGCGCCGGCTTGGTGAGATGCGCGGCGATGCCGAAATCGATGACCATCTTGCCGAAATCGACCTGGTCGACGGAGGTCAGCAGCACCACCGGGATGGCGGAGAGACGGCTGTCGGCGGAAATCGCCTTGGCGACATCGGCGCCGTTCATGCCGGGCATCTGGTAGTCGAGGATGATGCAGTCGACCGCAGCACCGAGTTGGCTGGCCCGGTCTAGAAAGGCGAGGCCGACGGCGCCGCTTTCGGCGGCCGCGCAGTCGAAGCTCCAGCTTCTGAGCTGCTCCAGCAAGATCTCGCGGTTGACCGGGTTGTCGTCGATGACCAGCACGCGGGCGCCGGTGACATCGACCGGCACGATCTCGTTGCGCGTGTCCTGCTGATGCGCCGGCAGCGGCACGGCGAACCAGAACACCGAGCCGCGGCCGATCTCGCTTTCGACGCCGATCTTGCCGCCCATCAGGTCGATGAGGCGGGCGGCGATGGCAAGGCCGAGGCCGGTGCCTTCATGGCGGCGCGTCGACGAGCCGTCGACCTGCGCGAATTTCTCGAACACGTTCTCGAGCTTCTCGGCAGGAATGCCGATGCCTGTGTCCTCGACGCGGACCTTGAGCTGGACGATGCCGTCGACCACCTCGCCGCCGACATCGATCAGCACATGGCCCTTCTCGGTGAACTTCACCGCATTGCCGAGCAGATTGGTGACGATCTGACGAAACCGTCCGGCATCGCCGACGACATGGGCAGGCAGGCGCGGGTCGACACGCACGATCAGCTCGAGGTTCTTTTCGGCGACGCGCGCCGACACCAGTGTGGCCACGTCCTCGACCGCTTCGGCAAGCCGGAAGGGTGCAGGATCGAGCGTCAGCTGACCGGCATTGATCTTGGAGAAATCGAGGATGTCGTTGATGATGGTGAGCAGCGCATTGCCGGACTTGACGATGACTTCGGTGAAGGTCTTCTGGCGCGCGTTAAGCTCGGTCTTGGCGAGCAGTTCGGCCATGCCCAGCACGCCATTCATCGGCGTGCGGATCTCATGGCTCATATTGGCCAGGAATTCCGATTTGGCGCGGTCGGCCGCTTCGGCCTTGAACAAGGATGCGGCGGATTCGGTGAAGGCGCGGCGGATCGCCTTTTCCATCGGCCGGAAGATCCAGAGGGCAACGATGGCAAGAACCGCGAACAGAAGGCCGCTTGCCCACAACAGCAGCCTGTCGCTGGAGGCGTCGGCCAGATGGCGTTCGCCATCCATGGCGGTACGCACACGCACCAGCATCGGCTGGACGAACAGGTCGTTCTGGTTGAGGATTTCGCGCGAACTCCATTCGTCGGTCTGTTGCGCCGCCGACATCAGGTTGAAGTTGCGCACGATGTCGCGCGACGACCAGAACAGGTCGCCGTTGACGGCGGCCGACGAGAGTTCGTCCAGCGTTTTGGCCGACAGGCTCGGCTTGATCGCGGCCAACTCCGCGGACAGTGTTTCGATCTCGCTGGTCAGGCGTTGCGAATGGCCGCGCGCGGCGGCGGCAAGGCCGTCACGGGTTTCGGTGCGCCAGGTCGTGCTGGCGGTTTCGGCAAAGCTGGAGGCGTTGCGCAGGTCGCGGGTGAAGACGACGAGATTGCTGCTCAGCGCGTCGATGTCGTGGCGGAAGGAATTGACGCGATTGAGCGCAAACATCACCGCGGTGGAAGCCAGCGCAAAGATGAGCAATCCCGAGATGTAGCGGATCCGGATCGAGCGGATGAAGAAAGAATATTCCGGCATGCGCAACCCCAACACATACGCATCATTTTAACGGTCGGGATTACGCTTGATTTACATTAAAATTCCGTTCGCGCCTGGCGGGCCGTCAAGATCCTGGCTGCACGTGCCCGGAGTTGGCGCCATAGAGGGTGGCATCGCATTCGCGCATCATGCGCAGTGCTTCTTCCTCGGTCAGGCCGAACTTGCGCATCATGCTCCGGATTTCGGGGCCTACAGCTATCTCCACCGGTCTTGCCGCCTGGCGGGTCTTCCTGGCCTTTTTCTTGGACATCAGTACGTTTCCCGTCTTGACCGACACATGTTTCGCATCAGCCCTGGCCCGGCCTCACCGTGCTGCGCCAGACCATGGGCGCATGGCAGATCAGGCGGCTGCCAGCCTCCTCCCGCGCGCCGGTCGCGAGCCGCACGGCGCGCCTGGCGATCTCCTCGATCGGCGGCGAGAACGTCGTCAGCCGGTAAGAGGCCCAGTCGGCCTGTTCAATGTCGTCAAAGCCGATGACGCAGAGATCGCGGGGTACGTTGATGCCGAACTCGTGGCGGGCCGCATCGAGAAAGCCGCACGCAATCAGGTCGGTCACGCAGAACGCCGCATCCGGCCGCTGCCGGCCGGAAAAGAGCCGCCTGGCGCCATCGGCTCCGGTGGCATAGCCGGTGCGGCCCTCGCGCCACACGGTCACCTCCAGCCCTTCCTTCTGCGCGGCGGTAAGGAAGGCGGTTTCGCGGGAGAGCAGGCTGGGCGTGCCGGCAGCCGAGGTCACCAAAGCGGGGCGGGTACAGCCGGCCCGGATGAAGGCATGCAGCGCTGCCTCTGCGGCTGCAGCGTTGTCGACACCGATATTGTGCGGGCCGTCGAAGCGGTCATCGCGATTGATCAGCACCAGCCGCTGGCCGTTCTCAAGACAGGTGCGGATCAGCAACTGCGGCGGCGAGCCGGACAGAACGATGCTCGCATCGGCGCGATAGTTCAGCGTGTTGCGCAGCGCCTGGTCGACATGGTGGCTGGGGCCGGAGGTGTTGAACACCATGGCCATTTTGCCGGCGTCCCGCAGATGTTGGGTCAGCGCCTTCTGCAGGCGGGCATGATAGGGCGTGTCGCCATCGGCAACGATGAGGCAGACGATGCCGGTCGAGGCCCGCATCAGGCCGCGAGCCAGATGGTTGACGTGATAGCCGAGTTGCTCGGCCGCCAGCATCACCCGCTCGCGGGTTTCCCCGGAAACGGAAGCGCCGGGCGTGAAGGTACGTGACACGGCCGAGCGTGAAACTCCGGCGAGGTCGGCAACCTGCTGGGCGCTGGAAAAACCGGTGCGGATTCTCGGAACCGTCAAGCGAACGCTCTCGCTGCTGTTTTCGTGATTCTTTGCACGCCAGTGCAATGTAATGCAACTCTTCTGCCATTGCCACCCACCGCACTTGACAGGCATGGCCGAATGCAACAGCTTTGCACAGCCGTGCAATACAAGCCGGCTCAAGAGTGGCATCGGAGGAATACCCTGTCCATTTCGCCGAAGACGGCATTGAGGGCGCGATTGTCCGGACCGGCTGCATGAGCAGGGCGGCGGCGCATCCGAAGGCGGACCGGCTGTCCAAGGCCGAGATGGACAGGCGTGCCGAGGTCTGCCGGAAACTGCTTGTCACGGCCGGGCAACTGGCGATGGAAGGCTATGCCCGGCAGGGCGCCGTCCAGCCGGTGGCGATGAAAGGCCCGCAGGATTTTCTCACTGAAACCGACGGTAAGGTCGAGGAGCACATCCGCGCCACGCTGGCAGAGGCTTTTCCGCAGGACGGGTTTTTGGGCGAGGAAGGCGGCGGCATCGGCTCTGCCCGCATGTGGGTCGTCGACCCGATCGACGGCACCGCCAATTTCATGCGCGGTATTCCGCATTTCTGCATTTCGATAGCTTTCGTCGAGGACGGCCGCAGCGAGATCGGCGGCATTGCCAATCCGGCCGTCGGCGAAACGTACTTTGCCCGTCGCGGGCAAGGCGCGACGCGCAATGGCGCGCCGATCCATGTGTCGCCGACGCAAGCGTTCGACCGCGCCTTTGTCGAGTTCGGCTGGTCGCCGAGGATTCCGAACCGTGAGTATCTCGACAAGGTGAGCCTGGTGTGGGCGCTCGGCGCCAATGTACGCCGCTCCGGCTCGGGGGCGCTTGGGCTGGCCTATGTAGCCGACGGCCGCTCGGATGCCTATGCCGAGCTGCACATCAATTCGTGGGACTGCCTGGCCGGATTGCTGCTGGTGGAGGAGGCCGGCGGCCGGGTGAACCGGTTCCTCGACGGCGATGGCATGGCGAAGGGCAATCCCGTGCTTGCGGCAGCACCCGGTGTTGCGGCGACATTGTCCCAGGTGATCGGAGTGCCGCTCGACGACGGGTAGATCGTTTCCAGTGAGAAGACAGGGAGGAATATCGATGAAGACATTTGACAGTAAGCAAGGCTTGCGCGCCGCCTGGCTTGGCCTTGGCGCGGCGCTGGCCATGTTCGGATTGGCGAGTGCCGCCCAGGCGGCCGACCGCAGCCTCACAATGTATTGCGCCGTCGACGAGGCCTGGTGCCGGGCGATGGCGACCACCTACCAGAAGGAGACGGGCGTCAGCGTCGACATGACCCGCATGAGCGCCGGCGAAATCTACGCCCGCCTCCGGGCCGAGAAGGACAATCCGCAAGCCGATATCTGGTGGGGCGGCACCGGCGACCCGCATCTGCAGGCGGCGGAAGAGGGCCTCACCCAGGAATACAAGTCGCCGCAACTGGCAAACTTGCGCGACTGGGCGCTGAAGCAGGCCGACAGGTCGAAGAACCGCACGGTCGGCATTTATCTCGGTGCGCTCGGCTACGGCTATAATGAGGAAGATCTGAAGCAGCGCGGGCTGACCGCTCCGGCGTGCTGGGCCGATCTGGTCAAGCCGGAATTCCAGGGCGAGATCGAGATGGCCGACCCGAATTCATCGGGCACGGCCTGGACTATGCTTGCCACCATCGTCCAGCTGATGGGCGAGGACAAGGCATTCGACTATCTCAAGCAGCTCAACAAGAACATCGCCGAATACACCAAGGCAGGGGCCGCGCCGGCACTCGCCGTCGGCAAGGGCGAGACGCTGATCGGCATCTCCTTCCAGCACGACGTGATCAATGCCGCGAAACAGAACCCTGCCGTGAAGGTGGTTTCGCCTTGCGAGGGCACCGGCTTCGAGATCGGCTCGATGAGCATCGTGACGGGCGCCAAGCATGTCGAAGAGGCGCAGAAATTCTACGACTGGGCGCTGAGCCCGGATGCGCAGAAGCTCGCGGCGCCGAACGGCAGCTTCCAGATCCCGTCGAACACCGCCACGCCGGTGCCGCCCGAGGCGCCGGACCTCTCGAAGATCAAGCTGATCGACTACGACTTCGCCAAATACGGCTCGTCGGCCGAACGCAAGCGACTGTTGAAGAAGTTCACCGACGAGGTCCGCAATGGCGGCTGAGCGCGTTCTTTTGCGCTCACTCTAGCATCTGATCGCCGGCTGCCCTTCGCGGCAGCCGGCGCACCATCCTTGGCAGAGAAAGACATTGAATGGCCGCGGCCGGTTCCATGGTCAGTTCCGCTCCTGGACGCAGCGCGCTCGCCTGGGTAATGGCCGCGTGGGCGAGCTTCGTTCTCTTGCCTTGGTACAAGGTCGAAGGCGGCTTCCTGTCGTTCGACTGGCTGGCACAGCCGGCGGATGCGACGCCGGCCATCATGCTGGCGCTCGGTGGCCGGCCCTGGCTGTTGCCGCTTGTCCTGCCGCTTCTGCTGGCGAGCTGGCTAGTGGCGCGCAACAACCCCAAGAGCCTGGCGGTTGCAGGCGCGGCGGGCCTGCTGTGGCTGGCCATCGAAGGCTTTTCCATCATCCATTCGGGCTGGGGATTTGGCTTGCTTACCCAGATCGCCGGCACGCCGGGACCGATGCAGCCGGGGCTCGGCTGGGGCGCTGCGCTCTATGCCGTGGCGATGCTGATGTTCATCGCCGAGGCGCTCGCCGCGCGCGGCTGGTGCAAGGGCGACCGCTTCGTCGTCGGCTCGCTCTCAATCGTGATTGCTTCGCTGATCCTGTTCGTCGCCTATCCGCTGCTGTCGATCCTCACCTCGGCCATCAAGGACAATGACGGCAATGTCGTGCCGGCGCTGTTCGTCGAAAAGATCTTCAGCGCCAACATATGGAGCCTGCGCTGCCTCTATGGCGAGGGCTCCTGCGGCGTGGCGTGGAACACGGTGGCGATCGCAGTCCTCGTCGGCTTTTTCTGCACGGCGCTTGGGCTGGCTCTGGCGCTGATTGCGCTTCGCACCAAGCTGCCGGCCAAATGGCTGCTGCGCGGCCTGTCCATCCTGCCGATCATCACGCCGCCCTTCGTCATCGGCCTGGCGCTGATCCTGCTGTTCGGCCGCGCCGGCATCGTCACCAACCTCATGTCGGTGCATCTCGGCATTCCGCGCAGCCGCTGGATCTATGGCATGGCCGGCATCACCATCGCGCAGGTGCTGGCCTTCACGCCGATCGCCTTCCTGGTTCTGGTCGGCGTGCTGCAAGGGGTCAGCCCGAGCATGGAGGAAGCATCACAAACCCTGCGCGCCAGCCGCTGGCGCACGTTTCGCACCGTCACCTGGCCGTTGATCCGGCCGGGGCTGGCCAGCGCCTTCCTGATTTCGTTTATCGAGAGCATGGCCGATTTCGCCAATCCGCTGGTGCTGGGCGGAAACTTCAACGTGCTGTCGACCGACATCTTCTTTGCAGTGGTCGGTGCGGCGCACGACCAGGGCCGCGCGGCGGTGCTGGCGATCGTGCTGTTGATGTTCACGCTGGCAGCCTTCGTCATCCAGCGTCGCTGGATCGGCAGCCGCAGCTACGTCACCGTCGCAGGCAAGGGCGATGGCGGTGTACCGGCGACGCTGCCCAAGGCCTTGCGGATCGGCTGCTACGCCGCCGTCGTTCCGTGGCTGGTTCTGACCATCGTGGTCTACGGCATCATCCTGTGCGGCGGTTTCGTGCAATCGATCGGGCGCGACAACACGCCGACGCTCGAATATTTCCTCACCGCCTTTTCGATCGAGAAAGGCGTCAATGGCTGGTTTTTCAGCGGCTCGGCCTGGCCGTCGCTGCTGATGACCATCGGCCTGGCGCTGGTGGCGATGCCGTTCACCGCGGCGCTCGGCATCCTGACGGCCTATCTGCTCGACCGGCAGCGTTTCGCCGGGCGCACCATGTTCGAATTCCTGGCGATGATGAGCTTTGCCATTCCCGGCACGGTGATCGGCGTCAGCTATATCCTTGCCTTCAACGTGCCGCCGGTGCAGTTGACGGGCACCGGGCTGATCATCGTCATCTCCTTCATCTTCCGCAACATGCCGGTGGCGATCCGCGCCGGGCTCGCCAATCTCGGCCAGATTGACAAGAGCCTGGACGAGGCATCGCTGACGCTTGGGGCGCGGTCTTTTGCTACCTTGCGGCGGGTGATCCTGCCGATCCTGAAGCCGGCGATCGTGACCGCGATGATCTACAGTTTCGTGCGCGCGGTGACGGCGGTCAGCGCCGTCATCTTCCTGGCGAGCGGCCGGTTCAACCTCGCCACGGTCTACATTGTCGGGCGCGCAGATGTCGGCGAATACGGCATCGCGATTGTCTATTCGGCGGTGATGATCGTCGTCATGATGGTCATCCTCATCGGCATCCAGCTGCTGGTCGGCGAACGCCGGCTCGGCCGGCGCCGCCCTGGTCCGGAAGCCGTTGTGGCAGCAATCTGATGGGGAGAAGCGGCGTGGATCAGACGGCGAAGACTGCTGCCCCGGTTGCGACGGACAGGCCAGCGGTGCGGTTCGAGGGCGTCACCAAGAAATATGGCGCGGTGACCGCCGTCGACAACGTCAGCTTCGACATCGCGCCGGCCAGCCTGGTGACGCTGCTCGGGCCCTCGGGTTGCGGCAAGACGACGACGCTCAGGCTGATCGCCGGGCTGGAACAGACCAGCACCGGGCGCATCCTGATCGACGACAAGGACGTCACCTTGCTGTCCGCCGCCGAGCGCGATGTCTCCATGGTTTTCCAGTCCTATGCGCTGTTTCCGCATATGAACGTGATGGAGAATGTCAGCTACGGCCTGCGGGCGATGGGGCTTGGCAAGGCGCAGGCAGCCGAGCGCGCCGCAGAAAAGCTGTCGCTTGTCGGCCTGTCCGGCTACGAGAAGCGCCAGCCGAGCGAATTGTCCGGCGGCCAGCAGCAGCGCGTCGCGGTGGCGCGCGCCATCGTACTGGAGCCGAAGGTGCTGCTGTTCGACGAGCCGCTGTCCAATCTCGACGCCAAGCTGCGCCGGCGGGTGCGCGACGAAATCCGCGGCCTGCAGCAAGATCTGGCGCTGACCATGGTCTATGTCACGCATGACCAGGAAGAGGCGCTCGCCGTCTCCGACCGCATCATCGTCATGAACGCCGCTCGCGTCGCCCAGGACGGTACGCCGCGCGACCTCTACAACGAGCCGACCAACCGTTTCATCGCCGATTTCATGGGCGACGCCAATCTGCTCGACGTCGAGGTGCTTTCCAGCAATGCGACCAGAGCGAGGGTCAAGGTCGGACCCTTGCTGCTCGACATGCCGGGTCGCGGTAACGCTCCGGGACCGGCGATGCTCGCTGTGCGCCCGAATGCCGTGCGCATCTTGCCCGGCCAGCCAGCGGGCACCATGAAGGGCCAGGTGGTCAAGAGCTCGTATCTCGGCGACCACATGGAATACCGGATCGCGATCAGCGATCCGGCGGTCGAACTGTTCGCGACATCGCCTGATGTCACACCCGCCGTGGCGGAAGGGACGATGGTCGGGATCGATTTCGATCCGGCGAAGATCGTGCTGATCAAAGACGATTGAACGCGCCGGGAAAGCACCTTCGAAAAAATCCAGCCTGAATGTCACACCGGCCGGTCTTGTCTCGTCATGATGGCGTACCCAACACAAGGACTGCAATCATGACCGCCAAGATCGACCTCTTCGCCGCCGCCCCTGCGCTGATCAAGCAGTGGCAGCGCGCATCGACCGAACTCTCCGTCGCCGCCGGGCTCGAGCACAGCCTCAACGAGCTGGTGAAGCTTCGGGCGTCGCAGATCAATGGCTGCGCCAACTGCATCAATCTGCATGCCACCGAAGCGCGCGAGAATGGCGAGACCGAGCAGCGCATCTATCTGCTGCCGGCCTGGCGCGAAGCGCCCTGCTACAGCGACCGCGAGCGTGCCGCGCTCGGCTGGACCGATGCGCTGACGCGCCTCTCGGAAGGACAGGACCGCGAAAGCGCCTATGATGATCTAAAGGCGCATTTCACCGAGGAGGAGCAGGTGAAGCTCACCGTTTTGATCAACATCATCAATGGCTGGAACCGCATCGCCGTTGGCTTCGGGCTCTACACCGACGCAGCAACGATACGCGCCAGCGCCAAGGCGGCCTGATGACGGCGACGGCACCCGACGACGCGGCAGCGGGCTTCGGCCCGCTGCGTCCGAAGCTGATGCGGGTCGCCTATCGCATGCTGGGCTCGGTGAGCGACGCCGAGGATGTCGTGCAGGATGCCTTCATCCGCTGGATGGGGACCGACCGCTCGCAGGTTCGCGAGCCAGAAGCGTTCCTGCGCCGCACGGTGACGCGGCTTTGCCTTGACCAGCTCAAATCCACGCGGCGCCAGCGCGAGACCTATATCGGCCCTTGGCTGCCCGAGCCGATCGTCGAAGAGGACGATCTTGAAGATGTCACCTTGCCGCTGATGTTGGCGCTGGAGCGGCTTTCGCCGCTCGAGCGGGCGGCCTTTCTGCTGCACGATGTGTTCGGGCTGGAATTCGAGGAGGTCGCGACCGCCATCGAGCGCGATTCAGCCGCCTGCCGCCAGCTTGCCGCTCGCGCACGGGGCCATGTCCGCGAGGCGCGGCCCCGCTTCAAGGTGGAGAAGCAGCGTGGCCTGGAGATCGCCGAAGCCTTTTACGCGGCATCGCGCAGCGGCGACATGCAGGCGCTCGGCGCGCTGCTGACGGAAGATGTCAGCGCTCATGCCGATGGCGGCGGCAAGCGTCCGGCGGCTTTGGCGCCGGTGCTGGGCTTCGACGCCGTCATGAAGCAATACGCGCAAGTCGCGGCCTGGCTGCGCGACAATCGCTCGACGCTGGTGCGCGTCGGCTTCGTCAATGGCCTGCCGGGGTTCGTCACGCTGGAGGCCGATGGCGAATTGCAGACCACCGCGCTTGACATCGAGGACGGCAAGATCGCGGCCGTCTATGTCATGCGCAATCCCGACAAGCTCAGGCATCTGCACTAGACCTGAGATTGAATCGGGCGAAATAGCGGTTCGGCCTGCCTCCAAAGGCCGGCCTTTCCTGTGTGCGACCCGCAGGACGATGTCAGGGCCCTTTGCCGCTGCCGCCACCGAGCTCTAGGATGCCTTCTCGCCGTCACGTGGCTGGATCAGGCTGCGCGCGGCGTCTGCTCCTGCCGCAAGGATGCGATCCGACAAATCCGTCCCCGCTGCCGCGCGGGCCAGCTGAAGTGTGCCTATGAGGGTCGCAAAGACGCCCAGGGCGGCGGCTTCCGGATCCTTCGTCTGCGGAAGCGCTGCAGACAACTGGCGCACCAGAACCAGCAAGCGTTCGGTATAGACTTGTCGCGTTTCGAGCGGCTGACGCGCGAGTTCCGGCAACAGGGCGGCCGACGCGCAGCCGGCTCCCGGGTTGTCCCGGTGCTCAGCTGACAAATACGCCGCTATGCCCATCTCCGGGCCACCGGCGGTCAATACCTCCTGCAGTTGCTGCGACTGGCTCTCCAGTGCCGCTACGAGGCTTTCACGCACGAGCTCCGCCTTGGATTGGAAATGCGGATAGAAGGCTCCGTTCGTCAGTCCGGCGTCGCCCATGATCGCTGCCAATCCGGACGCGGCGATGCCGTCACCGCGAAAACGCTGGGCTGCGACTTCCACGATCCGATCGCGGGAGGCGTCCTTTCGGCCCTTTTCGTAGCGCATGGCGCTCTTCCTTTCTGCTATTGCATTATGTGTGTAATGTGATATTACGATCATAATTCAATCAACGGCAAAAAGCTAGCCCTCATGTCTGTGGAGTATCAAATGAGTACCCTTTCGGGAAGAACCGCAGTCGTGACCGGAGCCTCCTCGGGCATCGGCCGCGCAAGTGCCGAGGCCTTGGCGCGGGCGGGGTATACCGTCTTCGGGACAAGCCGCAGCAAGGCTGGCAACGGCCCGGCGCAGGTGTCCATGCTGACCTGCGACGTGACCGACGGAGAGTCGGTCAGCGCCCTGGTTTCAACCGTGCTGGCCCAGACCGGCCGCATCGACCTCTTGGTCAACAATGCCGGTGTCGGCCTGCTTGGCGGCGCCGAGGAATCTTCGGTCGCACAGGTGCAGGCTCTGTTCGACGTCAATCTGTTCGGCGTCATGCGCATGACCAATGCGGTGTTGCCGTCGATGCGGCGCCGCGGCCAAGGGCGCATCGTCAACATCGGCTCGATTCTGGGATTGGTGCCCGCGCCATACTCAGCGCACTACTCCGCGGTCAAGCACGCGCTGGAGGGCTATTCGGAATCGCTCGATCATGAGGTTCGCGCCTTCAACATTCGCGTCTCGGTCATCGAGCCGGCATTCGTGCGCACCGTCTTCGACCAGAACGGCATCGAGCCGGATTCCCTGTTGAAGGACTACGATCAGGCGCGCGCCGGTCTCAAGGCGCTGCTTGCCGATGTGATGCCCAAAGCCGATCGGCCGGAAGTGGTGGCGGATGTGGTCGTCAAGGCAGCGACCGACGCCCGTCCGCGACGGCGCTATACCGCAGGGAAGGCAGCGCGCCAGGTCAGCCTGCTGCGCCGCTTCGCCCCCGCGGGGATGTTCGACAAGACCTTGCGCAAGCAGTTCCGCCTGCCGGTCTGAACAACGGTGGGACGGAGAATCTCACACACAAACGGCACACCAACCGACACTCTCAGAAAGTCACTGCCATGAAGGCATTCGTTGTCGATAAATATAGCAAGAAAGGCATTTTGCGGCTGGCCGAGATGCCGGAGCCGGAGCTGCTGGACAATGACGTCCTGGTCGAGGTCCATGCCGCCGGGGTGAACCTGCTGGATTCCAAAATCAGGACCGGCGAATTCAAACTCGTCCTTCCCTATCGCCGGCCCTTCATCCTCGGTCACGACGTTGCCGGGAGGGTTGTCAGGGTGGGCTCGAAAGTCCGCAAATTCAAACCCGGCGACGCCGTCTATGCGCGGCCGCCCGACGGCCGGATCGGGACATTCGCCGAATTCATCGCAATCGATGAAGCCGACGTGGCGCTGAAGCCGGCGAACCTCAGCATGGAAGAGGCGGCCTCGATCCCGCTGGTCGGTCTGACCGCCTGGCAGGCTCTCATCGAGAGGGCGGGTCTGAAGACAGGCCAGAAGATCTTCATCCAGGCTGGCTCCGGCGGCGTGGGGACATTCGCCATCCAGTTGGCAAAGCACCTCGGCGCGATCGTTGCGACAACAGCGGGCGCGGCAAGCAACGATCTGGTCAGGGATCTCGGCGCCGATGTCGTCGTCGACTACAGGAAGGACGACTTCGAGAAAATCCTGTCGGGCTACGACGTCGTCCTGAACAGCCAGGACGCCAAGACGCTTGAGAAATCCCTGACTGTGCTGAAACCGGGTGGGAAGCTCATCTCGATTTCCGGTCCTCCGGATCCCGAATTTGCCAGGAAACAGAGACTGAACGTGGTGCTAAGGCTGCTGCTGCGGCTGCTGAGCCGTGGTATCAGGACCAAAGCCAAGCGCCGGGGCGTGGGATTTTCGTTCCTGTTCATGTCGGCGCAAGGTGAGCAGCTGAGCAAAATCACGTCCCTCATCGAAGATGGGGCGATTCGCCCGGTCGTCGACAGGGTCTTTCCTTTTGAAGCGACCAATGAGGCGCTGGCTTACGTCGAAACAGGACGCGCCAAGGGCAAGGTCGTCGTCAAGGTCAGATAGCGCGCCCAGTTGCTTTGGGGCATTTGAGAGACACCAAGCAGGCAGCGCAAGGCCGACAAATTCCGAAAACGGTTCGGCATCCGATTGCCCAAACCTCAGTTGTTGCGGATTGCCACGAAGCTTGCCGCTGCCTTCAGCAAGGATGCCTGTTCACCGTATGGCTCAAGCAATTCATGGGCCTGCTTGACCAGCCCATGGAGCTGGCTGCGCGCCCAGTTCGCGCCATGCAGCGCCACCAGCGTCGCCTTGCCGGCGGCTGCGTCCTTGCCGGTCGCCTTGCCCATCTGGCTGGCATCGGCGGTCAGGTCGAGCAGGTCGTCGGCGAGCTGGAAGGCAAGCCCGACCGCCGAGCCGAATTCGGCCAGCCGGTCGCGGTTCTGCGGTGCGGCGCCGGCAATGATCGCGCCGGCTTCGCAGGCGAAGCGGATCAGCGCGCCGGTTTTCATCGCCTGCAGCCGGATAATGCCGGCTTCGTCCGGCCTGTTGCGCTCGGCTTCGAGATCGAGCGTCTGCCCGCCGACCATGCCCCCAGTGCCGGCCGCGCGCGCCAGCGCCAGTACCAGTGCCGCCCTGCGCTCCGCCGGCAGCGCCGTCGCCTCATCGGCGAGGACATCGAAGGCAAGCGTCAGAAGCGCATCGCCGGCAAGTATGGCGGTGGCTTCATCGAAGGCCTTGTGCACGGTCGGCTGGCCGCGGCGCAGATCGTCGTCGTCCATGGCAGGCAGATCGTCATGGATCAGCGAATAGCAATGCACGCATTCGAGCGCTGTCGCCACGCGAAGCGACGCCTCGCCATCGGCGCCGAAAAGGGCGGCACTTTCCATGACCAGGAAGGGGCGCAGCCGCTTGCCGCCGTTCAGCACGCCATGGCGCATGGCCGCCATCAGACGCTCCGGCCGGGCGATCTCGCCGGCAAGCGTGCGGCCGTCGAGCAGCAGCCTGAGCCCGGCCTCGATCGCCGCCGCCCGCCCCAGAAGTGCGGCCTCAAAGGCCAATTGCTCGTCTTTCGTCATGGCCGGGAGCGGTAGCCGACACTCAGACGTTGCGCAAGAAGCCTCGCGCCATTATGCCGGAGGCGGGAGAGTGGCGCGGGTGGGGGCGGCTTGACGGAACCGATCGTCGATCATGAAACCGAAGGGTTTGAGATGGCGCGACCAAGGCGCGTGAACCGCGCCGGTCTGAAGCGCCTGGCACGGCGCGGCCTGGTCGTCGCCGTCGTGCTGGCGGCGATACCCATTGTGCTGACCTTCCTCTATCTGCCGTCCTTCGTGCATCCGATATCGACCTTGATGGTCAAAGACCTCGCGACCTTCTCCGGTTACGACCGGCGCTGGGTGTCGATCGACGATGTGTCCCCGGTGCTGGCCAATTCGGTGATCATGTCGGAGGACGGGCAATTCTGCTTCCATCGCGGCATCGATCTCGGCGAATTGCGCGGCGTCGTCGACGATGCGCTGGCCGGCGAGGCGACGCGCGGCGCCTCGACCATCACCATGCAGACGGTGAAGAACCTTTTCCTGTGGTCGCGGCCGCTGGGCTCGGTGCGCAAGGTGGTCGAACTGCCGCTGGCCGTCTATTTCGACGCGGTGATGTCGAAACGGCGGATCATGGAGATCTACCTCAACATCGCCGAATGGGGGCCGGGCATTTACGGCATCGAGGCGGCGGCGCAGCACCATTTCGGCGTTTCGGCCAAACAGCTGTCGCGGCGGCAGGCGGCATTGCTGGCCGTCTCGCTGCCCAATCCGATCGCCCGCAATCCGGCCAAGCCCGGTCCGGGTCTGCGGCGGCTGGCGTCGCTGATCGAACGCCGCGCCGGCCGTTCGGGCGCGTATGTCGGTTGTCTTGATTAGGTAGAACCGCTGCCAGTTCAAAAAAAATCGCCACGGTGCTGGCCAAAACGGCGCAGGGCGTGTATAGGCACCCGACTTTCTCAGATTATGGCCCTGACGCGGCCCTTTCACGAGGGCTATCGGGGCATTTTGACCATGTAGTGGAGCATATCCATGGCCGTTCCGAAACGAAAAACCTCTCCGTCCAAGCGCGGCATGCGCCGCTCGGCCGACGCTCTCAAGGCCCCGACCTATGTCGAGGACAAGAATTCCGGCGAAATGCGCCGCCCGCACCATATCGACCTGAAGACCGGCATGTATCGCGGTCGCCAGGTGCTGACGCCCAAGGAAAGCTGAGACCAGCTTTCGAAGGGTTTGAATGCCAAAAGAACCGGCCATTGGCCGGTTTTTTTGCGTTTGGTGCGCGTCGCGCCGCCAACTATGCCAAAGACCGGGCGTCCGTGGCGATACAAGCTGCGGCGGCGGTGCTGTATTGAGTGATGCCTTGTCGCGGCGCTTCCGCGCGATGATCGGCCGGCTTCAGAGGGACCGCATGACCAAGCTCACCACAGCACCGCGCGATATCTGCCAGACCTTCATGAACTTCCCGCTGGTCGAGGACCTCGATGCGCTGAAGGCGGATGTCGCCATCATCGGCATGCCTTACGGCAGTCCCTACACGATCGACGAGTTGGTCAACGACCAGACCAACGCGCCGACGGCGGTGCGGCGCGCCTCGCAGCGCATCAGCCTCGGGCTCGACCGCTATGATTTCGACATTGGCGGAACCCTGTTCGACGGGCAGGACGTCAAGGTGGTCGATGTCGGCGATGTCCCCGGCGATGCCGCCGGCGGCCACTACAGGTTGGCCGAAGCGGCGATCCGAAAGATCCGCGTCGCCGGCGCCTTGCCGATCACCATTGGCGGCGATCACGGCATTCCGATCCCGATCCTGCGGGCGCTTGACGGCGAAGGGCCGATCACCCTGGTTCAGATCGATGCCCATCTCGACTGGCGCGACAATGTCAACGGGGTCAGGGAAGGCTATTCCAGCCCCATCCGCCGCGCTTCGGAGATGGCGCATATAGCCGGGATTTTCCAGCTCGGCATCCGCGGCCAGGGCAGCGCCCGGCTCGAGGAGGTCGAGGCGGCCCGCGCCTACGGCTCCAACATCGTCACCGCCAATGAATGGCAGGATATCGGTACGGCGGCGCTGCTCAAGCGCATCCCGGACCGTGGCCGCTATTACCTGACCATCGATGCCGACGGTCTCGATCCCGCTGTCATGCCGGCGGTCGAAGGCCCGGCGCCTGGCGGCATCAGCTACCGGCAGACGATCGAACTGATCAAGGGGCTGTTCGCCAAGGGACGTGTCGTCGGCATCGACATCGTCGAGATCGCGCCGGCGCGCGACGTCAACGAGATCACCTCGATGACCGCCGGCCTTTTCATCCTCAACGCTATCGGCGCCGCCGTGCGGACAGGCCAGTTCAAGCGCTGAATCCCGGCGTGTCGGTGGTCAGCCGGGGCAACTGTGGCTGACAGGGTTGTTTCGCGCGGTCTTTTTCCGTGTTTGCGGGCGCTAGCGAAAAATCTTGACGGCGTGCCTGCGGGGCATTCTACAGAAGGTGCCCCCATTGTTTAGGCAATTCCTTGGGAAACCGCTTTCCTGGAATTGCTAGAGGAGACGCCTGATGTTCGGTGCCATCCCGCTGCTGATCGTGCCCTTCGTGGCCTACAATCTCGGACTCCTCGGAATATTCGGCAGCGGCGACGATCCGTGGGCGACCGAGATCTTCTCGTTCAGCATGATGTCGGGCGGGGTGTTCTCGATGACGCTCGGCGACCTGATGGTGGTGATCGGGCTGATCTTCCTGTTCCTCGAAATGGTGAAGTCGGTGCGCACCACGAACGCCTCGATCATGGACCATCTGTTGTCGACGCTGGTCTTCGTGGCGTTCCTGGTCGAGTTCCTGCTGGTGAAGGGCGCGGCGCACTCCGTCTTCTTCACGCTGATGGTGATCGCCCTGTTCGATGTGCTGGCCGGGTTTTCGGTGTCGATGCGGTCGGCGAGTAGAGACATAAATTTGAACTAGCCGCCTTCGTTGGATGGTCGCATCCGTTCGCGATTGGCGTGGCTGCTCTTTCTGGTCGTCATCCTGGGGCGAAGCAAGGAGCGAAGCGACGCGGCGCAGACCCTGGGATCCATTCCGTGAAGCTAAGGCGTTGCAACGGTTCAGAATTCTGCTCCGCTTACACTTGCGGCAAAGGTCGCGGCATGGATCCCAGGGTCTTCGCGACGGAGTTTCGTTCCTGCTTCGCCCTGGGATGACGAAGCTCCCCCTCAGCCCGGATCGGCGGTGAAGCCCGCCGCTTCGATGCCGGCGATGGCGGCGGCTTCGTCATTGTCCGACGTATCTCCCGAAATTCCGACGGCGCCGATGACGGCGCCTGCCTTGTCGCGGATCAGCACGCCGCCGACGACCGGCAACACGCGTCCACCGGAGACGTCGGAAATGCCGGCGACGAGATGCGGCCGCTCCTTGGCGAAAGCCTCGACACGGCGCGAGCCCATGCCGATGGCGAGCGCGCCATAGGCCTTGCCGGCCGACATTTGCGGGCGCAGGAACGAGGCTCCGTCCTGACGCTGGAAGGCGACGAGATGCGCGCCGGCGTCCAGCACGGAAACGCCGAGCGGCTTGAGCTTCAGCTCGGCGCCCTTGGCGAAGGCGGCGTCGATGATGTGCTTGGCTTTTTCGAGGGTCAGTGCGGTCATGGCTGTCTCCTGATCAAAACGCGTCAATCATCGACCTGACATGCGGGATGCGAAATCCCGGTTGCGGTTGAAATTGCTTCGCGTGGGAAAGCGGAAATGGCGGGCATTGCTGATCGTGGCACATGGCGGCGGATACGATCCGCCGGCATCCAGATCGGGCGTCGATGAAGAAGGCCGCGCTATTTTTTCTTGGCTCGGGGCGCTTTCTTGACCGGAACGGCAGGGGCGTTGGCGAGGTCTTCCGCTTCCTTGGCAAGGCGCAATGCCCGGAGCTTGTTGGTCTTGGCCTGGCGGGCGTCGGCCTCGGCGACATACTCCGCCATCGCCTTTTGCCGCACCGTGGCGGCCTCTTCCTGCTTCTTGAAACGCATATCCGCCCGGGCGCGGGCAGTATCCTTAGAGTTCTCGACCAAGAGCGTTATCCAATCCCGTAAATTATGTTTTTCAGCCCCTTGATAGCAGAGCCGGCCTGATAATGGGGAAATAAGTTGGTCAAGCGGCGGGGGCCTCGATGCCGCTCGACGCCTTGCGGGCGACCACCGCCTCATATCCGGCCTGCAATGTAGCGCGGACGGAAGGCTGCGCGGGTGTGGCGACAGGCGTGCCCAGATGGTCGTGGCGCAACTCGTCCATGAACTGCTCCCACATTGGCGGTCCGCCTTTCTCCAGCAGCTCGGCCCGGATCGAAAGCTCCTCGCTCACCGGCAGCCAGACGCGGCCCCAAGCGCCGAGATGCGCCATGATCGGCACCAGCGTGATGGCCATCTCGGTCAGGCTGTAGATCGCCTTCTGCTTGTGCGAGGGGTCGTCGGCCTTGGTCAGCATGCCGAGTTCCATCAGCCGCTTCAGCCGGTCGGCCAGGATATTGGAAGCGATGCCCTCGATCGAGCCGTTGAGCAGTTCGCGAAAGTGGCGTTTGCCGCCAAAAATCATGTCGCGCAGGATGATCAGGCTCCAGCGATCGCCGAACACTTCCAGCGACAGATTGATAGGGCATCCCGAGCGGTGTTCGGTTTTCATCCGACTCTCCTCAAAAACCAGTTGCATTATCGTATCAGTTTTATTATCGTGCAACCGATTGCAAAACGCAATCAGTTTGGTTGGCCTTTGATTGGCCGATGCGAGGAGAGTCCCATGACACGGGCCGCAGCACCCGAAATCGTCTCCCAGACGTTTGGGGATCCCGGCGATCCAACCGTTCTGCTGATCATGGGCGCCATGGCCTCGATGCTCTGGTGGCCGGAGGCGCTCTGCAAAAAACTCGCCGGCGAAGGCCGCTTCGTGATCCGCTACGACAATCGTCGACCAAATATGCGCCGGGCGAGCCGACGTATACGTTCGACGACATGGCGGACGATGCGGTGCGCGTCCTCGACAGTTGCGGCATCGGCAAGGCGCATGTGATCGGGATGTCGATGGGCGGCATGATCGCGCAATGACTGGTGTTGAAACATCCCTCGCGTGTCATCACACTGACGGTGATCAGCAGTTCGCCGGTGGGGATCGATACATCGCACCTGCCGGGGACGACCGAAGCCTATATGGAGCACTCGGCCGATGGCGCCAAGGTCGATTGGTCGGACCGCGACCAGGTGATCGGCTTCGTCGTCAAGGATGCGCGTGCGATCGCCAGCACCGCGCATCCCTTCGACGAGAAGGCGATGCGCGCGTTCGTCGAACAGGACTACGACCGATCCGGCGGCTTCCTGAGCGCGACTAACCATTTCATGCTGAAGAGCTGCGAGGATCTGAAAGGACGCCTGCGCGAGATCAAGGTTCCGCTGCTCGTCATTCACGGGACATCGGATCCGATCTTTCCGGTCGAGCATGGCGCAGCCCTTGCCGACGCTGTTGCCGGCGGGCGGCTTGTCCGCGTCGAAGGCGGTGGCCACGAACTGCATCCCGACGACTGGGGCACGATCGTTGCCGCCATCGTCACGCATACCAAGCCCTGAAGGCAGTCTCGAACCTTGACACATTCGCCTCACGGAAATAGTTAAGTAAATGCTTCAGTGTCGGCGCAGGCTGGCACCGCTCAGCATCGGCGAACCACAAACAGACGAGCAAAAAATGTCCCTGACCTTCCATTTCCATCCGCTGGCATCGTTCTGCTGGAAACCGCTGATTGCGTTCTACGAGAACGACACGCCCTTCACGCCGGTTATCGTCGACCTCGGCGACGAGCAGTCGCGGGCAGCATTCCTGAAGGTGTCGCCGACCGGCAAGATGCCGGCGCTGTATGACGATGCACGCAATCGCACGGTGCTGGAATCGACCATCGTCATCGAATATCTGGCCGCGCATTATCCCGGGCCGGTCGAGCTCATCCCGGCCGAGGCCGACCTTGCTCTCCAGGTCCGCCAGGCCGACCGTTTCTACGATTTCTACGTGCAGGCGCCGATGCAGAAGATCGTCGGCGACAGGTTGCGCCCGCAGGACCGGACCGACCCGTTCGGGGTCGACGAGGCGCGCGCGCAACTGCGCAACGCCTATGCGATCATCGAGGAGGAGATGCGTTCGAAAATCTGGGCGGCCGGCCCCACCTTCACCATGGCCGACTGCGCCGCCTCGCCGGCGCTGTTCTACGCCAACAAGGTCGAGCCGTTCGGCGACAGCTATCCGGCCGTGAAACGCTACCACGACCGCCTGCTCAAGCGGCCGTCTTTCGCCCGGGTGATCGAGGAGGCGCAGCCCTACTTCAAGTTCTTTCCCTACAATAACGGCTGATCGCGATGCTGCACGATCCCGCCCAGCTCGACCTGATGTTCCAGGCGCTCGCGGACCCCGCCAGGCGCAGCATGGTCGAGCGGCTGTCGCGTGGGCCGGCCTCGGTCAGCCAGTTGGCCGAACCGCTGGCGATGTCGCTGTCGGCCGTCGTCCAGCATCTCAACGTGCTCGAAGCAAGCGGGCTGGTGCGCTCGGAAAAGCTCGGCCGCGTGCGCACCTGCCAGATCGCGCCGCAGGCGCTGCGCAGCGCAGAACACTGGATCAACGAACGGCGGCTGACATGGGAGCGTCGGCTCGACCGGCTCGGCGATTTTCTCGCCGGGACCGAATGATCTGAAGCAGAGGAGAAATGACCATGCCCGGCAAAAGCAGAGCGGAGTTGATCCGCGGCTATTTTTCCGCCTACCAGGCGAATAACATGGCTGCCGTCGCGGCTATGCTCGCCGACGATTTCACCTTCACCAGCCCCTATGACGACGCCATCGACCGTGCGACCTATTTCGAGCGCTGCTGGCCGGACAGCCCGGCCTTCAGCTCGATCGTCATCGAGCGGATATGCGAGGACGAGGACGCCGCCTTTGTCCTCTATCGCTGCGAGACGGCGGACGGAAAGACCTTCCGCAACACCGAACTGCATCTGTTCCATGACGACAGGTTGCGCGCCGTCGAAGTCTATTTCGGCGCGTCTTATCGCGACGGCGTCTTCGTCGCGCAGAAACCATCAAGCTGACCATGAGGACCTGACCATGGCCGAACGATCCGTCGTCCACTCCACCTTCGTCCTCGAGCGCCTCTATCCATTTGCACCGGCGAAAGTCTATTTCGCGCTCAGCGATCCGGCCGCCAAGCGGCGCTGGTTCGCCGACCCCGACAACCCGATGACCCACAGGCACGAAATGGATTTTCGCGTCGGCGGCCAGGAGGTCAATGCCGGCGGGCCGAAGGACGGGCCGATCCACACCTATACCGCCACCTATCAGGACATCGTGCCCAACCAGCGCATCGTCTACAGCTACGACATGCTGTTCGGTGATGTCAGAATCTCGGTTTCGCTGGCGACAATTGAGCTTCGCCCGGAAGGCACGGGCACGCGTCTGGTGCTGACCGAGCAGGGCGCGTTTCTCGATGGGCACGACACACCGTCATCGCGCGAGCATGGTACCGGATTCCTGCTCGATGCGCTGGGCAAGGCGCTGGCAACGGACACTTGAAAGCCAGGGAGGCGAGGTGGAATCGCGGCCTATGCTTCCCAGAACTGATCAAGCCAAATATTGAGCTTGAGGAAGCCGGCACTGCTGACTGTATAGACCCGCCTCGTGCCCTCGGCCTTGGCCTGAACCAGACCGGCGTCCAGCAACACTTTCAAATGCTGGGACACGGCCGGGCGGGAGACTGGCAGGCCCGAAGCCAGTTCGTTGACGGTTTTCGGGCCACGCCGGAGCTCTTCCAGAAGATAGCGCCGGTTGGGGTCGGCAATCGCCATGAAGGCGTCAGAAAAGATCATGCCTATACTTGTGGGGCAAAGCTTTTCAAATCTCAACCGTCGGCTTCCGCTTTTCTGAGCCGCAGTGCTTCAGGGGTGACCGAGCGATCGGCCGGCTGGGTCTTGAAGGCGTCGCGGTCTTCGATAGGCACCGGCGCGCGGCGGCTGATGCGCAGCAGCGTGTAGGCGGCGAGGCTGAGATGCGCCAGCGCGGTGGCCAGGAACAGGCCTTCGGGGCGGAGCCAGCCCATCAGGGCGGCAGCCAGCAAGGGCCCGATCATGGTTCCGAAGCCATACAGAAGCAGCAGGCCGCCCGAGACCTTGACGAAATCCTCCGATCGGGCGTGGTCGTTGGCATGCGCCACGGCGATCGAATAGAGCGTGTAGGCAAAGGCGCCGTAGGCGGCGGCGAAGACAATGACGAGGACGGCGGAACGCGGTTCGAACAGGAAGATCAGGATGGCGAACAGTGCGGCGCCGAAAGCCGCGCCCGCCAGCACGAAACGGCGGTCGGTCTTGTCGGAGAGGCGTCCGGCCGGAAGCTGCATGGCCGCGCCGGCAATAACGACAAGGCTCATCATCAGTGCGATCTGGGCGGTGGAGATGCCGATACGGGCGCCGTAGACGGCGCCAAGCGTGCCCCAGGCGCCATTGGCGATGCCGACCAACAGGCAGGCGATCGCCGACACCGGCGAGTTGGCGTAGAGACCTTTGACGTCGAGCTTGACGTCCTGCAAAGGCTTGGGAGACGAAGCCGACGACACCGCGGTCGGGATCAGCGACAGGCAGAACAATATGCCGGTGATCATGAACAGCGACGCCGATCTGACGTCGCCGCCGGCAACGATCATCTGGCCGCCCATGATCGAGGCATAGGTGACCATCATGTAGAGGCCGAAGACGGTGCCGCGGTTCTCGTTGGTGGCCTTCTCGTTCAGCCAGCTTTCGATGACCATGAAGGCTCCGGCCATGGTGAAGCCGGTGAAGGCGCGCAGCAGGATCCAGACATATTCGTCGATGATCAGGCCGGTAAGCAACGCCACGATGGCGCCCGAAGCGGCAAAGGCGCCGAACGCCCGGACGTGGCCGGCGCGGCGCACCAGGCGCGGTGCGAAGAAGCAGCCGGTGACGAAGCCACCGGCCCAGGCCGTGCCCATCAGACCGAGCGATGCGGTCGAAAACCCTTCGAGCTGGCCGCGCAACGGCAACAACAGGCCGTGCAATCCCGAAGCCGCGAGCAGGAAAGCGGTGCCGCGAAGCAGCGAGAGGATCGGCCTGTAGCTTGCAAACATTGTTTGATCCGTCTGGAGATTCGGTAGCGGGGTCTGAAGACAGGCGCATTCGGGCTTTTCGGCGGCGGACGCTCAACGCCGAAACTAACGCGAAAACTAGCCGCGGCGAAACAGGGCTTCGGCCGCCGATTTGGTGCTGCCCTTGGTCTGGAGCTCGGCTTCCAGCCGGGCAATCTCCTCGCGCAGGATGCTGATCCGTTCGGTAAGGTCACCGACCGAAAGCAGCGACAGATCCTGTCCGATCTCATGCGGGCGGGCTTTCTTCTTGGGTTCGTCGTCGAAGATCGCCATCGTCGCTCCTCCCTATTCAGTATTGGGCTGATTTGGCCATTTGCCTGATCCGGCAATCAGCATACATAGGGCAGGGGCGCAGATGCAAACAGCCGGCAAGAAGCTGGCAGCCGGCGACAGACCGGCGGACCCAGACGGGAAATTTCATGGCGAGCGGACATAAAATTCCAGCCACAATGACGGCCATCGCAATCTCGCAACCGGGCGGGCCGCGGGTGCTGAAACCGGAAACGCGCGACGTGCCGGTGCCTGGTCCCGGCGAAATCCTGATCCGGGTGCGTGCGGCCGGCGTCAACCGCCCCGACGTGCAGCAGCGCAAGGGCGCCTATCCGGCGCCGCCCGGCGCTTCCGACCTGCCCGGTCTCGAGGCATCGGGCGAAGTGGCCGCCCTTGGCGACGAGATATCGCGCTGGCGCATCGGCGACCGGGTCTGCGCGCTGACGCCGGGGGGCGGTTATGCCGAATATGTCAAGGTTCATGCCGGCAGCGTGCTGCCGCTGCCCGCCGGCTTCACCCACACGGAGGCGGCCGCGGTTCCGGAAAACTATTTCACCGTCTGGCACAATGTGTTCGAGCGCGGCGGCTTGAAAAAGGGTGAGACGCTGCTGGTCCATGGCGGCTCATCGGGCATCGGCACCACGGCGATCCAGCTGGCGTCGGCCTTCGGCGCGTATGTCGTCACCACCGCCGGCTCGAAGGAGAAATGCGACGCCTGCCTGAAGCTCGGCGCCGACCGGGCGATCAACTACCGCGAGGAGGATTTCGTCGCGGCGGTCAAGGATGCGACCGGCGGCAACGGGGCAGACGTCATACTCGACATGGTCGGTGGCGACTATATCGCGCGCAACTACGAGGCCGCCGCGGTCGAGGGCAGGATCGTCCAGATCGCCGTCCAGGCCGGCGCGATGGCGAGCGCCGATTTCTCGAAAATCATGGTCAAGCGGCTGACCCACACCGGCTCGACGCTGCGGCCTCGCACGGTCGAGTTCAAGGCGGCGCTCGCCGCCGCACTGGAAGCACAGGTGTGGCCGCTGCTCGGCACCCGCAAGGTAGCGCCGGTGATGGACATGATCTTCCCGCTGACCGACGCATGGCGGGCGCATGAGCGCATGGAAGAGGGCGAGCATATAGGCAAGATCGTTCTCGACGTCGGGTAGATGGGCGAGAGTCAGGTGAGGCCGGCCTGCGAATGGCGGCTCCCTGCGCTTCCCGCCTCCGCCGGCCGAAGCCCCCATGAGGGGTTGCGGCAGTTAAGATTACGGCCGGCGTAGGCCGGTGCTCGCGTACAAAAGTACGCTCCGCTCCGGCCTTCGCCGGCCGAAGCCGTCATAAATGCCTCCGCTCTATGAAGGCTACGGCCGGCGTAGGCCGGTTCTCGGTATCGGCCATTCTCGACTCGGTCTGACCTGAACTCGCGCCATGCTCCGCGCTCAGCCTGTCGGCAAGATGAACAGAAGCTTGATGCTGCAATGCAGCATTTGCATTGCGGCTATGCAAAGACGTCTGTTCAATTCGTGGGCAGCCCTGCCTATCTAAGCGTCATCGAAACGATATGATCCAACAACTGGAGGACAACCATGAACCCGATCCGCGCTTTCCGTAACTGGCGTATGTACAACGAAACCGTGCGCGAGCTGAACAAGCTCAATGCCCGTCAGCTCAGCGACCTCGGCATCAGCCGCGGCGACATCGAGAGGATTGCCCGCAAGGCCATCTAATTCGAGCATGGTCGGCCAGTGAGGCCTGACCACGCGGCAGAAGCAAGAGCCGCCGCAGACGGTATCCCGTCGCCGGTTCCGAGCCCGCTGGACCCTGTCCGGCGGGTTTTGTCGTTTTGGACCCCTGTTACAACTCGGCATCAATGATCGCCGGAGCCGAGGTCCTCCTGGCCTCCCCTGCTGTCCGGTGTCCGACGGCTGCGCCCTGCGCCAAAAACATTGCGAAACGGCTACGGAGCGGTTATACAGGCCGCGAATTTCCCATTTTGGTGGCTCTAAACCACCGCCCGCGCGGGAACGCGGGCGAACGAGAAGGATTTTTGAAATGGCCAATACGCTGCTGATGCCCAAGGCGACCGCCGTCTGGCTGGTCGACAACACCGCGCTTTCCTTCGAGCAGATCGCGCAGTTCTGCGGGTTGCATCCGCTCGAGGTCAAGGCGATCGCCGACGGCGAATCGGCGCAGGGCATCAAGGGCATGGATCCGATCATGACCGGACAGCTGACCCGCGACGAGATCGCGCGCGCCGAGAAGGATCCGAACCAGCGCCTGAAACTGTCCGACCCCAAGGTGCGGGTGCCGGAATCCAAGCGCAAGGGTCCCCGCTACACACCGCTGTCGAAGCGCCAGGACCGGCCCAACGCCATCCTGTGGCTGGTCCGCAACCATCCGGAATTGAAGGACGCGCAGATTTCGCGCCTGGTCGGCACGACCAAGTCGACGATCGAACAGATCCGCGAGCGCAAGCACTGGAATTCGGCCAATCTGCAGCCGATGGACCCGGTGACGCTGGGTCTCGCTTCGCAGATCGACCTCGACATGGAAGTCAACCGCGCCTCGCGCGGCCGCGAGCAGGCGCAGCCTGTCGGCGACACGCTGCTGCCGGCTGCCGTGACCGAGCGCCTGGTGCCGGCGCCGGAGAAGCCGAAGGACGAGGATGCCGAGCTCGACGCAAACGCCGTGTTCGCCAAGCTCTCGGCGCTCAAGTCCAAGAAGGAAGATGCGGACGACGAGTAAGGTTTGCGACAGTTCATCAAAAAAGCCCGCTTCGAGCGGGCTTTTTCATTGATTATCGAAGTCTCAGCTGCGCGCCGCCCGGTCCGGCGTCATGCCATAGTCCTCCGAGCGTTCGACGGCGCGGTAGAAGTCGGCAAGCTGCTTGCCGCGCTCAGGCTTGAAGATGCGGCCGGCGATGACCACCGAGGCGATGCGGTCGATGCGGAAGGCGCGGAAATCGTCGCGCATCTCGCACCAGGCAACCAGCGTCCATACCTTGCCCCAGAACCACAGACCGAGCGGACGGATGTCACGCCCGGTGCCGCGGCCGGCCTCGTCGCGGTAGTCGATGGTCAGCACCTGTCGCTTCTCGACAGCGCGCTCGATCACGTCGATCGCCTCACGCGCGGCGTCGCTCACCACCCACATCGGCGTGTGGATCTCGGTGCGGGCGATGCGGTCCTTCTCGGCGTCGGGCAGGACGGCGCCGATCTTGACCAGCGCCTCGTCGGCCGCACGCGCCATGGCCGCGCCGCCAAAGGCCCGCACCATGCGGGCGCCGGCGACCAGCGCGACGATTTCGTCACGCGTGAACATCAGCGGCGGAAGGTCGAAACCCTCCCTCATCATGTAGCCGACGCCGGCCTCGCCGTCGATCGGCACTCCGGTCGACTGCAAATCGGCGATATCGCGGTAGATGGTCCGCTCGGAAACCTCGAGCCATGTGCCGAGCTTCTGGGCGGTGACCAGCCGGCCGCCACGCAGGTGCTGCACGATCTGAAAGAGCCTGTCGGCACGTCGCATCGTATGGTCCCTCGGCTGCTTTTCTATGAATGTCACGGTCCCGAAACCGGTTCCGGGTGACATCCATCTCCTGTTTTATGCTTGTCGTTCTCCCAAAAACCGCTGCGCACTTTTGGGCGACACGCATTATGGTTTAAGTCCTTCGCGCTTGCGCTGCACGGCGACGAATTCCGCGCCGAAGGACAATTTCTTCGTTGTCGGCGTGTTCACGTCGAGCACACGCCAGTACGGCGTGATATCGTTCAGCGTCATGCCGCGTTCGAGATCCTCATTGGCGGCTTCGGCGACGGTGCGCAGATGATAGCCGATGGTGACCGGACATGTCACTTGCGCCCCATGCTCGATGGCGAGCGCAGTGCGCAAGGCGCGTACATCCATCTCGACGCCGTTGGGGATCGTGCGGATGAAATCATCGACCTGACGGGGCGTCGGCACCAGCATCGGCTGGCCCTCGACGACGTCGCCCATTGTGCGTGGCGTCGGCTTCACGCCGTTGACGCCCGGCGTGTTCAGCCTGTCGTTCCAGCTTTTCACCATTCATGTCTCCTGACACGTTTATGGCATGGTGCTCCTGACAGCATTCTGTCAGGAGCCTTCAGCATTGTCCGTAGCAGGCGCCAAAGTTTTTGCGCCAGCCCGAGGGGTCGCTGCCCGGGGGTCCATGTCAATGATCCGGGCGTTGCGGGGTCCGCATCCAAGCATTGTCAGGTAAAACGCCTCAGATCTCGCGAATGCGGCTGTGACCCTCATACATATCCGGCCAGCCAATGTCCTTGCGGATGTCCGCCGGCAAGGAGTTCAGGAAGCGCTGGGTACGGACTTCATTGCGCATCGTGCGGATCTTGCCGACATAGTGCTGTACGCTGTTCAAAATACCAAAGCTGTTCATGACCATCTCCTCTTCTCTGATGGAGACACTATCGCATACCCCTCCTGACAGCAGTCTGTCAGGAGCATGTCAGCTCGTTGAAGAAAGCTGCGAGGTGCTTGGCGGTCGGTTCGGAAACGAGCCTTTTGTCAGGAATGGCCAAGTCGACCGAGACCATGCAAGAACCGCTTTGACAGCCTGTCGCGATGCTGCTCAAAGGCGGGCATGTCGAAACTCCTCGCGCTCGTCATCATCGGCATGATGGCCATTCAGCTGATCAAGCCGCTCGGCTGGCCGGGCCTGAAGCGGCGCGGCGATTTCTGGAAGCTGGCCCTGATCGCCATGGCGGCCATCGCGCTGGCGGGTGCGCTGGGGCACTGGGCATAGCCTTGAGGGTCAGGTCGGGTCCACCGTTCCCATGGCAATCATCCGGATGGCGTTGAGGCTGGGCACGAAGAAGTAATCGCCACCGCGCGTCGTCATGAATTCCGGCAGGTTCGCCGCAATAAAAGGCGTGGCGTTGGCCGGGCCGGCCGGAATGACATGCTTGCTCGATTCGGCGCGGTTGCCGGTCAGCGTGCAGGTGTCGTTGCCGGTTTCGGAATCCAGGCCGTAGCTCGTCCATTGCTGCTGGATGATATTCTGGCTCAGATCCATTGGAAGCAGGCTGCAATCAACAGTATTTGGAAATACCCGCGTCAGTTCTCTGAAGCCCACCAGTCCGAGCTTGTGCCCCCTCAGGTCAATCGGCGAGCACCCATCCGACCAGATGTTCGGCCCAGGCGCGGTAACCGGCTTCCGAGGCATGAAAGCCATCGGAGGCAAAGCCGGCCTCAGGGTTGGTGATCGGCAGCCGTGGCGCCGGCACGGCGCCGCGCTCGAAACAGAGGCGCTCGCCCATGCGGTTCATTGCGGTAGCGCGGATTTCGAGTATCTTGCCGAGCAGCGGCGGCATGGCCGGCGCACGGGTGAATTCCAGCACCGGCGACCAGACGACGCGGGCCTCCGGCCATTTGGCGCGCAGCGCGTAAAGCAGGCCGCCGAACTCTTTCTTGAAGCGCGGCACCGAGTGGAAATTCTTGGTGTCGTTGGTGCCGATGGCCAGCACTATATGCGTCCACCGATCGGCCGACAGATTGGGCAGCACATGGTCGCGGATCTGGCCCGACGTTGCCGAGTTGAAGCCGGCGGCGCGCCAGCGCACGGCAAGGCCGGTTCGCTGCGCGATCATGACGGCAAGCTGCGCGGCAAGCCCGTTCTCGGAATTGCCGATGCCGACGGAAGCGGCCGAGGAATCGCCCAGCACCAGCAGCGAGATGGCCGGCGCCTTGCCCGATATTTCGTGCATGACCGGCCCTTGTGCCGGCAGCATGCGGGTGGTGCGGCGGCGCACGCCGAGGCCCTGCCAGACATAGACGGGGTAGGCGAGCCAGGTAAGAAGGGCCGGGAAGCGCATGGCAATACCGTTAGAGGTTAACGGCAGCCTTAGCGCATGTTTGGGCGCAGGTGAACGCGCTTCTAGTCGCAGCAGTTTTCCTTAGCCGCCTGCTTTTCCTGATATTCGTCATGCAGCCGCACCCAGTCCATCAGGCTTTGATAAGGGCCATTTTCGCCGCGGCCCTTCGGCGTCATATCGAGATAGTCATAGGTGCCGATCTGCGCCTCGCCGCCGCGGGCGCGCGACATAAAGGTGAGAAAGATGTCGCCGTTCTCGTCCTTGTAGAAAACACTGGTGCCGGGAAGGTCCTTTGACGTGCGCGGACGCGTCTCGAAATTGTAGGTGGTGTCGCCGGCCGCGATCTGCTTGTCGGTGAAGGAGACCTGCATGTCGAAGTTGAAATCCGAGGCGTAGGACGACACCCAGTCGAATTTCCAGCCCATACGCTGCTTGTAAGGCAGCAGTTCCGCCAGCGGCGCGCGCGCAACCACCACCAGCGACACGTCGTGGCGCCTGAGATGCTGATCGGCGCCGTCTATATGGTCGGCAAGGAAGGAGCAGCCTTCGCAGCGGTGGTTCGATCCTGGCGTCATCATGAAGTGGTAGACGATCAGTTGGCTGTTGGCGCCGAACAGTCCGGCCAGGTTCTTCGGACCCTGCTCGGTCTCGAAGACATAGTCCTTGCGGATTTTCATCCAGGGCAGTTCACGCCGCTCGGCGGCGATGCGCTCACGCAACCGTGTCAATTCCTTCTCGCGCGCCAGATGCGCCTTGTGCGCCTCAAACCAGTCTTCACGCGAAACCACCTTCTTGCGAGTCATGAAGTTCTCCCTGTCTGTTCACCCAAGGACGTTCGGGGTGGGCAGAAACCGACATCGCCGTCAGCTTTTGCCGAAAAGGAGATAAGGATGGGCGAACTCCGTCCCAAGCCCGCCTTGTCATAAACAAAACCCGGGCGCATCGGCCCGGGTTGTATGACAACGGGAGGACTGCGCTCAGGCGGCCTGTTCGAGGCTCGCCGTCCATCGTCCCAGCGCCGCCAGATGGTTCATGTGGGCACGATGGGTGAAGGCGGCCTGGCCGGAGGCGACGTTCGATGCCTTGCCGCTCCAGGCCTTTTGTGGGGCGGCCTGCAAGGCGCGGCCATAGGAGAAGGTCAGCTTCCACGGATGCGGCCCGATGGCGTTGATGGCGTTGAGGTTGGCGGTCGCCTCCTCGTCCGACTGCCCGCCCGAAAGGAAGGCGATGCCCGGCACCGCTGCCGGTACGGTTTCGCGGAACAGTTTTATGGTCTTTTCCGCGACCTCTTCGGGGCTGCTCACCTTGCCCGACTTCCTGCCGGCCAGCACCATGTTCGGCTTCAGGATGGTGCCTTCCAGCACAACGCGCGCCGCATGCAGCTCGTCATAGAGCTTGATCAGCGTTGCCTTCGAGATGTCGTAGCAGGTGTCGATGTCGTGCGCGCCGTCCATCAGCACTTCCGGCTCGACGATCGGCACGATGCCGGCCTCCTGGCACAGTGCGGCATAGCGGGCCAGCGCATGGGCGTTGGAGCCAATCGAATTGACCGAGGGCACGCCCTTGCCGGTGTCGATGTCGATCACCGCGCGCCATTTGGCGAAGCGGGCGCCGAGCTTGTAATAATCCGCGAGCCGTTCGCGCAGGCCGTCGAGGCCTTCGGTAACGGTATCGCCGGGAAAGCCGGCCAGCGGCTTGGCGCCGGCATCGACCTTGATGCCGGGGATGGCGCCCGCCGCCTTGATGATGTCGACCAGAGGCGTGCCGTCGGCAGCCTTCTGACGGATGGTCTCGTCGTAGAGAATGACGCCGGAGATGTACTTCGTCATCGCGTCCGTGGCGCGGAACATCATCTCGCGGTAGTCGCGGCGGCTGTCGGCCGTCGATTCGACGCCGATGACGTCGAAGCGCTTCTTGATGGTGCCGGAGCTCTCATCGGCGGCCAGCAGGCCCTTGCCGCCGGCCACCATCGCGGCGGCAATGTCTTCGAGACGTTCGCTCATTTTGCTTCTCCTTGACGGCGTTGTTCCGCGCTTAACGGAACTCTACCGCCAAAGGAATGGCATCGGAAAGCTCGAATCGGTTGAAAGTTCCTGGCGTCCGTTTTTGTGCCCCCCAATCCGGTCAGGCTTGTTTCTTCAGCACGTCGACGCCGGGCAGCGGCTTGCCTTCCATCCATTCGAGGAAAGCGCCGCCGGCGGTCGAGACATAGGTGAAATCGTCGGCGACGCCGGCATGGTTGAGGGCGGCCACCGTGTCCCCGCCACCGGCGACCGAGACCAGCTTGCCGGCCCTGGTGCGGGACGCCGCGTGCTTTGCCGCAGCCACCGTGGCGTGGTCGAAAGGCTCGATCTCGAAGGCGCCGAGCGGGCCGTTCCAGACCAGGGTCGCGGCGCGGTCGATCCATTCGCGGATCGTCTTCACGGTCTTTTCGCCGACATCGAGGATCATGCCGTCAGCCGGGACATCCGTAATGGCAACGGTCTCGCTGGCCGCACCCGCCTTGAATTCCTTGGCGACGACACCGTCGACAGGCAGGATGATGGCGCAGCCGGCTTCGGCGGCCTCGATCATGATCTGCTTGGCGGTCGCGGCAAGGTCATGCTCGCACAGCGACTTGCCGACAGCGGTGCCACGCGCGGCGAGAAAAGTGTTGGCCATGCCGCCGCCGATCACCAGCGCGTCGACCTTCTTCACCAGGTTCATCAACAGGTCGATCTTGGTCGACACCTTGGCGCCGCCGACAATGGCGACGACAGGGCGGACCGGATTGCCGAGCCCCTTCTCCAGCGCCTCGAGCTCGGCCTGCATGGTGCGGCCGGCATAGGACGGCAACAGCCGCGCCAGGCCTTCGGTCGAGGAGTGCGCCCGGTGGGCGGCGGAAAAGGCGTCATTGACGAAGATATCGCCATTGGCGGCGAGCCGCTCTGTAAAGGCCGGGTCGTTCTTCTCCTCGGTCTTGTGGAAGCGGGTGTTTTCCAGCAGCAGCACATCGCCCTTGTTCATGGCGGCGACCGCACTGCCCGCCGTGTCGCCGACGCAGTCGCCGGCAAAGCCGACGGGGCGGCCAAGCACCTCCGCGGCAGCCTTGGCGATCGGCTCCAGCGAGAATTCGGGCGAGGGACCATCCTTCGGGCGGCCGAAATGCGCGAGCAGGATGACCTTGGCGCCCTTGCCGGACAGCTCGGCGATGGTCGGCGCGATGCGTTCGATGCGGGTGGCGTCGGTGACCTTGCCGTCGGCGACGGGCACGTTGAGGTCGACGCGCACCAGCACGCGCTTGCCGCTGATATTGCCGATATCGTCGAGTGTCTTGAAGGCGGCCATGCGGGTTCCTTTCCGTGGAAAATCGCCGGGACCATACCTCGCATCGATGACGATGCAAGGCTTGAGCCGGGGTGCGAGCTAAATTTTGAGATCAAGGCGAAGGCTGTCGTGATGATGCGGGACGTCAGCGTGAACCGATCGCTTGTCAGCCTTCTGTCGTTATCTTTTCCGCCGTCGGCTCAAGGGCCTTCTCATTGGCTGTCGCCTCTGCAGTCTGCGTCTCGGTCGGCTTGCGCCAGTTGCGGATGAAGGCGGAGACACGATCGCCGATCTCGCCGGCGCTCAGGAACACCGGAACCCGCGCCACCGGCGCGGTCGGCTCGAAGGAGAGGCCGAGACCGGTGATCTTGCCCTTGTCGTCGACGTCGCGGACGATCAATTCGATCGGGCCGATCAGCACCCGGTCGGCATATTCGGCATGGCCGCCAAGCCTTGCCGTCACCAGCGCGCCGACGGTGAGCTTCTGCTCGGCTTCGCTCAATCCCGGTGTGTATGCGGCCTCGAGCTCTGCGGCCGAGCGGGCGGGATCGACGGCGAAGGCGCCGAAGAAGTCGGCATCCTCGGGGTCGACTACGGCGCGGCTGGCAAACAGCTTGTCAAGCAGGCGCGGATAGCGGTCGGGCACGAAGATATAAACCTGGTCGCCGGCCGCGAGCCGGCCCATGTCCTGGAAACGCATCGAGCGGCCGTCGCGCAGCACCAACGAGGGCCGTGCCCAGCGCGGGATACGCTCGCCGCGCGCCACCGGGCTGCCGGGCGCCACGCGGTAGGCGAGCAGTTCGTGATGGGCGGAGCCCGGCAGTTCGAGTTCGACCTTGTCGAGCGGCCCGAGCCTCGCCGGCACGATCAGGCCGAGCCGGCGCGCCAGCGGACCGACCGACCAGCCCTGCACCACCAGCGATACCAGCACGATGATGAAGGCGACGTTGAAGATGGTGCGGCCGTTCTCCAGTCCGCCGAGCAGCGGGGTGATGGCAAGCAGGATGGACACGGCGCCGCGCAGGCCGACCCAGGAGACGAAGGCGATCTCGGGACGCGGCAGGCGGAACGGGATCAGGCAGAGCCAGACGGCGACAGGGCGCGCGACAAACATCAGGAATAGGCCGAGCAGCACCGCCGGCACCATGATCGCCGGAAACTGCGAGGGTGTCGCGAACAGGCCGAGGATCAGGAACATGATGATCTGTGCCAGCCACGACATGCCGTCCTGGAAGCGCTTCAGGATGGTGACGGCGCGGATGTCGGAGTTGCCGGCAATGAGCCCGGCGAGATAGACCGCCAGGAAGCCAGAGCCGCCAATGGCGCCGGCCGCGGCGAACACCATCAGTGACAGGGTCAGCACGAAGATCGGCAGCAAGCCATGGTCAAGGTTGAGCCGGTCGACGAGGCGCACGATGCCGAGCCCGCCAAGCACGCCGACGACGGCGCCGAGCCCCATATTGAGCAGGAAGCCGAGGATCAGGTCGGTGACCAGCACATGGGTCTCGGGATTGGCGTGGGCGGCGATGATCTCGACCAGCGTGATGGTCAGGAAGATGGCGATCGGGTCGTTGGTCCCGGATTCGACTTCCAGTGTCGCGCGCACGCGTTCGCGCAGATTGATCTCGCCGGCGCGTAGCAGGAAGAAGACGGCCGCCGCATCGGTCGAGGCGACCGCGGCGCCGAGCAGGAAGGATTCCAGCCAGCTGAGGTCGAGCAGGTAATAGGCGGCGGCGCCGAACAGGCCAGTGGTCAGGATTACGCCGAAGGTCGCCAGCGACACCGCCGGTCCGGCCGCCTGGCGCAGCGCGTTGAGCGGCGTGCCGAAACCGGAATCGAACAGGATGACCGCCAGCGCCAGCGAGCCGGCAAAATATGCCACGCGCGCATTGTCGAATTCGATGCCGAGACCATCGACGCCGCTGGCGAGGCCGATGCAGAGGAAGAGCAGCAGCAAAGGGGCGCCGAAGCGGAAGGCGATCAGGCTCGAGAACGCTGCGGCGACGACTAGCGCTGTGCCGACCAGCGTGACGAGATAGATCGCATGCTCCATCCGTGATTTGCCCCTCGAATTCCTCTTTCTACCGATTCACGGGAGAGTGGGGCGAAGGCATGGCCGGTGCAAGGCGCAAGGATGGCTTTTTGCCTGATGCCGCTGATTTTCCGGCGTTTGGCGGCTTGGCGCGCCTTGCCCGCCGCCCTGACGAAAAACGCCCGGACAAGCCGGGCGTTCGAAGCTGCGAGACGATGCCTTCAGGTCAGGCGATGGTCTTGCCAAAGGCGACCGAGGTGTCGGCCATGCGGTTAGAGAAGCCCCACTCATTGTCGTACCAGGACAGCACCGAAACGAAGTTGCCGTCCATGACCTTGGTCTGGTCGAGCGCCAGGATCGACGAGCGCGGATCGTGGTTGAAGTCGATCGACACATTCGGGTGATGGGTGACGCCGAGAATGCCCTTCAACTTGCCGTTGGAGGCGGCGATCACCGCTTCGTTGATCTCCTGCACGGTGGTGGCGCGCTTGGCGATGAACTTGAAGTCGACAACCGAGACGTTGGGGGTCGGCACGCGGATCGAGATGCCGTCGAGCTTGCCCTTGAGGTCGGGCAGCACCAGGCCGATCGCCTTGGCCGCACCGGTCGAGGTCGGGATCTGCGACAGGGCAGCCGCGCGGCCGCGGTAGAGATCTTTGTGCATGGTGTCCAGCGTCGGCTGGTCGCCGGTGTAGGAGTGGATCGTCGTCATCATGCCCTTTTCGATGCCGACGGTCTCGTGCAGCACTGCGGCCAGCGGCGCCAGGCAGTTGGTGGTGCAGGACGCATTCGAGATGACGATGTGGTCCTTGGTCAGCTTGTCGTGGTTGATGCCGTAGACGACGGTGAGGTCAGCACCTTCGGCAGGCGCGGAGACCACGACGCGCTTGGCGCCGGCGGTCAAATGCGCGGCAGCCTTGTCGCGGGCGGTGAAGATGCCGGTGCATTCGAGCGCGATGTCGATGCCGAGTTCCTCCCACGGCAGTTGCGCCGGGTCCTTGATCGCGGTGACCTTGAAGGTCTCCTTGCCGACGGTGATCTGGTCGCCCAAGACCGACACTTCGTGCGGGAAGCGGCCGTGCACGCTGTCATAGCGCAGCAGATGCGCGTTGGTCTCAACCGGGCCGAGGTCGTTGACGGCGACCACGTCGATATCCTTGCGGCCGGATTCATGGATGGCGCGCAGGATGTTGCGGCCGATGCGGCCAAATCCGTTGATGGCAACTCTGACGGTCATTTTACTCTCCCTGGGAGCTGGAGGCGGCAGATGGGTCCGCAGCTTCATAGCGGCGGATGGCACAAGAATCCAGCCGCAGAAGGCCGAATTTAAATCGATTAGGTTGGTCCAGCCCCGCGAATCCGCCTTGGAGGTGCGCGGGACTGACCTTGATCTTACTTGCCGTGCAGGCGGGCTTCCGCAGCCTTGGCCGCGGCTTCGGCGGTGATGCCGAAATGCGGGTAGAGCTGCTCGATGGTGCCGGAAGCGCCGAAGCCGGTCATGCCGATGAAGATGCCGTCGGAGCCGATCAGGTGATCCCAGCCCTGGCGGATGCCGGCCTCGATCGCCATCTTGATCGGCGCGTTGCCAATCGTCTCCTTGCGGTAGGCGTCGCTCTGCTGGTCGAACAGTTCGAAGCAAGGCACCGAGACGACGCGGGTCGGGTGCCCATGCTTTTCAAGCAAATCACGGGCGCCGAGCGCGATCTCGACCTCGGAGCCGGTGGCGAAGATCGTCACCGCCGCTTCGCCGCTCGCCGCGGCCAGTTCATAGGCGCCCTGGCTGCTGAGGTTCCTGGCCGATTGCTCGGTGCGCACCGTCGGCAGGTTCTGACGGGTCAGCGCCAGGGTGGACGGGGTCTTTTCCGATTCAATGGCGATCTGCCAGCATTCGGCGGTTTCCACCGCGTCGGCCGGGCGGAAGACATTGTGGTTGGGGATGGCGCGGAGCGCCGCCAGGTGCTCGACCGGCTGGTGGGTCGGGCCGTCTTCGCCCAAACCGATCGAATCATGGGTCATGACGAAGATCGAGCGGATGCCCATCAGCGACGCCAGCCGCATCGACGGACGGGCATAGTCGGAGAAGCACATGAAGGTGCCACCATAGGCGATGAGGCCGCCATGCAGCGTCAGGCCGTTGAGGGCGGCCGCCATGCCATGCTCGCGGATGCCGTAGTGGACATAGCGCTGGCCGTAATCGTCCGGCGTGATGTTCTTGGTCTGGCTGGTCTTGGTGTTGTTGGAGCCCGTCAGGTCGGCAGAGCCGCCGATGGTTTCCGGCACCGCGCCATTGATGACTTCCAGCGCCATTTCCGACGATTTGCGGGTGGCGACCTTCGGCTTGTCGGCCGACAGCTTCTTCTTGTAGTCGGCAATGACGGCATCGAAATTCGACGGCAGCTTGCCGGCGAGGCGGCGCTCGAACTCGGCCTTCAACTCAGGCTTGGCCTTGGCCAGGCGGCCTTCCCAGTCGGTGCGCGGCTTGACGCCGGCCTTGCCGGCGGTGCGCCAGGCGTCGAGAATGTCGGCCGGAATTTCGAAGGGCGGCGAGTCCCAGTTGAAGAATTTCCGCGCGCCTGCGATCTCGTCGGCGCCGAGCGGCGAACCGTGCGCCTTGTTGGTGCCGGCCTTGGTCGGGGCGCCGAAGCCGATGGTCGTCTTGCAGGCGATCATCGTCGGCTTGTCGGAATGGCGGGCGGCTTCGATGGCGTAGGCGATCGCCTCGGGGTCGGTGCCGTCAATGTGGCTGGCGTTCCAGCCCGAGGCCTGGAAGCGGGCGACCTGGTCGGTGTTGTCGGCAAGCGAAACCGGACCGTCGATCGAGATGTTGTTGTTGTCCCAGAAGACGATCAGCTTGTTGAGCTTGAGGTGGCCGGCCAGCGCGATGGCTTCCTGCGAAACCCCTTCCATCAGGCAGCCGTCGCCGGCCAGCACATAGGTGTAGTGGTCGACGAGGTCGTTGCCGAAGGCGGCGTTCATGATGCGCTCGCCGAGCGCGAAGCCGACCGAATTGGCGAGACCCTGGCCAAGCGGGCCGGTCGTCGTCTCGATGCCGGTGGCATGGCCGTATTCGGGATGGCCGGCGGTCTTGGAACCCAGCTGGCGGAAATGCTTGATCTGGTCGAGGGTCATGTCCTCGTAACCGGTCAGATGCAGCAGCGAGTAGAGCAGCATCGAACCATGGCCGGCCGACAGGATGAAGCGGTCGCGGTCCGGCCAATGGGGGTTCTTCGGATCATATTTCAGGAAGCGGGTGAACAGCACTGTGGCGATGTCGGCGCAGCCCATGGGCAGGCCGGGATGGCCGGACTGCGACTTCTCGACGGCGTCCATGGAGAGAAAACGGATCGCATTGGCCATCCGGTCATGTTGTTCACGCGACGTCATGGTACCTCCGGGGTGGGGATTTGTGGGCTTGGCAGAGCCCAGGAAAGAGTGCGCGACACATAGCAGCCACGGGCTTTTAGTCAACAAATCGGCTGCACATTTGCCGGTCTTGTGATGGCTTTGAGACCTCATGGGGCGACCTACATTAGCGTTAGCGGGGGACAGTCGCGAGAGCTTTGTTGACGTTGCCTTCACCCGGTGCCTAATGTTTCCTTGTTAACGCGTTCTGAACGCGAAGCGATTCGGTGATGGGCAGGGCACAGGACGAAGGCCATGACCGGCGAAACCACACTCAAGGAAGTCATCCACAGGCTGGGCAAGGCCATCGAGGGGCTGGAAAACGCAGTCGCGGCCAAGCTTGAGCATGAACGCGACTATTCCGAAGCCGAGGCTGAGGTGCAGCGCATGAACGCCGACCGTTCACGGCTGGCGCAGGAACTCGACAATTCCGAAGCCCGCGCCGAACGGCTGGAAGATGCCAACAAGGAAGTGTCGCGCCGCTTGGTGACCGCCATGGAAACCATCCGCGCGGTGCTGGACAGGTAGGAGCTGCAGGCCATGGCACAGGTCACGGTTTCCATCGACGGCAAGCAGTATCGCATGGCTTGCGACGAGGGTCAGGAAGAGCACCTGATCGACCTCGCCGAGCGGTTCGACCGTTATGTCTCGCATCTGAAGGATTCATTCGGCGAGATCGGCGACCAGCGGCTGACGGTGATGGCCGGCATCATGGTGATGGACGAGCTTTCGGAGCTGCAGAAGCGGGTCAAGGGCATGGAGACCGAAGTGCAGACGCTGCGCAAGACGCGCGACGAAGCGCTGACCAAGGCCGACAAGAACGACACCGTGCTGACCAGCGCGCTCGGCGCGCTCGCCCAGCGCATGGAAGACCTGGCCACGTCGCTGGCGGTCAACAAGGCCTGAGCCTTCCCCGCACAAACGAAAGATTGTCGGCCCAACGTCGGTCCGTAGAACGAAAGTGCTCGTTCCGTCGCCAATAATAGTTTCCTATTGTCCTGCAGCCGCGATTTTTGCGCTAAGATGCGGCAATGCCGGAGCGTTGACGCCGTCCACGGCCGCTCCTGACGAAATCTGTTGCTGGGGAAATAATGCCATGAGCCTTCGTATCAACGACATCGCGCCTGACTTCACCGCCGAGACCACGCAAGGGCCGATCAAGTTTCATGACTGGATCGGCGACGGCTGGGCGATCCTGTTCAGCCATCCGAAGAATTTCACCCCGGTCTGCACCACCGAGCTGGGCACGATGGCGGGGCTCGAAGGCGAGTTCAAGAAGCGCAACGTCAAGGTCATCGGCATTTCCGTCGATCCCGTTGCGAGCCACGACAAGTGGCAGGCCGACATCAAGACGGCGACCGGCCAGACGGTGAACTACCCGCTGATCGGCGACAAGGATCTCAAGGTGGCCAAGCTTTATGACATGCTGCCGGCGGGCGCCGGCGAGACGTCGGAAGGCCGCACGCCGGCCGACAACGCCACGGTGCGCTCGGTCTATGTCGTCGGGCCGGACAAGAAGATCAAGCTGGTGCTGACTTACCCAATGACGACGGGCCGCAACTTCGACGAGATCCTGCGCGCGGTCGATTCCATGCAGCTGACCGCCAAGCACCAGGTGGCGACGCCGGCCAACTGGAAGCAGGGCGAGGATGTGATCATCACCGCCGCGGTTTCGAACGAAGATGCGGTCAAGCGTTTTGGCGCTTTCGAGACGATCCTGCCCTATCTCAGGAAGACCAAGCAGCCGTCAGCCTAGGTTTTCTCCGTCGGAGCTATTTGGGGCTTCAGTCCTATTTGTGGCAAGGCGTGCTTGACCGGCGCGCTTTGCCAGATGACCATGCTCTTGTTCAACCCGACGGAGAAAACGGTTCCTGTCGGGCAAGGGGCAGGGGGGCCGGACATTGGACATCGCTTCGGCCAAACCTGAGGTCGCCGGCTTCTACGACAAGCCGACCGGCGCCATCCAGTATGTCGTCACCGACCCGGTGACGAGACGCTGCGCCGTCATCGACCCGATCCTCGACTTCGACGAAAAATCCGGCGCGACGGCGACGAAGAATGCCGACGCCTTGCTGGATTTTATCCGCGAAAACGGGCTGGAGCTCGAGTGGATCCTGGACACCCATCCGCATGCCGATCATTTCTCGGCGGCGCACTATCTCAAGGAAAGGACCGGCGCGCCGACGGCGATCGGCGACAGGATCGTCGAAGTCCAGGCGCTGTGGAAGGCGATCTACAACTGGCCGGATTTCCCCGCAGACGGCTCGCAGTGGGACCGGCTGTTTGGGGAAGGCGAGACGTTCCTGATCGGCAACCTGCCGGTCAAGGTGCTGTTCTCGCCCGGCCACACGCTCGCCTCGATCACCTATGTCATTGGCGACGCAGCCTTCGTCCACGACACGCTGTTCATGCCCGACAGCGGCTCGGCAAGGACGGACTTTCCCGGCGGCAGTGCCGCGCGGCTGTGGCATTCGATTGAGGGCGTTCTGGCGCTGCCGGACGAAACGCGGGTGTTTGTCGGCCACGACTATCAGGCCGGCGGCCGCGAGCCGCGCTGGGAGAGCACGGTCGCCGAGCAGAGGGCGAAGAATATCCACCTCGTTGCGGCGCGCAGCGAAGCCGAGTTCGTCGACTTGCGCGAAGCGCGCGACAAGACACTGCCGATGCCGCGGCTGATCCTGCATGCGCTGCAGGTCAACATGAATGGTGGACGGCTGCCGGAACCGGAGGCCAATGGGAGGCGGTATCTGAAGTTTCCGCTTGATGGGCTTTGAGAGGGCAGTTGGCGAAGCTGCCGATCTCCCCCCTTGCGGGAGAGATGCCCGGCAGGGCAGAGGGGGGTGCTGTCCCGCTGACCTTTGGCTGTGTGCTCGAACAATTCCAGGTTGGGGATAGTTAAAATCGCAAGCTGCGATCCGTCACGCCCCCCTCTGTCCTGCCGGACATCTCCCCCTCAAGGGGGGAGATCAGCTGTTGTCCGACTTTCGCTAACCGCCGACGGACGACAAAACAAAAAAGGCGGCGCCGGTTTCCCGACGCCGCCTTCTGTTCCTTAGCCGAACCCAGCTTTACGCCGCCGGCTGCGCCTCGATCGTGCGCAGCGCCTGCATCTGGCGCTTGGCGGCGGCCTTGACCGCGTCCTGCACCTTCTCGAAGGCGCGCACCTCGATCTGGCGCACGCGCTCCCGGCTGATGTCGAACTCGGACGACAGCTCTTCCAGCGTCAGCGGCTCCTCGGCGAGGCGGCGGGCCTCGAAGATGCGCCGCTCACGATCGTTGAGCACGGCCAGAGCGCCCGACAGCATGCCGCGGCGGTTTTCCAGCTCGTCCTGCTCGATCAGCATGTCTTCCTGGCTTTCGTGGTCATCGACCAGCCAGTCCTGCCATTCGCCGGATTCACCTTCGCTGGCGCGGATCGGCGCGTTCAGCGACGCGTCGCCCGACAGGCGGCGGTTCATCGACACGACTTCGGCTTCCGACACGTTCAGCCTGGTGGCGATCTCGGTGATCTGGTCGGGCTTGAGGTCGCCATCGTCCAGCGCCTGGATCTTGCCCTTCACCTTGCGCAGGTTGAAGAACAGGCGCTTCTGATTGGCGGTCGTGCCCATCTTGACCAGGCTCCACGAGCGCAGGATGTACTCCTGGATCGAGGCCTTGATCCACCACATGGCGTAGGTCGCGAGGCGGAAGCCACGCTCGGGTTCGAATTTCTTGACGGCCTGCATCAGGCCGACATTGCCTTCCGAGATCACTTCGCCGATCGGCAGGCCGTAGCCGCGATAGCCCATGGCGATCTTAGCGACGAGCCGAAGATGGCTGGTGACGAGCTTGTGCGCAGCGCTGGTGTCTTCATGCTCGGCGTAGCGCTTGGCGAGCATGTACTCTTCCTGCGGCTGAAGCATGGGAAAGCGGCGGATTTCTTCCAGGTAGCGGCTGAGGCCGCCTTCGCCGGAAACAATACTGGGTAGTGACTGGGCCATGATAGCGCCCCCTCTCTATTGGAGTGATGCCCCCGAAACGCGGCGGGCATGTGACGCGAGCACCAAAAGGCTCGCCCGCGGCAGCTGATTTATATAGGAACAAAACCAGAAAAGACAGGCATTTGTTCAACACGAAACAGTGTGTCACGCTGAAGTGAACAATGCCGCTCAGGTTTTAGCTGGCTTGTTTAGACGCAATTCCGGACGGAAAACCGTTTCACACTTTTCCTGGAATTGCTCGGGTTCAGAGTTTGCGAAAGCCGCCGACGAGTTCCTCCATGTCCCCCGGTATCGGCGCCTCGAACCTCATCGATAAATGGGTAGCCGGGTGCCGAAATGCAAGGAGCCAGGCATGCAAAGCTTGCCTGGAAAATGCCTTGACCTGACCCTTCAGCCGCTCGGGCAGCCGGTTGGCCTTGGTGCGGAAGGCCTGGCCGTAATCGGGGTCGCCGATGACGGGATGGCCGATATGGGCCATGTGGACGCGGATCTGGTGGGTGCGGCCGGTTTCCAGCCGGCATTCGACCAGGCTGGCGGTGGCGAACGCCTGCTGGCCCTCGCCGAAACGCTCCTTGACGGTGAAATGGGTCACGGCGTGGCGGGCATCGTCACGGCCTTCCGGCACGACGGCGCGGCGCACGCGGTCGGCGGCACGGCCAAGCGGCGCATCGACCGTTCCGGCCGGCCGCGACGGGATTCCCCAGACCAGCGCCAGATAGGCACGTTCGAGGTCGCCGGTGCGGCCGTGGTCGGCAAAGGCCTCCGACAGCGCCTTGTGGGCGCGGTCGGTCTTGGCCACCACCATGACGCCGCTCGTTTCCTTGTCCAGCCTATGGACGATGCCCGGCCGCCTGACGCCGCCAATGCCGGAAAGACTGTTGCCGCAGTGGTGGATCAGGGCGTTGACCAGCGTGCCGGTCCAGTTGCCGGCGCCGGGATGGACGACGAGGCCGGCCGGCTTGTTGATGACGATCAGCTCGTCGTCCTCATAAAGCACGTCGAGCACGATGGGCTCGCCTTGCGGTTCGGCCGGTTCCGGCTCGGGCATGACGACCGATACGCGCTCGCCGGCACTCATCTTGCGCTTGGTCTCGTCGACCGGCTTGCCGTCGATCGAAACGGCACCTTGCCGGATCAGCATCTGCACCCGGCTGCGCGACATGTCAGGCCCGAGGGCGCTCGCCAGCCACTGGTCGAGGCGCTGGCCGGCCGCTTCCGCGCCGGCTTCGAGCACGGTCGGCGCCGCCTCTATGAATTGTCCAGCCTCTATCAATTCAGGGGTCTCTTCGCTATGAGCGCTCATCGAAAAAAGTTCCGGAAAGTTCTGCCATGGCCCGGCCCGTTGCCGATGAAGAAGAAAAGCCGCTCGATCCCGAGATCGAAAAGGTGCGCGGCAGGCTCATCCGTTTCATGGCCATCAATCTCGGCCTGCTTTTGCTGGCCCTTATGGTGGTGATCGCGGCCATTGTCTACAAATCGCGCAAAGCGCCGCCCGCGAACCCGCCGCTCGCCAACGACATTCCAATTCCGCCCGGCGAGCCGCTCGCGGCCGACATAGTGCTCCCGGTCGGAGCCAAGGTGATCAGCCAGGCTCTGTCGGGCAATCGAATTTCAATCGACGCCGAGCTCAGCGACGGCAGCCGCACCATCTTCGTCTACGACATCGCCGAGCGCCGTATCATCGGCCGCTTCGCCATCCGCAACAAATGAGCGGGCCGAAACAATGACCGGGTTTGCCGACCATCGCCGCATAGCAACCGTTACGCTCGTCGTCGCCGATTATGACGAGGCGATTGCCTGGTATGTCGGCAAGCTTGGCTTTGCGCTCTGCGACAACATCGATCTCGGTGACGGCAAGCACTGGGTGACGGTGACGCCGTCGGCCGGGCAAGGCCCCCGGCTGCTTTTGGCGGAAGCGTTGGACGATGTGCAGAAAAGCCGCGTCGGCGACCAGACCGGCGGCCGCGTGGTTTTGTTTCTCGAAACCGACGATTTTGCCAGGGACCATGCGACGATGCTGGAAAACGGCGTCGATTTCCATGAAACGCCACGCCATGAGCCGTACGGCACCGTGGCGGTTTTCGCCGATCTCTACGGCAATCTGTGGGACCTGATCGAGCCGAAACGCTAAGTCCGCAAACCGAGATTGCACAGAAGCGGTCCGGCCGTTCGAAGCCCAGTTGCTTTTTCCAAACCGTCAGCCTATATCGCCGGTTCTTGAACGCGCCCATCGTCTAGCGGTCAGGACACCGCCCTCTCACGGCGGGAACAGGGGTTCGATTCCCCTTGGGCGTACCAAGCAACCGCTTTCCTTCCGCATCATCGACAATTTCGGGCAGCAGCCGCGCGGATCGCGTGTGACCGCGAGGGTCGGCGGCATCAGCGAAAACCCGGCAAATCCGCGTCACAGATACACCCAATTTAAGTCAGACCGCGACGCTTGAAAGCGTAGCGATCTCTGTTACTTGCGGTGCGGGGATAGCATCTGCGGCAACGCGGATTTGGTTGGGCATAGCAGGTATGAGTTCGGCAAAAATGATATGCCCGTGCTGTCACGGCAGCGGGCAGGTTTTCGATTGCTTGAAATGGCGCGAGTCGAAAGGGCATTGCTGCCCGCAAGGCACGCATCGGGCCGGCTGTCCCGGGCAGACCATGGCATGCGCCGAATGCGCGGGCCTGGGCACGCTGGCGGAAGCCGAGCTCAGAGCGGTCGCGTAGCCTCAGGTCATGCAACCTTAAGCCTCTTTCACCATCCAGCGCCGGCAGTCTCCGCGAGCTTCTGGCGCGGCGCTGCCAATTGCACTAGCATCATGTACGAAGCCTTGCCAAAGGGCTCGTTGCGGCGCGCAAGACGCCGGGGAACATAGGCGAGGGTCGGCGAGGAGGAGACCGATGCAGAAACTGCAGTCGCAGGGCGTCCATCACATCACCCTCGTCGGCGCCGGCCGCCAGACCTCGATCGATTTCTGGGAGGGCGTGCTCGGCATGCCGTTCATTTTCGAGCAACCCAATCTCGACAAGCCAAGCGAAAGCCATCTCTATTTCGATCCCGGCGACGGCAGGTTGATCACCGTCTTCACCGACGAGAGCCGCACGCCGGTCAAGCGGCGCACGCCCACCGAACCGGGCTGCGTCCATCATATTGCGTTCTCGGTGTCGCGCGTGACCTTCCTGCAGGCGGTCGCCCGGCTCGACGAGCGCGCCATCAAGCACAGCGGCGTCAAGGATCGCGGCTTCATGGATTCGATCTATTTCGAGGATCCGCTCGGCCTTCTGATCGAGCTGGCGTCCTACCGCTTCGAGCCGCCGGCCGGCTTCACCCATGCCGACGTCTTGATGCAGGCGCACAAGCTGCGCGTTGCGCGCGGCGACTACAACATCGCCGAAGTGCACCTTGCCGACGCGATCCAGACGCTGGTCGAGTGGTCGCGCGCGACCTTGTCGGACGACCGGACGCCGAAGAATCCATACTGACGGCCAGCAAAAGGGGAGGACCACAATGGCAAAGACAGTTAAGAGCGCTGGCAAATCAGCACCCAAGCCTGCGGCAAAAGCGGCTGCGAAGCCGGCGGCAAAAGCGGCGGTAAAGGCCGCGCCGAAGGCAGCCGCAAAGCCGGCCGCGAAAACCGCGACGAGGCCGGCTGCCAAGAAATCCGCGCCGAAGGCCAAGGCGGCGAAAAAACCGGCGCTGAAGCTCTCGATGCTGAAGCCAAGCGTCAACAACATGACCGTTCGGGTGTTTGCCCGTGCGGCCGGGTTCGACGCCGCCGAGACCGACGCCTGGGGCCATACCCGGTCGCCGGAATATATGGCGCGCAATCCGGCGCATCTGACGCCGATGATCGAGGACAAGGGGCTGCCGCGCGGCGTGCTGTGGGAGAGCTGCGCCATCATGCAGTATCTCGCCAACAAGCACGGGCTGGAGAAATTCTATCCCAAGGCGCCGGCCAAGCGGGCGATGGTCGACAGCGCCATGTTCTACCTGATCGGCACGCTCTACCCGTATGTGGCGCGCGCCACCTATCCGGCGCTGGGTTTCCCGCACTATGCCGGCGAGGTCGGCCATAGCGACGCCCATCCGGAGAAGAAGTCCGAGGCGCAGAAGGCCGCCATGGCGGCAATTGCCGAGCCGCTGGAGGTGTTTCACTCCTTCTTCAGGGACGGCAAGCCGTTCATCGGCGGCAAGCACCCGTCGATCGCCGACATACGCCTGGCATCGACGCTGGAGTTCCTGGCCGTCATCGACTATGCGCTGCCCAAATGGGCCATGGAGTATGTCGCTGCGATGGAGAAGAAACTCGGCCAGGCCTATGCCGAGCCGGCCGGCGACGTGCGCGGCTACATTGCGTATGTGAAGTCGCAGGCCAACGCGCAACGCTAAGGATTCATTAACCAAAACGCTGTCTATTGAAGGCACCGCGCGACCACGGATGTACTGGCGCAAGGGTGAAGGGAAAGGTCGGCGCAATGCCGGCCTTTTGCTTTTCGCCGATGCGCCATCAGGCGCGTCTCATGCTGTAAGACATCAGGCATATTGCCATCGTCTGCTTCGACCCTACCGTCATGGTCGGCGGACGACACACGAGGAGCTTTATGAAGGGCGTAGCGAGAGTGTTTGCGATTGCCGGTGTTGTGTTGGCCGGAGGCTACCCCTCCGATGCCGCGCCGCTCGACACGATGGCGGAGGTCGGCGATGCCATCCAGGCGTGCTGGACGCCGCCGGCGGGTGTTGGAAATGCCAGCGTCACCTTGAGCTTCAGCTTCAAGCGCGACGGCACGCTGATTGGTCCGCCGCGGCCGACGGCGATCAAGGTCGATGGCGATGCGGATACCAGGAAATCATTCGTCGACGCCGCAACTACTGCCCTGCAAAAGTGCTTGCCGTTGAGCTTCTCGCCGACGCTGGCGCAAGGCGTCGCGGGCAATGTCTTCACCGTGCAATTCGCTTCGCCCAAGCGGTAGGCGAGCGGGCGAGCGTTTCACGCGTTTCACAGAAACGGCGACCCGCTCTCTCGTTGTCTTGACGCAATTCCCAAGGGAAAGCGCTACGCGCTTTTCCCGGAAAAACGGCTCACACTTTTGCTGAAATTGCTCTGATCAGTTGTGCGGGCGTCTGATATCGACATGCCGCTGCAGTTCCGGCGTCTCGAAGACGTAGTCGGCCCAGGCGGATTCCGGAATCTGTCCGGCCAGATAGCATTCCAGCAGCAGGCTCTGTTCGGGATCGAGCGCTCTCGGCGCCCGCTCATGGTCCAGCCCCAGCGAGTGGAACAGGTTCCTGGTCAGGCCAGAGACAGTGAAGTGAATAGACATCTTCGGTCTCCTTTGCCCGACACAACGCGAGACACCGGAGAAAGGTTTCATCCGCAAGGGCCGATAACGCGGGATCGATGATTGCGGCGGCCTGGGTCGCCCGAGCCTGGCTACGTCTCAATCTTGAAACAAAAGTGTAATAGCGAATTTACAGGAACCGGCATAATACACTTGGCATAAAATACCTGGCGGTTGCTGGCGTCTCTTGAATTAGACTTGCCTCACGCATTGAGGCTCAATCGGCTGGAGCGGCGATCGGCTCCACAGGGGTACAAGGACCAGGTGTCGCCGATGATGCGTTTGTGGCTTGTCGTGACCTTTGCACTGGTGTCGGTAGCGGCAAGCGTCCTCGGCATTTCGGCTTCCCTTGCCGATCCATGCGCCGCGCTCAGGAGCCAGCTGGCACCGTCCGGCCGCAGCGGCGGGATCAGCCCCGAGCTTGCGCAGCTGCGTCGCCAGCTTGCGGCGATCCAGGGGCTGGAGAGGCAACGCCGGTGCACGGCGCAAAGTGCGGTGGGGGGCTTCTTCAATGCTTGCGCCGACCTCGCCAAAAGCCGCACACAGGTGCAACGCCAGATCGCCGGCGCCGCGATTTCGCGCCGGGATACGTCCGGACTGCAGGCCAGGCTCGTCGCGCTCGGCTGCACGCCCGCCGCCGGGCAACAAAGACAGCGTCCGGCTGGCGCCATGATCGGCAGCAATTCGATGCTGTTTTGCGTTCGTCTCTCCGACGGCTATTTCTTCCCGGCGCCGAAATCGCAGTTCGTGAAAGGCGGCGATGTCAAGGAGATGGTCGACCAGTGCCGCTACATCTGCGACGATGCCGGCGTCGACCTGTACACGCTCAGTGACCCAAGCCTTGAAACCGAAGAGATGGTCGCGCTCGATACGCGCACATCCTACAAGGACCTGCCGACGGCCTTCAAATATCGCGGTGATGCGAACTTCAGGGCCTGCGACCTCAAGCGCTATCACCGGCGCGTTGCCGAGCTGAGAGCGCGCACGGTGACGCCAGCCAATATGGCCAACGCGATCATTCCTTTGCCGTCAGCGAAGCCGGATCTTGGCACCGTGGCGCAAATTCCCCAGCCTGGCGCAGACGCTGCAGAGGCCAGGGGCGCCGCCCAGCGACAGTCGGTCGAGCTATTGGCAGGCTCGCGGCCGGTCAGGGTGGTCGGGCCGGCTTTCTTCCCGGCGGAGTAACCTGCGCCTAGAGCGTTTAACCGTTTCACCGAAACGGCGAACCGCTCTATGTCTTTGTTTTACGCAATTCCGGACGGAAAACCGTTTCACACTTTTCCTGGAATTGCTCTAGTACCAGCTATTCGCAAACCATCCTGTAGCGTTTGCCGGGTTCGCTGACATTCTTGCAGGTGAGCGGATTGGCCGGTTCGGAAGCCATGCTGGGAGGGCTGGACCTGACGTGCCGCCTTGGCGCAGCTATTTGTGTGTGCCTGCGTGCCGCGGGCCGGTAGGGCTCCTGCGGCGGCGGCGTCGGAAACACACCGGCTGCCGCCTGCATCTGGCTGGCCTCAGTCTGCGACGGATCGCGATCCCAGACCCGCCTGATATCGAGCGGCTTCGGGATCACCACCGTGCCGTCATAGCTGCGTGCGCAGCCGCTGCCCGCAAGCAGCGCCAGGCACAGGAAACAAGGCACGATCCAACCGGTCATCAGCAACACCCCCGCCGACTTATAGCCCGGCCGGGGTTCCGCCGACAACCGGCGGAATACCGCAGGGCAATGTGGCTCTGGCCGCAGTCTGGATTGGTTATGGTTAGCGGATCATTAATGCTTCTCGGGCACATTCCGCCGGCGAACCGCTGAGGGGGTTCGGCCTTGGCTTTCGGGGTGGGAACGGGATGGCTGACGGGACTGTTGGAACACGCGGCGGACGCGGTTCCCGAAAAGGGGTGGTGAACGGCGAGGATACGTCCGTCGGGGGTTCGCCCGAAGCGCTGCGCGAACTGGTCGGGGCCGGCGCCGACTGGGTCTGGGAGACCGACGCCGAGCTGCGCTTTTCCTGGCTTTCGGAGAACTACCAGGCCGCCACCGGCATCGATCCCGCCAGCATTCTTGGCCGTTTCCGCTTCGATTTCCTCAAGCAGATGGTGCACGGCAATCGACACGCCGCCGCGCATCTGGAGGATCTGCAGGCGCATCGGCCGTTTCGCGACTTTGTCTATGAGTTGAAGGGCGGCCGTCCCGGCTGCCGCTGGGTTTCGATCACCGGTTCCCCGCGGTTCGACGGCGAAGGCGAATTCATCGGCTATCGCGGCATCGGCCGCAACGTCACGGCACTGGCCGGTGCGCTGGACGAACTGCGGCAGGACGAGAGCGATCCGCCGGCCGGCGAGGCTACGCAGCACCTCGCCGATCTCGAGCGGACGATGGATGCCATGCATATGGGCGTCGTGGTGCTTGACGCGAAGTTCGACACGCTCATCGTCAACAAGGCCTATCGCGAGCTCTCCAGGATTCCCGACGGCGCCGTCACGGTCGGCGCGCCGTTCAGCCTGTTGATGGAACTCAACCGCCGCAACGGCATCTACGGCGATCTCGATGAACAGCAGTGGCAGCACTACCTAGCCACCCGCATCGAGGAGATCAGCGCCGGCTCGGTTGCGCCACGCGAATTTCTCCATGCCAATGGCAGGACGATGATGTTCTCCGTGACGGCGTTGTCCGGCGGCAAGCGGCTGTTGACCTACTACGACGTCTCCGAGCTCAAGCGTCGCGACGCCGAGATCGAGAGTGCCAACGCCAAAATTACGGAGACCTTCGCCAATCTTCGCACGATGGTCGACCAGATGCCGATCGGCGTGCTCGTCCTCGATGCGGAGATGCGCGCGGAGGTGATCAACCGCGCCTTCTATGATTTCTGGGAAATCGATCCCCGACGCGCCGGCATCGGCTGCGGCTTCCGCGAACTGATGCAGGCCAGCCGCGATATGGACCCTTACGGTGCTGACGATGCCGAATGGCAGGGCCACATCGCCGAGCGCGAAGCAGAAATCTCGGCCGGCCTGGTGGGCTCCAGGCAACTGCCACGCAATGACGGCCGTACGCTGATTGCCTCGCTGGCGCCGCTCGCCGGCGGCAAAAGGCTGATCTCCTATGTCGACGTCACCAACATGAAAGATCGCGAGGCTGAACTCGCCCTAGCGCTGGAGAAATCGCGGCTGGCCGAGGCGGTGATCAACGGCGTCAAGGACCCGATCTTCGTCAAGGACGACAATCTGCGTTTCGTCTTCGTCAATGAGGCGTTTTCGGCACTTTTCGGACAGAGCCCGCAAGCGATGCTGGGCAGGCCCGGCGGCGACTTCCTCAAGCAAAAGGACGCCGCCCAATTCGAAGACAGCGAACGCGCCGTGCTGGCGACCGGCACGCCCTACGAGGTCGAGGAGACTTTCGACGCCGAGGGCGCCAGCCGCTCGCGCATCGTGCGCAAGAACCGCGTCGGCATGCCCAGCGGCCGCAACTATGTCGCCGGTTTCCTGTTCGACATCTCCGACATGAAGCGCCGCGAGACCGAAGCCGAGGACGCCCGCAAGAACCTCACCACGGTGCTGGAGTCGCTGCCGGCGGCCGTCATCATCTATGACCGCGACGACAAGTTCATCTTTGCCAATCGCAAGCTGCAGGACACGCTGCCGGCGCTGAAACCGGCATGGCAGCCCGGCCGCACCTTCCGCGAGGCGTTGGAACTTGGACATTCCGTGGGATATTTCCGCTTCAGTGGCGATCCGGAGACCGACAAGCTCTATGACGGCGATCGAGACATCTGGCTGGATGCCATTCTCGCCCGCTACCGCCTGCCGAACTCCTCCTACGAACGGTGCAATCCCGACGGCCGCTGGTATCAGGTCTACGATATGCGCACCGAGGACGGCACCTTCATCGGCGTGCGCGTCGACATCTCGGAGATCAAGAGCCGCGAAAAGGCGCTGCAGGAAAGCATGCGCCAGATCGACCTGTTCCGCCACGTCATGGACGAACTGCCGGTCGCCGCCTTCATCAAGGCGCAGGATCTGAGCATGGAATTCGTCAACAAAGCCTGGTGCGCGCTGACCGGCATCCCCAAGGAGGAGGTCATCGGCCGGACCGATCTCCAGCTTTTCGGCATCGACGACGCCGAAACCTACACCCATGACGACACCGAGGTCGTCGTCACCGGGCGCGGCCGCGAGATCGAGGAGCCCGTTACCCATCGCGACGGCACGGTGCGGCAATTGATGACGCGCAAGAGCCGGCTGGTGGCGCTCGATGGGTCGGTGCACCTGGTCGGCTCCAGCACCGACATCACCGACGTCAAGGCACGCGAGCAGGCGCTGGAAGAGAGCATGCGCGAGAACGAGGTGTTCCGCAATCTCATCGACAACGTGCCGGTGTCGATCTACGCCAAGCGCTCCGACCTCAGGCAGTTCTACGTCAACAAGGGCTGGTGCGACCTCACCGGCCTCCGCAGGGAAGACGCGATCGGCAAGACGGACATCGAGATTTTCGGCGAGGACGGCGAAGCCTTCGTCAACAGCGATCTCGCCGTGCTGCGCACAGGCGATACACAGGAGATCGAGGAAACGGTGACGCTTGCCGACGGCAGCGTGCGCCACCAGTTCGCCCGCAAGGGCGCGATGATCGCGTCCGACGGTTCGCTCTATCTGATTGGGTCGACCACCGACATCACCGAACTGAAGCTGCGCGAGGCCGAACTGCGCGAGGCGCGCCAGCGCGCCGTGCTGGCCGACCGCGCCAAGTCGGAATTCCTGGCCAATATGAGCCACGAGATCCGCACGCCGATGAACGGCGTACTCGGCATGGCCGAGTTGCTGGCCAAATCCGACCTCGATCCCAAGCAGAAGACGTTCACCGATATCATCGTCAAGTCGGGTAACGCGCTCTTGACCATCATCAACGACATACTGGACTTCTCCAAGATCGATGCCGGACAGCTGGTGCTCGACCCTGCGCCCTTCAACCTGCCCGAAGCGATCGAGGATGTGGCGACGCTGATATCGACGCGCGCCAAGGAGAAGGACCTCGAGCTCATCGTGCGCGTCGAGCCGGGCCTGGGAAGCCTGTTCGTCGGCGATGTCGGTCGCATCAGGCAGATCGTCACCAATCTGGTCGGCAACGCGGTGAAGTTTACCGACGAAGGCCACGTGCTGGTCGACGTGACCGGACAAAGGGGGCCGACGGGGACAAAGCTTACCGTTTCGGTCACCGACACCGGCATCGGCATTCCGCAGCAGAAACTGAAGCTCGTCTTCGAAAAATTCAGTCAGGCCGACACCTCGTCGACCAGACGCCACGAAGGCACAGGGCTCGGGCTCGCCATCACCTCGCGGCTGGTCGAGTTGATGGGCGGCGAGATCGGTGTCGAGAGCGCCGAAGGCAAGGGCTCGACCTTCTGGTTCACCGTGACATTGCCCAGGGCCGAGGAACAGACCGGACGGCGGATCATGCCGGTCGACGTGACCGGCTCACGGGTGCTGATCGTCGACGACAATGCCGTCAACCGATCGATCCTGAGCGAGCAGATGGCGTCATGGACCTTTGATTCCTGCGCCGCCGAAAGCGGACCCGAAGGGCTCAAGGTGCTGGTTGCCGCGGCTGCCTATGGCGTGCCGGTCGATTGCGTCGTGCTCGATTATCAGATGCCGGGGATGAGCGGCGCCGAAATGGCGCGCGTCGTGCGCAGCACCGCAGGGCTGGCCGACACGCCGATCATCATGCTGACTTCGGTCGACCAGTCGCTCGCCAACACCAGCTATCGCGATCTCGGCATCGACGCCCAGCTGATCAAGCCGGCGCGCTCCTCGGTGCTTCTGGAAACGCTGGTCGCCACCATCCAGCGCCACCATCACAATATCACGGGCGGCCGTGTGCTGCCGGCGGCAAGCAGCGGTTCCGGCGGCGGCAGGAACGAACCGTCGCCGGCAAAGCCGCCGCTCGCTGCCTCGGAACGGGCCCTACTGCAACCGCCGCCGGTTCGTGCCCGCGCCCGGGCCGCCGGGGATGAACGCCGGCTCGACATCCTCGTTGCGGAGGACAATGAAGTAAACCAGATGGTGTTCACCCAGATAATCGGCGAAACCGGCTACAGTTTCGAAATCGTCGGCAACGGGCGCAAGGCGCTCGATGCCTTCGGCCGGCTTAATCCGCGCATGATCCTGATGGACGTCTCGATGCCGGAGATGAACGGGCTCGAGGCCACCGCCGCAATTCGCCGGCTGGAAGAACATACGGGTATGCATATCCCGATCGTCGGCGTCACCGCGCATGCCTTGAAGGGCGACCGTGAGCGCTGCCTGGAAGCCGGCATGGACGACTATCTGCCCAAGCCGATCAGCCCCAGGGCGCTGCTCGAAAAGGTCGAGCGCTGGGTCGGCATATCAGGCGAAGCCCAACGAGACGCTGGATAGCAACCTGCGGCGCCGCCGGGATTCGGCCGCGCCGCAACAGCCAAGGATATGGTGCGATCGCACCATATCAAAGCTGGCGCCCAGTCAGGACAATGGTCGCAACGAAACCGCTCATTCAGTTACGGGCGGGAGCAAGCGACCGCCGACAAGAAACAGCGTCGAATCTACCCCAACGGACCTGTTTTTGGCGATGGCTCGGCCAAGATTCGCTCTGGTCACGGGCAACGCGCTCCCGTCCGGTTTTTCTTTCTCGGCATCGCGGCCTGCGGTGTGCCGGGACTTGATGCCAGCACGAATTGCGCAAGCGTCTGATTCCAGCGGCAACTTCCATTCCCACAAACCGGCTTAAAGGGTGCGGCCCACAAGACGTCTGTGCGACGTTACCGGGCTGACACGAAACTGTCATGCGACTGTAATAATCGAAGGCTATTGGCCTCAGCGGGCGCCGGTTTGAAGAGGGCGCCAAGAGACCATCTTCCGAACAGGAGCAGGCCACATGAAGAAATTCCTCGTTACGGCATCGGCCGTGGCGGTAGCGTTCGCCGCATCGTCCGGTGTCGCCGCTGCGCGTGACCAGATCCAGGTCGCCGGTTCGTCGACCGTGCTGCCTTACGCCAAGATCGTCGCCGAGCAGTTCGGCGAAACCTTCACCAACTTCAAGACCCCGGTGGTCGAGTCCGGCGGCAGCGGCGCCGGCATCAAGGAGTTCTGCAAGGGCGTCGGCGAAGACACGATCGATATCGCCAACTCCTCGCGCCCGATCAAGAAGGACGAGCTGAAGTCCTGCGCCGACGCCGGCGTCAAGGACGTCCAGGAAGTCCGCATCGGCTATGACGGCATCGTCTTTGCCACCGACATCAAGGGTCCGGACTGGGCGCTGGTTCCCGCCGACATCTACAAGGCGCTCGCCGCCAAGCTGGTGGTCGACGGCAAGCTGGTCGACAACCCGAACACCAAGTGGAACCAGGTCAATCCGAAGCTGCCCGACTGGGATATCGCCGCCTATATCCCGGGTGAGAAGCACGGCACCCGTGAAGTGTTCGAGACCAAGCTGCTCGACGCCGGCTGCGACAAGGCCGCTTTGAAGGCTGCCGGCATCGCCGACGACAAGGAAATCGGCAAGACCTGCATCGCCATCCGCAAGGACGGCAAGGCTGTCGACATCGATGGCGACTACACCGAGACGCTGGCCCGCATCGACTCCAACAAGACCGGCGTTGGCGTGTTCGGCCTCGCCTTCTACGAGAACAATGCCGACAAGCTGAAGGTCGCTACCGTGGAAGGCATCGTGCCTTCGACGCAGACCATCGCCGATGGCACGTACCCCGTGTCGCGGCCGTTGTTCTTCTACGTCAAGAAGGCGCATCTGGGCGTCGTTCCCGGCCTCAAGGAATATGTCGAGTTCTTCCTTGATGACCAGATGATCGGCCCGGAAAGCCCGCTCGCCCAGTACGGCCTGGTTTCCGCTCCCGACGCCGAACGTCAGGGCCAGCGCGACGCCTTCGCCGCCGAAAAGACGATGTAATCAACCGACCGGATCAGGGCGCGGACCAAATCCGCGCCCTGATTTCGCCGCTTGCCGCAACGGTGGCGGCGATCTGAATTTTCCCTGGGGTGGGTGATGTCGTCCTTGCTCGTACTCGCCATAGTCATCGCCATAGGCGTGGTCGCTTTTGTGATCGGCCGCCAGCGCGCAGCGGCGCAGGATACCGGCAAGGTCAAGCCGCATTCGCGCGCGCATTATCATGGCTGGTGGGCCTTTCTGCTCGCGGTCCTGCCTGCCGTCCTGCTGCTCGCCGTCTGGGATATCGGCTCTTCCTTCTATCTCGACCGGCACATCCATGCCGCTTTGCCCGAGCGCACCGCCGACACAAAGGTGGCCAGCGAAGCGCTCGACGCCAGCCTGGTGAAGAGCCTGGCCAAGGGCCTGCGCCGGCTCGATGGCGATACCGCACTTCCCGCTACTTTCGCCGAATTGCAGCCGCTGCTCGCCGCCAAGGGCGTGGCACTGGCCAGCGACACACAGGACTATATGATCCCGATCGCGGTCGAGGCGAACCAGGTCCAGGACCGGCTCGGCCTGTTCGGCGCCGTGCTGACCTTCGCGCTGTCGGTCGCCGGCGCCTTCTATGCGCTGAGGCAGATCGCGCCGCGCGCCAGGGCGCGCAACAATGTCGAGAAGCTGATGCTGTGGGGGCTGCTTGCGGCCTCGACCATCGCCATCCTGACCACGGTCGGCATCGTGCTGTCGATGCTGTTCCAGACGATCACCTTCTTCGAGAGCGTGTCGCCGATGAGCTTCTTCTTCGGCACGGTGTGGGATCCGCGTTTCGCCGCCGCCGGTTCCGGCGGCAGCCAGGGTCAGTTCGGCCTGATCCCGCTTCTTGCCGGCACGCTCTACATCGCCGCCGTCGCCCTTCTGGTGGCAGTGCCGGTCGGGCTGATGTCGGCGGTCTACATGTCCGAATATGCCTCGCGCGGTGTGCGCTCGGTGGTCAAGCCGGCGTTGGAACTGCTGGCCGGCATTCCGACCATCGTCTACGGCATCTTCGCCGTTGTCACGCTCGGACCGTTCTTGCGCGACCTGTCGGCGGCACTCACCGGCGGCTCGCCCTTCATCCAGGGCCAGAGCATCTTCACCGCCGGTCTGGTGATGGGCGTCATGCTGATCCCGGTCGTGTCCTCTTTGTCCGACGACATCATCACCGCGGTGCCGCGCGCAATGCGTGACGGCTCGCTCGGCCTCGGCGCCACGCGCTCCGAGACGATCAAGCGGGTGATCCTGCCGGCGGCACTGCCCGGCATCGTCGGCGCCATCCTGTTGACGGCGTCGCGCGCCATCGGCGAGACTATGATCGTCGTGCTGGCGGCGGGCGTCGCCGCCAATCTGACGGCCAATCCGTTCGAGGCGATGACGACCATCACCGTTAAGATTGTCAACCAGCTGACCGGCGATCTCGAGTTCAACTCGCCGCAGACGCTGGTCGCCTTCGCGCTCGGCCTGACGCTGTTCGCGCTGACGCTGGTGATGAACATCGTCGCCCTCTACATCGTGCGCAAGTACCGGGAGCAGTACGAATGACCGACATCCCCCTGGACACGATGGCGGGTGCCGTCGCGCGTCCGCGCCGCGACATCGGGCTGAAGGCGCGCTATGCCGCCGAACGCCGGTTCCGCATCTATGGCGTGATTGCGATCTCGGTGGGCCTGGCGTTCCTGGCCATCATGTTGATCACCATCGTCTCGAAAGGCTACACCGCCTTCTGGCAGACGACGGTGACGCTGCCGGTCACCTTCGACGAGAAGGTGATCGATCCCTCCGGCAAGCGCGCGACCGACCCTACCGTGCTGATCAAGGCGAACTATCCCAAGCTCGCCGAAAACGCGCTGGTGGCCAAGCTCGGCATCGATCCGGCCAACAAGCCGATGATGCTGAAGCTCAAGGGCTTCCTGTCGGAAGGCGCCCGCGTCCAGCTGCGCGACATCGTCTCCGCCGATCCGTCGGTGATCGGCACGACGCGTGACGTCGACATCCTGGCCGCCGCCAATCTCGACTCGGCCTTCAAGGGCCAGATCGACCTCGGCGTCGATGAAGCGCGCCGCAAGGTGTCCAACCAGCAGATCGACTGGATGAACAAGCTCAAAGCCGAAGGCGCGATGGCCGAGCATTTCAACACCGGCCTGTTCAGCTATGGCGCCTCCAGCCGGCCCGAGACGTCGGGCATGGGCGTGGCCATCATCGGTTCGTTCTACATGATGGTGATCGTGCTTTTGCTGGCGCTGCCGATCGGCGTCGCCGCCTCGATCTATCTGGAGGAGTTCGCCAAGAAGAACCGCTTTACGGACCTGATCGAAGTCAACATCAACAATCTCGCGGCGGTGCCGTCGATCGTCTTCGGTCTGCTTGGCCTTGCCGTGTTCATCAACTTCCTCGGCATGCCGCGCTCGGCTTCCTTCGTCGGCGGCCTGGTGCTGACCTTGATGACGCTGCCGACCATCATCATCGCCACGCGCGCCGCCCTCGCCGCGGTGCCGCCGTCGATCCGCTCGGCGGCGCTCGGCCTCGGCGCCTCCAAGATGCAGATGGTGTTCCATCACATCCTGCCGCTTGCCGCCCCAGGCATCCTTACCGGCACCATCATCGGCCTGGCGCGTGCGCTCGGCGAGACAGCACCGCTGCTCTTGATCGGCATGGTCGCTTTCGTCGCCGATTATCCGACGACGCCTTTCGATCCGGCGACCGCGCTGCCGGTTCAGATCTATATGTGGGCAAACGAGGCTGAGCGCGCTTTTGTCGAGCGCATGTCCGGCGCCATCATCATCCTGCTCGTCTTCCTCATGGCCATGAACATCACCGCGATCGTGCTCCGGCGCCGGTTCGAGCGGCGCTGGTAGAAAAAAGGCAATTTGGTATGAACATCATGACCGAACAGTCCCTTGAGAATGCAGTGGGCGACAAAATGAACGCCAAGTCGAACGAAGTCATCAAGATGCGCGGCGACAAGGTCGGCGTCTTCTACGGCGAGAAGCAGGCGTTGTTCGACGTCAATCTCGACGTCCGCCAGAACCAGGTGACGGCGCTGATCGGCCCGTCCGGCTGCGGCAAGTCGACCTTCCTGCGCTGCCTCAACCGCATGAACGACACCATCGATTCGGCGCGGGTGACCGGCAAGATCACGCTCGATGAAGACGACATCTACGACAAGAACATCGATGTCGTCGAACTGCGCGCCCGCGTCGGCATGGTGTTCCAGAAACCCAACCCGTTCCCGAAGTCGATCTACGAGAACGTCGCCTACGGCCCGCGCATCCATGGGCTGGCCAAGCGCAAGTCCGACATGGACCAGATCGTCGAGCAGAGCCTGAAGAAGGCTGCGATCTGGAACGAGGTCAAGGACCGCCTGCAGGAGCCCGGCACCGGCCTGTCCGGCGGCCAGCAGCAGCGCCTGTGCATCGCGCGCGCCATCGCCGTGTCGCCGGAAGTGATCCTGATGGATGAGCCCTGCTCGGCGCTTGATCCGATCGCCACCGCCCGTGTCGAGGAGCTGATAGACGAGCTGCGCCAGAACTACACGATCGTCATCGTCACCCACTCGATGCAGCAGGCGGCGCGCGTGTCGCAGCGCACGGCGATGTTCCATCTCGGCTATCTCGTCGAGGAGGGCGCAACCGACAAGATGTTCACCAACCCCGACGACAAGCGCACCCAGGATTACATTACCGGCCGCTTCGGCTGAACCTTCCGGCGGGTGAATTTCAGGCACGAGGACCAAGATCATGGGTGAACATACCGTCGCCTCCTTCGATGAAGAGCTCGGGCAGATCAGCAAGCTGATCCGCGACATGGGCGATCTGGCAGGCTCGATGCTCAGCGGCTCGACCAGGGCGCTGCTCAATTCGGACAATGCGCTGGCACAGCGTGTCGTTTCCGACGACGCCATCATGGATGCGCGCCAGCGCGAACTGGACGACCGCGCCATCACGCTGATCGCCAAGCGCCAGCCGATGGCCAACGATCTGCGCGCCGTGGTCGGCTCGATCCGCATGGCCGGCGACCTCGAGCGCATCGGCGATCTCGCCAAGAACATCGCCAAGCGCGTCGGCACCGTGGGCCTCAGTGTCACGCCGCGCGACCTGTCGCACTCCATCGACGCCATGGCGCAGCTGGTGCTGATCCAGGTGCAAGGCGTCGTCGAGGAATATGCCGCCACCGATGCGGCAGCGCTTGCAAAACTCAGGAATGACGACGAGCGCATCGACGTCAAATACACGTCCGTGTTTCGTGAGCTCTTGACCTACATGATGGAAGACCCTCGCAACATCACCGCCTGCACGCATCTCTTGTTCTGCGCCAAGAATCTTGAGCGCATCGGCGATCATGTCACCAACATCGCCGAAAATGCGTATTATGTGCTGACCGGCCAGCAACTGCCCGCCAATCGTCCGAAGCAGGACGAGACGGCGATGGCCATGCCGGCCTGATGAGGGTGAACTGCCGATGATCGCGCCACGCATCATGGTCGTGGAGGACGAGGAACCGCTAGGCGTGCTCCTCCGCTACAACCTCGAATCCGAAGGCTATCACGTCGAGGTGGTGACACGCGGCGACGAGGCCGAGATCCGCCTGCAGGAAAACGTGCCCGATCTCCTGGTGCTCGACTGGATGGTGCCCGCTGTTTCCGGCATCGAGCTCTGCCGGCGGCTTAGAGTGCGGCCCGAAACCGAGCGGCTGCCGATCATCATGCTGACCGCGCGCGGTGAGGAAAGCGATCGCGTGCGCGGCCTGTCCACCGGCGCCGACGACTATCTGGTCAAGCCATTCTCGACGCCGGAGTTCATGGCGCGAGTGAAGGCGCTGCTGCGCCGGGCCAAGCCGGAAGTGCTGTCCAGCGTGCTCAAGGTCGGCGACATCGTGCTCGACCGCGAGTCGCACCGTGTCTACCGCAAGAAGAGCGAGATCAGGCTCGGACCGACCGAGTTCCGGCTGCTCGAATTCATGATGCGCCATCCCGGCCGCGTGTTCTCGCGCAGCCAACTGCTCGACAATGTCTGGGGCGAGACGATCTATATCGACGAGCGAACCGTTGACGTCCATGTCGGGCGCTTACGCAAAGCGGTCAACAACGGCCGCATGCCGGATGTCATCCGTACCATTCGCGGCGCTGGCTACGCGATCAGGGAAGACTAGGATGCTGCGCGTCGCGCCGTTGCCGGCCATTCAGGCGACATGCTTGCCGGATTTGGCCTGAATGCCCGGCGCGAAAATCTCCTGATCGACGAAGCCGAGCGCGCGCATGGCACAGCCTTCGCGGATCAGCGGCAGCTCGTTGGGCTCGGTGTCGAAGGAGATCGATTTCGAGTGCTGGCCGCCGGCGGTCTGGGCGATCGCTTCGCGCAATGCCGGTTCGATCAAGTCGAAGGCGGCGGCGCTGACGCCGACCATGGCGACGGGTGCCGGATCGATCAGTGCAAACAGGCTGCCGAGGCCGAAGCCGAGCGCCTCGCCGGCCCTGCGATAGGCTTCGCGCTCCGGGCCATCGGTTTCGCGGGCGCGCGCGGCGAGTGCGCGCATATCAGCGTCGCCGACATCGACCGGCTCGGCATCTTCGCTCATCATTTTGGCGCTGCGCCAGATGGCGTAGTTTCCGGCATAGGCCTCGACGCAGCCGCGCCGCCCGCAGCGGCAGAGCGCGCCGCCCGGACGGTGGATCATGTGGCCGAACTCGCCGCCCGAGGAATGGGTGCCGGTGAACAGTTCGCCTTTCAGCACCAGTCCCATGCCGATGCCGTGCGACAAGAGGATGGCGATAAAATTGTCGCGGTAGCGCTCGGGCTGGCGCCATTGCAGCGCCACCGCCATCATGTTGCAGTCGTTCTCCATGGTGGCCGGAATGCCGAATTCCGCTTCCAACATGTCGGCGAAGGCAATGTCGGTCAGTGGCGTGATTGGCGACCACAGCATGGCGCGCGCCTGCGAATCGGTGATGCCCTGGATGCCCATGGCAATGCGGGCGATGCTCTGGACATCGAGGTCGGGATCCTCAAGCCGCCGCCGGACGATTGCTACGCATTCGCCAATCAGCTCGTCGCGCGGCTTGGTCAGCGTGTCCAGCCGGCGCTGTTCCTCGGCGACGACGTGGCCGGCATAGTCGATGACGGTGACGGACAGGAAATTGAGCGACAGCACGACGGTCATCACCGCCGCCGCTTCCGGGTTGAGGCCAAGGCCGACCTGCGGCCGGCCGCGTTTCAGTGCGCCTGTCTCGCCAGGTTTGCCTTCAATCAGGATGCCTTCTTCAATCAGATCAGACGAGATTGCCGATATGGTCGAGTGGCTGAGGCCGGTGGTCGCCGCAATCTCGGTCCGCGACGGCTGGCCGGCCCGGCGCACGGCCGAAATCACCATGGCACGGTTGCGACGGCGCAGATCGTCGTGGCGGATTCCAACCGACATTTGTTTCCTCCCGGCCTCCTCGCGCCTCATGATAGTGAAGGCGTTCGACGGCACCAGCCAAATATTGGCAGACGCCGGCAGCCCTGTCATTGTTTATTGCGGACCTCGAAAAAAATCGGCAAGGGCCATCAGAATCCATCAGAATCGATGTTGACAGCGCCTTATCATTGAACCAGTATTTTTTCGAGGCTCGAAAAATAGGGCCTCTGTGTGCCGGCCCTCGGGCCAGTTTTGTCGCGCCGCACGCGGCGCAGGGAGGATTATGATGAACAGATTTGCAGCCGCCATGCTGGCGGGTGTCGCCATGTCGCTGGCGCTGATGTCGGTCGCGCAGGCGAAGGACAAGGTCATCGGCGTGTCGTGGTCGAACTTCCAGGAAGAGCGCTGGAAGACCGACGAGGCTGCGATGAAAACGGCGATCGAGGCTGCCGGCGACAAGTACATTTCCGCCGACGCGCAGTCCAATCCCGGCAAGCAGCTGACCGACGTCGAAAGCCTGATCTCGCAGGGCGCCAACTCTCTGATCATCCTGGCGCAGGACGCCTCGGCCATCGGCCCGGCGGTGCAGAAGGCGCTGGACGAAGGCATTCCGGTCGTCGGCTATGACCGCCTGATCGAGAACAAGGACGTCTTTTACCTGACCTTCGACAACAAGGAAGTCGGCCGCATGCAGGCCCGCGAAGTGTTCAAGGCGAAGCCCGAAGGCAACTATGTCTTCATTAAGGGCTCTGGCTCGGATCCGAATGCCGATTTCCTGTTCTCGGGCTCGATGGAAGTGCTCAAGGAAGCCATCGACTCGGGCAAGATCAAGAATGTCGGCGAGGCCTATACCGATGGCTGGCTGCCGGCCAACGCCCAGACGAACATGGAACAGTTCCTGACCGCCAACGACAACAAAGTCGATGCCGTGGTTGCGGCGAATGACGGCACCGCCGGCGGCGTTGTCGCCGCGCTGACGGCGCAGGGCCTCGCCGGAACGGTTCCGGTCTCGGGCCAGGATGGCGACCATGCCGCTCTGAACCGCATCGCACTCGGCACGCAGACGGTGTCGGTGTGGAAGGACGCGCGCGAACTCGGCAAGAACGCCGCCGAGATCGCCTCGCAGCTCGCCGATGGCAAGAAGACGGGCGACATTGCCGGCGCCAAGGACTTCACCACGCCTGGCGGCAACACCGTCAAGTCGCTGTTCCTGACCCCCGTCGCGATCACCAAGGACAACCTCAACGTCGTCATCGACGCCGGCTGGATCAAGAAGGACGAAGTCTGCACAGGCGTCGCCGCAGGCAGCGTCGCGGCTTGCAACTGATCTCGACGACTTGAAGAAATGAGGCGCCGCGGCGGTCAAGCCGCGGCGTTTTCTCTACGAGAATTGTGTGTTTCCGCCATCGGCGGCAAACTTCTAGGCTGTGGTCCGGCATCCGCGCCAGACGGCAAGCCGCTGGAGGACATCATGACCGACACGACCTCAAATCCGCAGGCCGATACGGCACGAGCGTCTGAACTCGGCGCGGTCGCCCGGTTCCTGAAGGCGACCGAGCTCGACACGCGCATGCTCGGCATGGTCGGCGCGCTGCTGGTCATCTGGGTCGGCATACATATCCTGTCGGGCGGGCTTTTCCTGACGCCGCGCAATCTTTGGAACCTGTCGGTGCAGACGTCCTCGGTCGCGATCATGGCTACCGGCATGGTACTGGTCATCGTCATGCGCAACATCGACCTTTCGGTGGGCTCCGTCGAAGGCGTGATCGGCATGATCATGGGCGTGGCACAGGCCGAATTCCTGATTCGCGTCATCGGCTTCCAGCTTGGAAACCCCTGGCTCTGGGTCGTCGCGCTTGCCGCCGGCGTGGTGCTTGGTCTGCTGATCGGCGCGTTCCAGGGCTTCATCATCGCCTATATGCAGGTTCCGGCCTTCATCGTGACGCTTGGTGGCCTGCTGGTCTGGCGTGGCATGGCATGGCTCATCACCAGCGGGCGCACGGTCGCGCCACTCGACGCCACCTTCCAGCTGATGGGCGGCGGACCACGCGGCTCGATTGGCGCCGCTGCCAGCTGGATCGTCGGCATCGTCGCCTGCGCGGCGGTCGCCTTCGCGCTGCTCAACGGTCGCTCGCAGCGCAAGCGCTTCAGCTTTCCACTGCGCCCCGTCTGGGCCGAGACCCTGCTTGGCGTGGTCGCTTGCGCGGCCATCCTCGGCGCCGTGTGGATCGCCAATTCCTATCCATGGCCGATCGGCATCGTGCGCCAGTACGCACAGCAGAACGGCATCACCGTTCCCGAAGGCGGGCTGTTCATCGCGCATGGCATCGCCATACCGGTGCTGATGGCGGTGATTGTCGGCATCATCATGACGTTCATCACCAAGCGCACGCGTTTCGGCCGCTATGTCTTCGCCATCGGCGGCAATCCGGAGGCAGCGGAACTCGCCGGCATCAACACGCGCTGGGTGACCATGAAGGTGTTCATGATCATGGGTGTGCTGGCTGCAATCAGCGCGGCGATCTCGTCGGCCCGTCTCAATGCGTCAACCAATGCGCTGGGCACACTGGACGAGCTTTTGGTGATCGCGGCCGCTGTCATCGGCGGCACGTCGCTCGCGGGCGGCGCCGGAACGGTGATGGGCGCCATGCTCGGCGCGCTTCTGATGCAGTCGCTGCAATCCGGCATGGTGCTGCTCGGCATCGACTCGCCGCTGCAGAGCATTGTCGTTGGCGCTGTCCTGGTCATCGCCGTCTGGCTCGACACCGTCTACCGCAAGCGCGTCTAGGGAGGAACGATTATGGAAAAAACTGCTCCCACCGGTACGCCACTGATCGACATGCGCAACATCTCGATCGCGTTCGGTGGCATTCGCGCCGTCGACGATGCGTCCATCGATCTTTTCCCGGGCGAAGTGGTGGCGCTGCTTGGCCACAACGGCGCCGGTAAGTCGACGCTGATCAAGATCCTGTCGGGCGCCCACAAGCGCGATGCCGGCCAGATCTTGGTCAACGGCCAGGAGGCCTCGATCTCCAATCCGCGCGACGCCAAGAAATACGGCATCGAAACGATCTACCAGACGCTTGCGCTGGCCGACAATGTCGATGCTGCCGCCAACCTCTTCCTCGGCCGCGAACTGATGACCGCGTGGGGGACACTCGACGATGTCGCCATGGAGGCCGAGGCGCGCAAGGTGATGGGCCGGCTCAATCCGCGCTTCCAGCGCTTCAAGGAGCCCGTGATCAAGCTATCGGGCGGCCAGCGCCAGTCGGTGGCGATCGCACGCGCCATCCTGTTCAACGCCCGCATCCTGATCATGGACGAACCGACGGCCGCGCTTGGGCCGCAGGAGACGGCGCAGGTCGGCGAACTGGTCAAGCAGCTCAAGGCCGACGGCATCGGCATTTTCCTGATCAGCCACGACATTCACGACGTGTTCGAGCTTGCCGACCGAGTCTGCGTAATGAAGAACGGCCAGGTCGTCGGCACCGCGCGCACCACCGATGTGACCCAGGACGAAGTGCTCGGCATGATCATCCTGGGAAAGTGCCCGCCCGGCGCCATTCCCGGTCCGGGTGCGCTGAAGATCGCGGCCTGAGACCACGCTATCGTCAGCTGTCATGTTCACTGATGCTCGAGATCGATAAGCCGGCTAAATATGCATGATATGCCAGCTGTCATTATGGCTTGGCCGCGCCATTGTCTTGCCGCGGCGACTTGCCCATAAAGGTCCCGAACCGTCCATGGGCCTGCGTTGAAGAAGTTTTTCCCGATCCTTGCCTTCATTGCCGTTGCACTGATCAGCCTGACGATGGCGGGCTTCGCCTATTTCGCGACCCAGGAAGCGGCGCGCATCAAGTTTGAGGCGACGGCCGACGACGCGCTCAACCGCATCGAAAGCCGTATCGATCTGCATCTGTCACTGCTGCGCTCGACGCAGGCGCTGTTCGACGCCCGCAACGGCGAGATTTCAGGTAGCGAATTCAAGGCCTTCTTCAGCGCCCTCAATGTCGATAACAATTTCGCCGGCTTGCGCGGCATCGGCTATCTCAGGCTGGCCAAGACCGGTGACGAAGCGGCGGTCGAGCGCGACATGTTGCGCGACCGCGGCGCCGCCCACACGGTCTATCCGGACACGACACAGCCGTGGCGCACGCCCGTCGTGCTGTTCGAGCCGCTCGACCCTGCCAACGAATCCACCATCGGCTACGACATGTTCACCGAGCCGGTGCGGCGCGAGGCGATCGAAAAAGCGCTGGCCGATGACGCACAGCACGCAAGCGGTCTGGTCCAACTCGGCCAGGACACGGGCGCGGCGCAGACCTTTACCGGTTTCCTGGTCTTCGTCAGGCTCAATGTCGAAACCGCGCCGGATGGTATCAACGCGTCCAGATCATCGACATCAGGCCTTCTCTACGCGGCCTTCCGCGCCCGCGACCTGTTCCAGACCGCGCTCAGCCGCACGCCTTTGCTGCCGGTCAACACCGCGATCTATGACGGCACGGCCGACGCCGACAATCTTCTGTTCCAGTCGGAGACGCCGCCGGTTGCGAGCTTTGGCGACAGGCTGTTGGTGACGCGCAAGATCATCGTCGCCGGTCGGCCCTGGACGGTGCTGTTTCGGCCGACAAGTGCATTTTCGCAACCGTCCTCGCGCGCCATTCCGGTCATGCTCGGGCTGTTCGGCCTGCTTCTGGCCGGCGCCATAGCGTTGGTGGCCCGCTACCAGGAGCGCGCCTACGACGCCAAGTCGCTGCTGCATGAAACGACGGAAAAAAGCCTGCTCGAAAAGGATTTGATGCTGCAGGAGATGAAGCATCGAATCAAGAATTCGATCACGCGGGTGCTGGCGATTGCGCGCCAGACGGCGGCGCAAGCAACCGACGTGCAGGAGTTCTCAACTTCCTTCTCGGCCCGCCTGCAGGCAATGGCGGCTTCCCAGGACATGCTGACGCGTTCGCGCTGGCAGAAGGCCGATCTTGGCGACCTGCTGCGCATCGAGCTCGGCCAGGTATTCGGCAAGGAGCTTCCGGAAGGGATATTGTCAGGGCCTCAGGTGCTGCTCGACGAGAGGACGACGCAGGCGCTTGGCCTGACCTTTCACGAACTGGCGACGAATGCGCTGAAATATGGCGAGGCCGGCAATTCCGTGGGTGCGCTGAAGGTCAACTGGTCGTTCGAGGGGCGCGGGTCCGAGCGGATGCTGGTTCTGAACTGGCGCGAGGCCGGGCAGAAGGAACTCGAAGCGCCGTCGAAGACCGGCTTCGGCACCAAGCTGATCGACCTCAATGTCACGCAGGAATTGCGCGGCACGATTGCCCGAGATTTTCGCGTCGATGGGCTTACGGTGGAAATCAGGATCCCGCCGCCTCATGCAGGCAAACAAACGGAGACCGGCTGACTGGTCTCCGTCTCGATTGTTTGACGCTTGTGAAGCGGATCAGCAGCGAGCGGTGTAGAGCCGGCCGTGATTGTCGCGATACTGGCAATAGCCGTTGCGCAGGTTGCGCACCAGCAGACCGGAACCGGCGCCAACGGCTGCGCCGATCAGCGCACCCTTGCCGCCGCCGATCAGTCCGCCGGCCAAAGCACCGACACCGGCGCCGACGCCGACATCCTGCTCGGTCGTGCTGCAGCCGCTGACGGCGACCACCGCAACCATGGCAATAATCAATTTCCGCATAGAATCTCTCCTCACTTTGTCCTCACTTTAGTAAGCTCCAGCCGCTATTTAGCACGAAACAGCAGCCTTTGCCCGCTCGATCTTATTGTTGGCTAAGAGAGTCTTTTTCGCGGCGCGTCGCATTCGACGCGACCACGACATTGGAAATCTGCAAAGACGCGTCGAGGGTGCCGTCCGGGCGCACGTTCCAGACGATCTGGTCGTAATCATCCTCCAGCGCGGGGTCGACCGCAAGACATTTGGCAACGACGTGCTCGGCCTGATCCTGCACGTCGCCGGCAGCGAATGGACGTTCTGCCGTGCATGCTTCGGCGGTTTCGAAAACGCTGACCGGCACCGGCAGTTCACGGCATTCGGTCATGTTGTTCGAACAGCCAATTACCAAAAGCAAAGCGGCGATGTGTTCCACGGCGACACGTCCTCTCGCCATAAGAACGGTCCACAGCCGTCAAAGTTCCTGTGCCGAAAAGGGGCGTTAATAATTGGTCGGCTACGAACTGGAAAGCTTCTGAGCCAGGCTGCGTGGGAGCAGCGTGAACCTGAGCATCTGGCTCAGGCCAATTGCGACGCCACGATCAGCACAACAGCGGCGACGAGCGCGACAGCGGCGAAGCGAAGCAAGGGGTGCCAGGCGTGCTGCAAAGGCGAGGCTGAAGCATCAGGATCCTGAAAGCCGCTCATCGACACCCGGGCGGCCTGCTCCAGCCTGTTCATATCGGCAACCGTCATGATCATTCCTCCCATACTCGCGTTGCAGGCTGCGGCCGAAACATCGGTTGAATCGGTCAAGATCCAGCAATCTCTGGGAACCACAGCATCGGATTTTATGGTGAACAGCCGGTTAAGGAATCCCGCCGCTCATTCGGTTTCGAAATTGCCGTGCGGAACGACGAGGCGATATTCGAGGCGCTCACTGGTGATCTCCAGCGTCGCCGTGCCGTTCAGCGATGCCGGCACGACACGTTCGAGGGCAACGCTGCCGAAGCGTTTCTCGGTGCGCCTGTTATCATTGGCGACAATGGCCTCGACCCAGGTCAGCGACAAAGCCGGCTTGTCTGCGGCCTCTGCGACGTTCGACAGATCGGCGGTTACCTCGACAAAGCCGTCCGGCCGCGCCAGGGCGCCGTAGCTGAATGAATTGACGGCGAGTTCGTGCATTGCCAGTCCAATATGAATGGCCGCGTTGGGATTGAGGTAGGGGTTGACGCCATTGAAGCGCAGGCTCTGCGCGGGATCGGCGCCGTAGCGAACGACCTGGCCGCGGATAAGCTCGCGAAGTGCTGCACCCCGCCAGTTCGACGACGTTACCAGATCCTGGGAGGAAGCCAGTGACTGCAGGCGGCCGCGAAAGCGCTTCAGGAAATCGTCGGGTGTCTCGGAATAGCGGCCGGTCTGGGTGGCAATACTCTGGATGATGGCCAACAGGTTCTTGGAGCGGTGGCTGACTTCGCGCAACAGCGTCTTCAGCGTCTGTTCGCGGCGTTTCTGCTCGGTGGTTTCCACCATCGTGGTGACGACGCCCTGCACGTCGCCGCGATGGCCCCGATCGGCATCGACCCATACCTGGAACCAGCGCATGCCATCACCGGTGGGTACACTCAGTTCAAGGCGTTCCGGATTGCCGGAAGCGATCACATTGCCTTTGGCGGCGGCGATTTGTTCAGCCTGCGCCGGTGGCAGCGCGCCGTTGCTGTCGGCTGTGTCTGAGACCCACGGCGCGCGCATGTTGCGGGCCCATACAGTCTTCAATTCACGATCCTGATAGAGGACGGAAATGCCGGCATTGTGCAGAGCGTGAAGCAATGCCCGGCCAAGCTGCATTCCGCTTTCAGCCGGGTGCAGTGCGATCACCTCGTCGCCCTGTCCGCTCTCGCCTCCGCCAATAGAACGCATCAATCACCTGTCCACCTGATCAGGACTGAACGATTCACTTGAACTCAGTTCCTGAGTAGGTCCCCAGAAAAGGTCCGCCGGACGATGTCCCGTTGAAGGACATCGCCCGGCGGTGGCTGGAAACCGTTTGAGGGGTGCGGCTTCCAGTGTTCGCCCGCTCCTACGATGCCCGTCTGAACAGGCCGGCCAGAAGCGAGATGACGAGGAAGGCGAGAAAGATGAAGAACAATATTTGCGCGATACCGGCCGAGGTACCGGCGATGCCGCCGAAACCAAGCGCGCCGGCGATGATCGCCACGACGAGAAATACGAGCGCCCAGTAGAGCATGATCTGTCTCCTTCCGATACTGGATCAAAAACGTGAGTGATTGCTGTTTGTTCCACCATTTCCCGAAAAAGAAGGTCTTTGGAAGAGGCCCGGATGCGAATTGATTCACGCGCGTGCGTCCCATACGGAGCGACGGGCAGCCGCTGATCGCCGGTTTGGCGATCGCCAGTGCCGGCAACGCTGCGAGGCGGCGAAAAGTTGGAGATTGAAGGCCCTACTTCACGCGGCGGCCTTGGCCTGCCGGTCGAAGAACAGCGCTTGGCTGATCAGCGCCTTTACCATGTCGGGATTGAACGGCTTGGTGACGAGGAAGGCCGGTTCCGGCCGCTCGCCGGTCAGCAGACGTTCGGGGAAGGCGGTGATGAAGATTACCGGCACCGAAGTCGACGACAGGATTTCGTTGACCGCATCGATACCCGAGCTGCCATCGGCAAGCTGAATGTCGGCCAGCACCATCTTCGGCCTTGTCTTGCCGAACATCGCCACCGCCTCGGTATGGGTGCGCGCGGTTCCGACCACGTGGTGGCCGAGGCTCTCGACCATTTCCTCGATGTCCATGGCGATCAGCGGCTCGTCCTCGATGATCAGCACATCGGTCGCCACCTGGCGAGAGATCTCATTGCTCGCCTGGGCAAGCAGTTCGGAGAATTCCTTGGCGTCGACATCGAGAATTTCAGCTGCCTCGTCTTCACCGAAGCCTTCGACCGCGACCAGCAGGAAAGCCTGGCGTGGCCGTGGCGCAATGGCGTTCAGATTGGCGGCGGCGCGCTGCTCCCATGCCGATTGCGCCTGCTCCTGCGGAACGCGGATGGCAATGGAGGTGAACAGTTTGGCGAATACCTTGTAGAGCGCGATGCGGTCGCTTGACGCTTGCGGGAAGATGTCGACGTCGGCGATGATGGCTTCGAGCATCGCGGCGACCAGCGCATCGCCACTCTCCTGCGATCCGGATACGGCGCGTGAAAAGCGGCGCAGGAACGGCAGGTGCGGAGCGATGGTTGCGGAAAGGCTCATGGTAGACGTCTCCCTCAGATGACGTGATTGCATAGATTGCAGGTCAAGCTGATTGCAAGCCCCAACATCCAAACGCGGGTTTTGCGAAAAAGTTCCGACACTTGTGGAACGAAACTGCACGGGCGACGTTTGTGGTGCGATGGGCAACCAGACGAGGGGGCCGCTTTGCGTTGTGTAATGGGGCGGCTCGGGGCGCTGGATTTAAGGGCGAAATGAAGGACATGAATAAAGAAACGCTGGCTGGCGCCGCTGACAGGCGCCGGGCCAATTCCGGCGACCCGCTCGGGGCGAATTCGGAAATTGGCCGTAAACTCAAACAGTATTATGACGAGCTGGTCTCGGACAATGTGCCGGATCGCTTTGCCCAGTTGCTCAGCCAACTGGAAAAGGCCGAACCCGCACAGAAGAAGGACTGAGGCATGGCAGCTGTCTCACAAGGGTTCAAGACCGACCTGCTCGGCTCGATCCCGAGCCTGCGGGCCTTTGCCGTGTCGCTGACGCAGAATGCCGACAAGGCCGACGATCTGGTGCAGGAGACGCTGGTCAAGGCTTGGGACAAGCATGAGAGCTTTCAGCCCGGCACAAATCTCAAGGCATGGCTGTTCACCATCCTGCGCAACGAGTTCTATTCCCAGATGCGCAAGCGCGGCCGCGAGGTGCAGGACAGCGATGGCATCATGACGGCCAGGCTTGCCGTTCATCCGGCTCAGCACGGCCAGCTTGACCTCAAGGATTTTCGCGGCGCGCTCGAGCAACTCCCCGAGGACCAGCGCGAAGCCATCATCCTCATCGGCGCTTCAGGCTTTTCCTATGAAGAGGCCGCCGAAATCTGCGGCTGTGCGGTCGGAACGATCAAGAGCCGGGTCAGCCGGGCCCGCACACGGTTGCAGGAGATCCTCAAAATCTCCGGCGAAGACGAATACGGGCCGGACGCGATCTCGTCCCAGGTGACGGGTTCAAACGCTGCCTGACGGCGGAGGCCCCGTTTGCGGGCCTGGGCTCTCTACACATACGCATCGAAGATATCTCAGACTGGCGCGCGGCCGCAGGCCGCCGCCAGAGCCTCGACGAGATCGGTCCCCGAATAAGGCTTGGTGACCAGGCGGATGCCGGGAAAAGACCCTTTGATCTCATCGGGGTCCGAATAGCCGGAGGCAAAGACAAACGGCAGGCCCGATTGGCGCAACCGCGCGGCGAAATCGAGTGTGGACGTTCCGCCCAGCATGAGGTCCACGATAGCGGCGTCGAACTCGCCAACGACCTTCTGCTCATCGATCTCGGCCAGAGCGCGGGCAATCACTACGTCGTTCGCGCCATGGTCGCGGCAAAGCTGCTCGACATCCATGGCGATCAGGAATTCATCCTCCAAGACAAGAATTCGCAATCCCTCAAGCAATGGCGGCACTTGGCAATCTCTCCTCAATTCTTGCAGCATCGGGTACAGTGACTCCAGTCAACCGCATCGCGGACCTTGGGGGATCGGTCAGGCCTTAATCCGAAAAGTTCGCCCACCGGCTCTACTCCACAAGCGAGCTTCGAATTCGCCTCAGTGGAGTGTAGCGAGTCATGATCGCTATTTGCCATCCTGTCATTTAAAAAAGACATGCCGTCGGCAGCGGAACCGCGGCCTTACAAGGCGTAGCACTCAGTCTCTGGCAAGAGACTTTCGAAAGAGGGATCGAAATGTCTGGCCAGAATGGTCGTTCGTTTTCCAGCCGTCAGTACCCATGCGAGATCTGCCCGCTTCGGCCATTGCCGGTGTTCCGGGAATTCGAGAAGCAGGAGCTTGCCTATGTCAGCATGTTCAAGAAGGGCGAACTGGCCGTCGACAAGGGCGCCACAGTGCTGGTCGAAGGCAGCCAAAGTGCTCATCTCTACACCGTGCTTTCGGGCTGGGCCTTCCGCTACAAACTGTTGTCGGACGGCAGGCGCCAGATCCTGAACTACTCCATGCCCGGCGATCTTATCGGGCTGCAGGGCAGCCTGATGGGCGAAATGCAGCACTCGGTCGAGGCGCTGTCGCCCATGCTGTTGTGCGTCTTCGAGCGTGAAAACCTGCACGAGCTCTACCGCAACCATCCGGGCCTTGCCTACGACATTACCTGGCTGGCGTCGCGCGAGGAGCGCATGCTGGACGAGAACCTGCTCAGCGTCGGCCGGCGTACGGCGGTCGAGCGCACCGCCTATCTCATTGCCTTCATCGCCAGCCGCGCGGCGGCAGTCGGGCTCAACGGCAAGGCGCCGGTGCAAATCCCGATTACCCAGCAGCATGTCGCCGATACGCTCGGCCTGTCGCTGGTCCACACCAACAAGACGATCCGCAAGCTCATCGATCGCAAGCTGATCGCCTGGCGCGACGGCGGTTGCGAAGTGATCGATGGGGAGGGGCTGAAGGATCTCGCGCGCTGGGAGGGCCTAAGCGAAGGCCGTCGGCCGCTGATCTGACAGGCAGGCCTCCATCTGGGGCTGGACTCGCACTTGCAAACACCCTTTCATGGATACGGTCTCCGATTTCGGAACCATGACGTGTGTCGGGCGTTTGAAGCCAAGCAAACGCAAGGAGTTTAGAATGGCAACTGCCGCAGGAAAAACCGCCAACGAAAGTCAGACGAACGCCGACCTCGAAGCCGACATTCGGCAGTTGAAGGCGGATATCGAAAAGTTGACCAAGCAATTGGCCAAGACCGGCGAACATGGTTACGGCACGGCGCGGCGCGCTGCTGCCGAAGGCGTCGACCAGTTGCGCGCCCAGGGTGAAGCCGTCTTCGACAGCCTGCGTGGCAACGCCAAGGATCTTGAGGCCCAGATCACGGCCAATGTGCGCGAGAAGCCAGTTACTTCACTGGCGATCGCGGCCGGCGTCGGCTTCCTGTTTGCGCTTCTTGCCCGGCGCTAGTTTCGACAGAGATGGGCATGCTGGCACCGCTTATCTCGGCCTTGGCCTCGGGTGAAGCCATTGCCGCCATGCGCCGCGCGCGCACGGCGGCAATCGTCTACGGGTTCGCCGCCGTCGCTGCCCTGTGCGGCCTCGGGTTTCTCCTGGGGGCGGCCTACATCTGGGCGGCTGACCGTTATGGCTCGATGGCCGCCTGTCTCGGCTTCGCGGCTGGTTTCCTGGTACTGGCCGGGCTTATCGTGCTCATTCATCAACTTGCGGCTGGAACGCGTGCGCGCCGACGTGCGCGAAGGCGCAATGCCGACCTGAAGGCGCTCGGTATCACCGCGGCGCTTGCCGTGCTGCCGGCCTTGCTCAAGGGGAAAGGCGGGAAGGGCGTCATTCTCGGCCCGATGATCGCGCTCGCGGCCTATGCCATCTACCGTGAGAACGTCAAGCCGGACCGGGGCGATCCGGACAGCGAAGCCGACTAAAGCGCGCGCGCTGATACGCTGTTCCCGGGAAAACCGCTTCGCACTTCTGAAATTGCTTTAAGCCGGCAGATCTTCAAGCGGCATCGATATTTCGGCGAACACGCCTTCGCTGCGGAATTCGTGGGTCACTTCGCTCGATAAAACCTTGGCGAGGCTGCGGCGGATCAGGATAGAGCCGAAGCCCTGGCGTTCCGGCGGGTCGACTTTCGGCCCGCCGCTTTCGCTCCAGGTCAGCACAAGGCGGCGCGCGCCTTTCTTGCCCGCCGCCTTCCAGTCGACATCGACCTTCCCCGAGCCAACCGACAGCGATCCGTATTGCAGCGCGTTGCTGGCCAGTTCGTGCATGATCAGGCCGAGCCCCACCGCCTGGTCAGGCGAAAGCAGCAGCTCCGGACCGGAGATCACGATGCGCGGCCGTTCTGCCGAATCGAACGGCTTGACCTCGATCTGCATCAGTTCGCGAATACCGATGCCGCGCCATTCGCGATCCGACAGCAGGTTATGGGCAGCGCCCAGCGCCTGCAGCCTGGCGCCGAAGGCTTCCAGGAATTCGCTTGGGCGGCGAGCGTGGCGAACGGTCTGCGTCGCCAGCGCCTGCACCGTCGCCAGCGTGTTCTTGACCCGATGGTTGAGTTCGCGCAGCAGCAGCCTTTGTCGGTCCTCGCCGAGCTTGCGTTCCGAGATGTCGTAGTTGACGCCAAAGATAAGCGTCGGCTTGCCTTCGCCGTCGCGCTCGATGACGCGGCCGCGGGTGACTATCCAGCGCGGCGGATCGAAGCCTTTGACACGGTATTCGCCGAAATAGTCGTCGCTGCCGGTCAGGGCATCGCGAAAGCGCGTCTCGGTCTGGTAGACGTCGCGCGGGTCGATGGCGGCCAGAATGTCGCGCGCCCGCAGCCGGTTCGAACGCGGCAGGTTGAACAGCTCCGACAAACGCACGTCGCATTCGATCATGTCGGTGCGGATATCCCAGGCCCAACTGGCGAGCGAGGCGGCGTCGAGCGCTATGGCTCGGCGCTTTTCCTCCTGCGCCAAAGCAGCCGTGGCAATGGCGCCGCTGCGGGTGGCGTCCTTGAGGGCAAACAGGCTGGCGGCGAGGCTGGCCAGCGATTTCAAATGATCGAGCGCGGCAGCGGACGGAAATTCATGCGGCTCCCGGTCGAGTACGCACACCGTGCCGACGCGCGCGCCGGCGACCACCATCGGCGCGCCGACATAAAAGCGGACATGGTGTTCGCCGGTGACCAGCGGGTTGCGGGAGAAGCGAGGGTCCATGCTGGCATCCGGCACCACCATCGGCTCGTCGCCGGCGGCAATGGTATGGGCGCAGAACGATATGTCGGTCGCGGTTTCGGTCTCGTTAAAGCCGACACAGGATTTGAACCACTGTCGTTCGGTGTCGAGCAGCGTGACGAGCGCGATCGGCGCCTGCATCACGGCTGCGGCAAGGTCGGTGATGTGATCGAAGTCGGGATCGGAGTCGGTGTCGATCGCGTCAAGCCCGTGCAGTACGGCAAGCCGCTCCGGCGCCACCACGGCGCGGCGGACTTCAACCGGCAAACAAACCTGCTTCGGCACCTTGCTATCCACCAAGCCCCCTCGCTTGCAGGCCCCACCCGCGGTGGCGCGCATCTTGCGCGGCCGTCGCGCGCCGGAACTTTTGTAGCAAGCAATCGTTACCCCACCATGTTTCGCCAGCGATGGTTTTATCCACCATGCCGGTTGCACGATAGGAACGCCGCCGATGACCAAGATCGCCCCTGAAAACAAAGCCCGTCAGGGGCGCTGGGGTTGGCACGGCTTGCGCATACTGGTCGCCGCGTTGCTCCTGGCTTTCATTGCTTGGGGAGCGGCCGAGATTTATGGCCAAAAGATCGATCCAGATACCCCTGAAAGCCAGGGGCAGCCCACCGGCCAGACCGCGCCGGCCGACCAGAGCGCGCCAGCAGGCGAGGGGCAGTCGGGCGGCTAGGGTTTTCCTCGTCATTCGTAATCGCATCAGGCGGCCTTTGCCTGGGCGGCTTGCGCCGGAACCAGGACGTTCAGCGCGCCAGGGTGGATCTGGATTGTCGTTTCACGCTCCAGCTTGACCAGTTCGCCGTCGATGACGGCGCCGAATTTCTTGCTCCCTGTATGGATTTTCACGATTGCCTTGTCGGCCTGATGAGTTTCGACATGGTCGCTGTCGCGCCACCTGCCTCGAGCCATGTCGAAGAGCGCCCTGACCAGCTCGCCACGCTGCCGCGCCACGGTTACATAGATGCCGAGCACGCCGCCGGCAGGATTGTCGGCATAAGGCAGATGGCCTTCGCCAAACAGATTGTTGGAAATGCCGATGCCGCTGATGCGGGTCACGATTTCGGCTTCGCCGACCGTCAATGTCACCTTCATGGCTGGAGGATTGTTGATCGTCGTCCAAGCGGCCTTGGCCGAGGCGCGAATCTTTCCCAGGCGCGAGGCGAATTCCATATTGTCGCGCAGCTTCACCATCCTGGCGTGCAGGCCGATCGAGAACTGATGCACGAACGGCCGGCCATTCGCGCTCGCGATATCGACCGCCATGATCTCGCCGTCGGCAAAGGACTTCAGCGCGCCATCGATGGTCTGCGGAATTCCAAGGCCGCGGGCGAACAGGTTCATGGTTCCTGCAGGCAGGACGGCCAGCGCCTTCTTGCCATTCATCAGCCGCCCCGCGGCGGCCGAAATGGTGCCGTCGCCGCCACCGGCCAGCACGACGTCGATGTCGCGTCGCGCGGCGACCTTGTCGAGCGCCGCGACAATCTCCTTGCCGGCGACGATGTCGATATCGATGGAGTGACCAGCCGTCTCAAGCGTCTGGCGCATGCGGTCGGTTAGCGCGGAAAGATCGGTGGTCCGCAAGGTGCCGCCGTCCCGGTTCAGCACCGCTGCAAATCGCATGCCCCGCTCCGTGTTCTTTTTTAGTGGCCGGAATGCCAGCCGCAGGCTGAAACGGGCAAGCTTGGGAAAGGTTCCATCGGCCGGGTGGAAAGTCCGGCGATTCCACGGACTTGCCCGGGGTGTTTCGATGCTCCCGTTTTTTCGGAACAAGCGCCTTGTCACAACGTTGTGATCCCATTGGAGGCGCCGCCTTCGGTCTCCCGGCAAGTGGTTTGCCGATTGCGGCGCGCACGAGATCACGCAAGAGGAGACTTAATCATGATCCGCACACTGTTCGCGACGACCGCACTCGCAACGCTGATCGCTACCGGTGCGTTTGCGCAGTCAACGACGGCCCCGGCGACGACCCCAGCGCCGGCTGAAGCCCCTGCTACCATCGCGCCGGCGACACAACAGGCCGACGGCGCGCTGATGACCAATATCATCGGCGAGTCCGTCTACAATGGCACTGGCGACGATGCGCAGAAGATCGGTGACGTCAGCGACGTCGTCCTCGATGAAAACGGCCAGGCGAAATCCGCCATTATCGGCGTTGGCGGCTTCCTCGGCATAGGCAGCAAGAACGTCGCCTTCGACTACGGCAAGTTGCAATGGGTCGAGAGGAATGGTGACCGCTGGCTCGTCGCCGAGACGACGAAAGAAGCGTTGACGGCGCTGCCCGACTTCGACCGTAAGCCCTACGATCCGGCCTCGGCGCCTGCTTCCACGGCGCAGAACGACCCGCAGAAGCCGGTTGATCTCAACGCCGCGCCGTCAGAACCGGCGGTGAAACGCGCTGACGGCAATCTCGCAACCAACATCATCGGCGAGAATGTCTACAATGGCACTGGCGACGATGCCCAGAATATCGGCGACGTCAACGACATCGTGCTGACCAAGGATGGCAAGGCGCAGTCGCTGGTGATCGGCGTCGGCGGCTTCCTCGGCATGGGTGAAAAGAACGTCACCTATGATTTCGCCAAGGCGCGGTGGGCCGAAAAGAACGGCGATCGCTGGCTGGTGGCGCAGACGACCAAGGAGGAACTGCAGGCGCAGCCTGATTTCGACCGGAAGCCCTATGATCCGGCGCCCGTGACGACAACCTCCGACGCGACGCAGCCGACTGCTCCGGCTGCCCCGACGGCCGTTGCACCGGCTGACAATGCTCAGCCAGCGGACAAGACCGCGGAAGCTCCGGCCGGGACAAAGGCTACCGATCCGACGCAAACGGCAGCGATCGACAAGTCCACATTGACCGAAATGCCGGTCGGTAACATCAGAGGCGACGACCTGAAGGGCACCACCGTCTATGGCGCCAACGACGCCAAGGTCGGCGAGATCGGCGACGTCGTGCTCACGCCCGACAGCAAGCCAGATGCCGTCATCATCGATGTCGGCGGCTTTCTGGGCATCGGCGCCAAGGAGGTCGCGGTCGGCATGGACAAGCTCAAATTCATGACCGACAAGGACGGCAACAAATATCTCTACACCAACTTCACCAAGGAGCAGCTGCAGGCGCAGGCCGCCTATGACAAGGGCAGCTATGCCGAGAAGCGCGACCAGCAGCGGATGATGGTACAGTAAGGGAATAGGCAGTGGGGATTGGGCAGTAGGCGAAACCGACGAGGCATCAGGCCGCCAGAACATTCTACTGCCTACTGCCTACTGCCTACTGCCTACTGCCTACTGCCTACCCACATACCCACCACCCCTTCGTCCGTCAGCTCTGCAAGCGCCAACGACTGGTCGAGATGCTCGGCGCGCCAGGCAAGCAGCCGCTCGGCAAATTCAAGCCGCACGCTGAGATAGGCCGGGTCGGCGGCAACATTGGCCAGTTCGCCCGGATCCTTCTGCATGTCGAAGAGCAGCGGCGGCAGGCCGCCGCCGAAATGCACGTATTTGAATTTTTCCGTACGGATGACGGCGAGGTTGCACTGGCGCGAGCCGATGCCGAAATGCCGTCCGGCCTCACCGCTGGCAATGGAGCGGAAGTCGAACTCCCAATGCGCCGCGTCGCGCCAATCCTTAGGCGGTTCATCTTGCAGGAACGGTTTTAGCGAGCGGCCGTCGAGATGCAGCTGGGCGTCGGCGTCAAGTAGATCGAGCAAAGTCGGAAAGATGTCGACTGCCTCGGTGAAGTGGTTGACGATCGAGCCGGCTGCATTGCCGCGTCGTGGGTCGCGCACGATCAATGGGATGTGATAGCTGCCGTCGAAGAAGCCGCCTTTGCCCAGCATGAAATGGTCGCCCATCATCTCCGCGTGATCCGAAGTCAGCACGATGATGGTGTCATCCCATGCATTCGCTTTCTTGATCGCTTGCCAGATGCGGCCAAGCTGCGCGTCGACCTCCGAGATCATGCCGTAATAGATCGCGCGGATGGCCCGGATGTTGTCGTCGCCCCAGTCGCGCACGTGGCCGTCGGTGCCGGGGCGGAAGCTTCTCCGCTTCTGGCGACCAAGGTCGTAAGCCAGATAGGGATGGCTCTCAGCTTCCACCTGCCAACTTTCCTGGCGGCGGAAGGCAGGACCATCGGCTGGATCATACAGAGTGTTGTACGGCCGCGGCACCACAAAGGGCGGATGCGGGCTGATGAAGGAGACATGCGCGAACCATGGCGCATCCTGCTCGTCGAGCCAGCGAATGAATTCGCCGGCAAGAAAAGCGGTCGGCGTCTCGTCCCTGGAATAGACAGGCGGCGCGTTGGTCACGGCGTCGCCCGCTTCCCCGCCCACGGGGCGGTGAATGCCGGGAGAGCCCGCGCTGGTGTCGACGCCACGTGCCTTCAGCCATGACAGCCATGGTTTCTGATGCTCAGGCAGGAACTGGCGAACGCTGAAGCCGGGCAGCACGCCCTCATAGCTTTTCAGCCGGGGATCGCCCGGCGCCATCGTGCGCGGATCGGGCGAGACGTCGGTGTAGCCGAACAAAGTCGGATCATAGCCGAGGGCGCGGGCCGAAAGCGCCATGTTGCCGTGGCGGGCGTCGAGCGGCGTGCCGTTGCGGCAGACGCGATTGTTCATCTGGTAGAGGCCGGTGTAGAGGCACGCGCGGGCCGGCGAGCAGGGCGCCGCGCCGCCGTAATGCTGCATGAAAAGGACGCCTTCGGCGGCGAGCGCATCGGCATTCGGCGTCTTCACCACGGGATGGCCGGCAGCCGACAGGCAATCGCCCCGCCATTGGTCGCAGGAGATCAATAGGATGTTCGGGCGTCTGCTTTTCGCGGCCAATGCTCTATCCTGTCACGTCGGGAAGACGTTCAATGAACCGGAATTTGGCGGCAGCGCAAGCCTGTCAGTCTTGCTTAAATGGTGAACGAAAATTTCCTGCTGTTCACTATTAGGATACAGTCCATTCTGAGTTTGCCGCCTTTGCCATTGCCGGGCGGCCACTCATATAGGCGTGGACAGCGGCAAGAGCCGCAAACCGAAGGGAAGGAGCAAGACAATGCTCGACCAGATCAAGGGCCTGCATCACGTGACGTCGATGGCCGGCGATGCGCGCCAGAACAATGATTTCTTCACGCACAAGCTCGGCCTGCGCCGGGTCAAGAAGACCGTCAACTTCGACGCGCCAGATGTCTATCACCTCTATTATGGTGACGAGCACGGTACGCCCGGCTCGGTGATGACCTATTTTCCGTTCCCGGACATTGCCAGGGGCCGCCATGGCGTCGGGGAAGTCGGTACCACGGCCTATTCGGTGCCGGCCGGCACGCTCGGCTATTGGGAAAAGCGCTTCGCCGATGAAGGCGTTGCGGGTGTCTCCCGCGAAGAGACGTTCGGCGAGAAGCGGCTGGCCTTCGCCGGTCCCGACGGCGACGGTTTCGCGCTGGTCGAAGACAAAGCGGACAGCCGCGCGCCATGGTTGAAAGGCGGCATTCCTGCTGATGAGGCGATACGCGGCTTCCACTCGGTCTCGCTCAGATTGAAGGATGGTGGCGCCACGGAAGAGCTGTTGAAGTTCATGGGCTATGAGCAAGTGGACAAGTCCGGCAGTGTCAGCCGGCTCGCCATCAAGAACGGCAACGGCGCTGATGTCGTCGATATCGAATCGCTGCCTACCGCGGCCTTTGCCAATCTCGGCGCCGGCTCGGTCCACCATGTCGCCTTCGCGGTGGAGAACCGCGCCCAGCAGCTCGAAGTGCGCAAGGCGCTGATCGATACGGGTTATGGTGTGACGCCGGTGATCGACCGCGACTATTTCTGGGCGATCTACTTCCGAACGCCGGGCGGCGTGCTGTTCGAAGTCGCCACCAATGAGCCGGGCTTCGACCGCGACGAGGACACCGCCCATCTCGGCGAGGCGCTGAAACTGCCGACGCAGCACCAGCATCTGCGGCCCTATCTTGAAGAACATCTGCAGAAGCTGGAAGGCTGAGACGATGAGCAAGGAAGCTTACATCCATAAAGCGCTGCCGGGTTCGCCCGGCGGCCCGCTGCTCTTCGTCTTTCACGGCACCGGCGCGGACGAGAGCCAGCTGCTGTCGCTCGGGCGCGACCTCGCGCCACAGGCGACGATCGTATCGCCGCGCGGCGATGTTTCCGAGCATGGTGCGGCGCGTTTCTTCCGCCGCACCGGCGAGGGCGTCTACGACATGGACGACCTCGCGCGGGCGACCGCCAAGATGGCCGGTTTCATCAAGGCGCAGGTGGCGGCGGCAAGACCATCTTCGGTCTTGGGTCTCGGCTATTCCAACGGCGCCAACATCCTGGCGTCGGTAATGTTCGCCGCGCCCGAGCTGTTCGATGCGGCGGTGCTGATGCACCCGCTGATCCCGTTCGAACCGCAGGTGCAGGGCAGCCTTGCCGGACGCCGCATCTTGGTCACCGCCGGCAAACACGATCCGATTTGCCCGCCCAACCTGACGTCGCGGCTGGAAGCCTATTTGCGTGCCGATGGCGCCGATGTCACAGTGGAGTGGCACGATGGCGGCCACGAAATTCGGCCCAACGAGATCGAAGCGGCGAAGCGGCTTTTTGCCGATGCGCCGGTTGAAGGAGCAAGCGATGCCTGACCAGTTACCTGAGATCGAACTCGAGGACCGCGGCTCGAAGGGACGTTATGTCCTGCGCGGGCCCGGTGGCGCCGAGGCGGAAATGACCTTCACCAAGATCGGCGAGCACCAGATCATCATCGATCACACCGAAGTGCCGGACGTGTTTCGCGGCCAGGGCGCCGGCATTCGGCTTGTCACACGCGCCATCGAGGACGCGCGGGCAGTGGGCAAGAAGATCATCCCGCTCTGCCCCTTCGCCAACGCCCAGTTCCGCCGCCATCCGGAATGGGCGGATGTGCTGAAGCAATAGACCTTTTTCCCTTCTCCCCTTGTGGGGTGAGTTGCCGGTCGCCGAAGGCGAATTCATCGTGCCGATGGCACGATGAAAGGCCGGCGGACGCCGGGACGCTGCGAAGCAGCGGGGACCCGGCAGGTGGTCGGAGTCGCTCAGCCACAAGAGCGAACACCTCTCTGGCATTTGCGCAGTTCGGCCTTCTTGCCTAAGTACACAGTTCGCTGCGGTTCGTCCGCTCCTGCCAACTGACCGAATGGCTTCCTGATGACCGAATCCGATCTCGTCCCCGTCTTCGACGGCCACAACGACACGCTGCTGCGACTGTACCAGTCGAAAGACACCGACGTCGAAAAGCTGTTCATCGAGGGGACGCAGGGCGGTCATATAGATCTGCCGCGCGCCAAGAAGGGCGGCTTTGCCGGCGGCATGTTCGCGATCTTCCCGCCGCCGGTCGAGAAGAGCAAACGCTCTGCGGTGCCGCCGGCGCCGAGCGACAATGAGCCATTGCCGCCGGAACTGCCACGCGCTGATGCGCTCAATTCCACCATCGGCATGGCCTCGATCCTGTTTCGGCTGGAGCGAGCGGGGGCGCTGACCGTCTGCCGCAGTGCCGGTGACATTCGCGAGGCGATGGCGAAAGGTTCGATCGCGGCGGTGTTTCACATCGAAGGCGTCGAGGCGATCGATCCCGAACTTACCTTGCTCGACGTGCTCTACGAAGCCGGCCTGCGCTCGCTCGGCATTGTCTGGAGCCGACCCAACGCCTTCGGCCATGGCGTCCCGTTCCGCTTTCCGTCGTCGCCCGATACCGGACCGGGGCTGACCGATGCCGGCAAGGCGCTGGTCAAGGCCTGCAATCAGCTCAAGATCATGGTCGACCTGTCACATCTCAACGAAAAGGGCTTTCGCGATGTCGCCGCGCTCAGCGATGCGCCGCTGGTCGCCACTCATTCCAACGTGCATGCGCTGTGCACCCATTCGCGCAACCTGACGGACTGGCAGCTCGGCGCCATCCGCGAGACCGGCGGCATGGTCGGGCTCAACTTCGCAACCGGCTTCCTGCGTGAAGACGGACGGATGAACTCGGACACCAGCCTCGACATCATGGTGCGCCATGTCGATTCGCTGCTGCAGGCGCTGGGCGAGGACGGCGTCGGTCTCGGCTCCGATTTCGACGGCGCCATGATCCCGGCGGTCATCGGCGACGTTGCCGGCTTGCCAAAGCTGGTAGATGCGCTGGCCGCGCGCGGCTTCGGACGCGCGCTGATCGAGAAGATCGCCTATCGCAACTGGCTGAACGTTCTCGAAAGAACCATAGGCTGAGGCTTAAGCGCCCATGCGCTTCAGCCAATCCTGGCCGCCGCGATCCCTGATCATCGGCAGCGGGTTCTCCCAGTCCAGCCGCGCGCAGACGCGGTAGACTTCGAGCGTCTCGGCGCTCATTTCGCCGCGCTTGTAGAAGTACATGGCGGCGGCATAGCGGGTACGACCCGACCATTTTTCGCCGAGCGGCGTGTTGACCAGCTGCCACTGTTCGGCGGCTTCCGCCTCATCATCCGGTTCGTCGGCCATGATCAGAAATCCGCCGGCGGATTGGCGGTGCGGCGGTCGAGCTTGATGAAGGGACGGGCCACCACCTTGGCCCGCTTCATCAGCTTCTGGTACTGCAACTCGCGCATGGCGTAGATCTCGACCCAGAGGTCTTCGACCATCCTATCACCATAGGGACGCGTCAGCGAGGCGATGGCAATGTTGCGCTTGGCCATCGGCGACCACATGGCGGCGCTGACCAGCCCGACCTCCTGATGCTTCTTGTGATAGACGATGGCGTGTTCGGCCGGGATGTTGCCTTCGATCTCCAGCCCGACCAGCACATGGCGCAGCTTGCGTTTGGCGCGCGCTTCGAGCATGGCGCGGCGGCCATTGAAATGGCCTTTTCCCAAATCGACCATAAAGCCGAGACCGATATCGTCCGGCATGCGCAGACGGTCGGCGCGAATGGCATGCTCGGCGGTGGTGAAGTCGGCATTGGCGACGATGAGGCCGGCTTCCAGCCGAGCGCGGTTGAGGGCGGCGTAGCCGATGGCGCGGATGCCGCGCAGTTCGCCTGCCCTCATCAGGCGGTCCCAGAGGCTGAGCGCTTTTTCGGCCGGCACGAACAGTTCGTAGCCGAGATCGCCGGTGAAGCCGGTGCGTGAGATGGTGACGGTGCTACCGTCATGCGGGAACTCGGCGAGATCGAACACTTTGAGTTTTTCAACGCCGGCAAAGCCGGCCTCGCGCAGCACGGCGAAGGAGGTTGGGCCTTGCAGAGCGAGACCAGCGACGCTTTCAGTCTCTTCTTCGACGGTCACTTCGAAACCGATGGCGCTGTCGAGCAGCCAGGGCAGGTGCCGCTCCTGCGAACACAGGCGGAAGCGGGTCGGCGACAGCCGGAACAGCGTGCCGTCATCGAGGACAAAACCTTCGTCGTCGCACCATGCGGTGTAGTGGACGCGGCCCGGTTTCAGCTTGGTGACATCGCGCAGCGTGACGCGATCGAGGAAGGCTTCGGCATCCGGCCCCTCGATGCGGTATTTGGTCATCGGCGAGATGTCGAACAAAGCCGCCTGGCTGCGGATGGCGAAATATTCGAGTTCCTCGTCCCACAGCGAATGCGGCGCGCGATAGCCGGCCCAATTGTACCAGTCCTGAGTTTTGGCCAGCGCATCGATGCGCGGCTGGAACGGCGTGCCGAGACGCAAGGTGCGGAAATGGCCCTGCGCTGGGGTGCGGGCGGCGTTGTTGATCTGACTCGTCATCACGGCATTCCTTCGCCGTAGAGTGCGGCGTTGACTGGCTGAAACATCCGGTCATCCCTTCGTCGCTATGATGCGCCGCGCCGCATTAAAACCGGGAGCACCCGAAACGCCGCCGCCTGGATGCGAACCGGCGCCGGCCAGGAACAGCCCCTCGATCGGCGTGTCGTAGCCCGACCAGCCGGAGACCGGCCGCGACATCAACATCTGGTCGGCCTGCAATTCGCCGTGGTGCCAATGGCCCCCCGGCATGCGGTAGTTGGCTTCGATATCGGCTGGCGTCAAAAGCTCGGCATGCAGCACGGACTTGCCGATACCGGGGGCGTAGGCTTCGAGCTGCGCCATAACAGCCTTGAGAAATTTCGGCTTGCCGGCATCCCAACCCTCTTTCAGCGCATAAGGCGCGTATTGCACGATCGCCGACAGCACGCAGGCGCCGCTTGGCGCGAGCGACGGGTCGGAGAGCGAGGGCAGTGTGATCTCCATCACCGGTTCGGCTGAGAACTCGCCATATTTTGACGGGTTGAAGGCGCGCTCGACATGGTCGGCCGAGGGCGCGATGACCAGACGGCCCTTGTGATTATCGGCGTCGACGCCGGAAAATTGCGGTGGCCGATCGAGCGCCAGATGGAGCTTGGCAGCGTCGCCCTTCATGCGGATATTTTTTACCTTGCGCACGAAACCCGTGTCGATCTCGCGCGGACCGACGAGATCGAGCATGGTCGTCGCCGGGTTGACGGCGGAGACGATCGTTCTGGCGTGCAGCACCTCGCCGCCGTCGAGGGTCACGCCGAGGGCGCGGCCTTTCTCGACGACTATTCTGGCCACGGGCGCTGCCGTGCGGATGGTGACGCCGGCTTTCTCCGCCGCCGCGCGGATCGCGGCGACGACCGCACCCATGCCACCTTTCGGCAGCATCTGTGCCCCTGCCGCACCGCCGGTCTCGCCGGCCAGCCGATAGTAGAGGCCGAGCAGGGAGGTCGGCGAACGCGGGCCGAGATGGCTACCAAGCGTGGCGTCGAAGGCAAGCAGGCCCTTCAGCCTGATATCGGCAAGCTGCTCGTCGAGCAGGTCGGCGACGTTCATCAGGAGAACGCGCAGAAAGTCGCGCATGTCTTCCTTGCCGAGCTTTTTCAGCGCCACGGCCGTCTGGCCGAGCGCTGCCGTTTCAAGCAGCGACATGCCACCGAGATCGGGCGGGCGCCGCGACAGGAACGGTTTCAGGATGCCGGCATAGCGCATGAGTTGCGCGCGCAATTCCTTCCAGGCGGACTGCTCGGACGGAGTGGAGCCGGTCAGCACTTCGCCATAGGCGCCATGCAGGACAAGCGGCGGGCCGTCCTTCGCCAAGGCGACCGACGGCATGAAGTCTGTACGGGTGACCTGCAGCCCGTGTTTCTCCAGCTCCAATGTCTTCACCACGTCGGGGTGCAGGCGGTTCAGCACATGCGCGATCGAGGAGACCCGAAAACCCGGCGCAAACTCTTCGGTGCGCGCCGCGCCGCCGACATCGCCAGCGGCTTCCAGCACCAGCACCTTGCGGCCGGCTTTCGCCAGAGTGGCGGCAGCGACAAGGCCGTTATGGCCGCCGCCTATGATGATGGCATCAAATGACGTCATGGGCCGGGCTCATATGGGAGGTCGATTTGGCGAGATCGCGCAGGATTTCGGCTGCCGCATTGCGGCCGGGCGCGCCCATGACGCCGCCGCCGGGATGGGTCGAGGATCCGCATATATAGAGCCCGCCGACCGGCGAACGGTATTGCGCGTAGCCCGGCACCGGCCGGTTGAACAGCAGCTGGTCGAAGGTCAGCTCGCCCTGGAAAATATTGCCTTCGGTCAGCCCAACCTCGGCTTCGATCTCGCGCGGCGTGCGAACCTCCATGTGAACGATGCGGTCGCGGAAGCCCGGCGAGTATTCCGCGATCTGCGCGACCACGCTTTCGGCGAAGCCGTCGCGGTCGGTATCGGTCCAGTCGCGGCCGTTCACCTTGGGCGGCGCGTACTGCACGAAGCAGCTCATGAAATGCTTGCCCGGCGGCGCCATGGTCGGGTCGAGCGTCGTTGGGATGACCATGTCGAGGAATGGGTCGGCCGACCAGCGACCGGCCTTCCAGTCGTCATAGGCGCGCTCCATGCGCTCCATGGAGTCGGTGAAATGCATGTCGCCGCGATAAACGGGCGAATCCTTCGGCAGTGCCGGGAAATCGGGCAGCGAATCCAGCGCGATGTTGACCTTGCCGGACGAGCCGCGGACCTTGAAGTTCCTGACCCGACGCAGGAAAATATCGGGCAGTTCCTTCTCCTCGACCAGTTTCAGGAATGTGCGTTTGGCGTCGGCGTTGGAGACGACGAGCTTGCCGTAGACCTCCTCGCCGCCGGCCAGCACCACGCCCTTGGCCTTGCCTCGGCTCACCAGCACATGGTCGACCTCGGCGCCGGTACGGATGGTGCCGCCGGACCCCTCGAAGGAAGCGGCGAGCGCCTTGGTGACAGCGCCCATGCCGCCGCGCGCATAGCCCCAGGCGCCGACCGAGCCGTCGACCTCGCCCATATAGTGGTGCAGCAGCACGTAGGCCGTGCCGGGCGACATCGGCCCGAGCGCGGTACCGATAATGCCGGACAAAGCGAAGTTCGCCTTGATGACATCGGTCTCAAAATATTCGTCGAGGAATTCCGAGATCGACATGGTCCAGAAGCGCAGCGTCAGCGCCATTTCTTCTGATGACAGGCCGGCGAATTTCCTGCCGAGATAGAGAAGCTCTCCGAGGTCACGCGGCTTGAGACTGGTCGGGTCCGGTGCGGTGCGCATCAGCAGCGGCTGGATGAAGCGGCACTGCCGCGTCACGTCGCGCGAATAACGGTCATAGGCCTCGGCGTCGCGCCTGGAGAAGCGGGCAAATTCGCGCCGGTGCGCATCGTGATCGCGGTAGTTGGCGAGGTAGTCGCCATCGCGCGTGAACACGGCGCCGCCCTCATAGGAAATCACCTGCAAGCCGAAGCGCGGCAGTTCGAGGTCGCGCATGATCTCGGGGCGAAACAGCGAGCAGACATAGGAGCAGTTGGAGTAGAGGAAGCCCGGCGTCAGCTCGCGGCTGGTGGCGGCGCCGCCGACCCAGTCGTTCTTTTCCACCACCAGCACGTCGAGCCCGGCGCGTTGCAAATAGCAGGCGTTGACCAGGCCGTTGTGTCCGCCGCCGATGACGATCGCATCCCAAGCTTTCATTCGCGCCCAGCCTTCATGGTGCTCGACCCTTCATTTTTCGCGTGATTTGTCGCCGAATGCGCGGAATTTGGCACGGCAGCGGCTATTCTGTCCAGCCGTTCTGAATGAATGTTCAACAAATTATATTGCGTTTTCCTGTTAATACGCTACGCTTTGCCGGCATTCGAACCTGCGCAATTCGGCTGATGGGACTTAAAGTCTGATGATCGAAACGGCAGATGGCGAGCCGGAATATGACGACGCCGCGATCCGCTTCCTCGAGGCGCTGTGGGGCGAGGGTTATCTGTCGCCGGGCGGACCCGACGAGGTCGACCGGGTGGTCGAAGGCCTGTCGCTCAAGGGCAAGACGATCCTCGACATAGGCTGCGGCTCCGGCGGCATCGCGTTGCATCTGATCGAGCGCCACGGTGCAGCCCATGCCACCGGCTTCGACATCGAACGCCCGGTGATCGAGGCGGCCAGAACGCGGGCTGCTGCACGCGGGCTCTCAGACCGCGCCAGCTTCATCCAGGCGTCACCCGGAGCGCTGCCTTTCACCGATGGCGCCTTCGATGTTGTGTTCTCCAAGGACGCGCTTTTGCATGTGCGTGACAAGGACGCGCTGTTTGCCGAAATCTTCCGCGTGCTGAAACCGGGCGGCGTCTTTGCCGCCTCCGACTGGCTGATCGGCCATGACGGCGAGCCGTCATCTGAGATGAAGGCCTATGTCGCGGCCGAAGGCATGTCCTTCGCCATGGCCTCGCCGGCACGCTATGCGCAAGCGATGCGCAGCGCCGGCTTTGCCGATGTCGCCGTCAGAGACCGCAATTCTTGGTATCGCAAGGTCGCGCGCGGCGAGCTGGAAAGGCTGAAAGGCCCGCTCTACCAGACGGCGGCAGCCGCAGTCGGAGCGGCCTATATCGACAAGAACATACGAACCTGGGAGGCCATGCAGAAGGTGCTTGACAGTGGCGAGCACCGTCCCACTCATCTTCGCGGGTGGAAGCCGGCTGTGGTGGGATAGCCGGCAATGTGGAGCATGACGGCACCGATGAAAGCTGCAGCGCGCGAAGAGCGATCCTCCGACACGTCTGGAAAAACCGAACCGGAAAAACGCGGCCGCAAGGCGTCGAAGGAGGTCAGGCAACAGCAGCTGATCGAAGCGACCATCGATTCGCTGGCCAAGCGCGGTTATTCGGAAACGACGATGGCCGATGTCGCTGACGGCGCCGGCCTGTCGCGCGGCATCGTCAACTTCCATTTCGAGAGCAAGGAGAAGCTGCTCGTCGCCACGCTTGCCTATATGGCCGACGAATATGCGGCGCATTGGCGCGTCGCGCTGACCAAGGCCGGCGAGGATCCAGCCCGGCAGCTGCGGGCGCTGGTCGCCGCCGATTTCGACCGTTCGATCTGCAACAAGCGCAAGCTCGCGGCCTGGTGCGCGTTCTGGGGCGAGGCCAAGTCGCGGCCGACCTACCAGGCGCTGTGCGGCGCACGCGACGCGGCCTACCAGAAGATCTTCATCGACCTCTGTGCCACGCTCAAGCAGGGCGGTGGTTATGCCTATGAGCCGCAGGTCATGGCGCTCGCGCTCAGCGCCATGCTGGAGGGCTTGTGGCTGCGGCTGATGATGGGGACCGAGGACGTCACCCGTGAGAGCGCGCTGCAGGCGGCAAACGAATTCCTGTCGGCCGCCTTTCCGAAACACTACCGGCCGGGCAGCGGACGTTGACAACAACCGGCAGATCCAAGCCGGAGCGAACAATCAAAAACAAAGAGGATGGAACAGCATGAAAAGAATAACCCGACGCCTGACACTGACATTGGCGCTGACGGCGACGCTGGCTGGTTCGGCCGCGGCGATTGCGGTCGCCGCCGACAAGGACCTGATCGTGTTCGACTGGTCCGGCTATGAGGACCCGAGCTTCCACCCCAAATATGTCGAGAAGAACGGCGACTCGCCGACCTTCGCCTTCTTCGGCGACGAGGACGAAGCCTTCGAGAAAGTGCGCTCCGGTTTCAAGGCCGATCTCGGCCATCCCTGCTCGCAGAGCGTGACAAAGTGGCGCGAGGCGGGGCTGCTGCAGCCGATCGACACCTCGAAAATCACCGGCTGGAAGGATCTCAATCCCGGCATCATGGCGATGAAGGATCTGGCCACCACTTCGGACGGCAAGGCCTGGTTCATGCCGTGGGACTGGGGCAACACCCAGCTCACCTACAACTCCGACAAGATCGACGCGAAGGATGTGCAGTCGCTGAAGGCCTTCGCCGATCCCAAGTTCAAGGGGCGGGTCTCAATCGGCGACAATGTCGACGACGCCTATGCGCTGGCCAGCCTTGCCATCGGGCTCAAGGACTGGACCAAGATGACGGACAACCAGTTCAAGCAGGCTTCCGACTTCCTGCGTCAGGTGCACAAAAATGTCCGCTCCTACTGGACCGATACCACCGACGTCGTGCAGTTGCTGAGCGGCGGCGAGGTCGATCTCGCCTGGGCATGGAACGATGCCACGGTACAATCCGTCGCTGCCGGTGTGCCGATCAAGTCCAAGAAGGATACGGACGAAGGCATCTCGACCTGGGTCTGCGGCTACGTGCTGTTCAAGGACGCACCCGGCAATGTCGACAAGGCCTATGACTACCTCAACGCGATCAACGATCCCGAGACCGCCAAGGTGCTGGTCAAGGACTGGGGTTATGGCCAGGCCAACGCCAAGGGCATGGCCGGCGTCGACCCGGCGATCCTGAAAGAAAAGGGCTATGACGACGTGCAGAAATTCGTCGACAAGACCCTGTTCCAATCGCCCGTGCCGTCGTCGCTCAAGCTCAAGATGATCGCCGAATTCGAGAAGATCAAGGCAGGCTACTAAAGCTCTGTCCGGCCTCCTCCGTCTGCCTGTCAGTGCGCCGGGCAGACGGTCTCGCCAAGGCCGCTGAAATTCCGTAACGTCGCCCGGCCGCTTTTCGCGATGAGGAGTTTCGCGCCATGAATTCCATGCTTCGCCGCCTCGCCCTTGCCGCTGCTCTTACAGTCGGCGCCGGCGCCGTGCTTGCTTATGCCGAAGGCGGCGGCGATCTCGTCGTGTTCGACTGGTCAGGCTATGAAGATCCGTTGCTGCACCCCGACTACACCGCCAAATACGGCGCCGAGCCGACCTTTGCTTTCTTCGGCGACGAGGAGGAAGCGTTCCAGAAGATGCGCGCCGGCTTCAAGGCCGACATCGCCCACCCCTGCTCGCAAAGCGTGACCAAGTGGCGCGCGGCCGGCATTCTGCAACCGCTCGACACCTCGCGGATCGCCGGCTGGAAGGATCTCAATCCCGGCATCATGGCGATGAAGGATCTCGCCGTCACCGCCGACGGCAAGGCCTGGTTCATGCCGTTCGACTGGGGCAACACTTCGCTGCTCTACCGCACCGACAAGGTCACGGCGGAGGAAGCGCAGTCGCTGAAGATTTTCGCCGATCCCAAATTCAAGGGCCGCGTCACCATCGGCGACAATGTCGATGACGCCTATGCGCTGGCCAGCCTGGTCATCGGCCTCAAGGACTGGACCAAGATGACCGACGCGCAGTTCCAGGAGGCGTCCGCCTTCCTGCGTGACGTCCACAAGAACATCCGCTTTTACTGGACCGACGACACCGACCTCAACCAGGCCTTTACCGGCAATGAGGTCGACCTCGTCTGGGGCTGGAATGAGACCTTCGTGACGCTCAAGGGCCAAGGCATGCCGATCGCCATGAACCGCGACACCAGGGAAGGCATATCCACCTGGGTGTGCGGCTATGTGCTGATGAAGGATGCGCCGGGCAAGCTCGATCAGGCCTATGATTTCCTCAGTGCGGTCAACGCGCATGCCGTGTCCGATTACTTGGTCAAGACCTTCGGCTACGGCCACGGCAACAGCGCCGGGATGGCCGCGATCGACCATCAGGTGCTGAGCGACCGTAGCTTCGACAATCTCGACAAGTTCTTGGACAAGACGCTGTTCCAGCAGCCGGTGCCGCCTGAGCTCAAGCAGCGCATGGTCACGGAATTCGAGAAGATCAAGGCCGGCTATTGAGCGACAGGACTGAAAGAACCGATGTCGTCATCGTCGGCGCCGGTTTCACCGGCCTGTCGGCTGCGCTTGAGCTGAGAAAGGCCGGCATCGATGTCGTGCTGCTCGAAGCACGCGATCGCGTCGGCGGCAGGGTCGAGGCTATTCGCAACGGGCTTGGCGAGCGCATCGACAGCGGCGGCCAGTTTTTCTGCGAAGACATGCCGGAGGTGACGGCGCTGGCCGCGTCCCGTGGCAAGGCCTTCGTCGAAACCTATGTGAATGGCGATTTCATCACCCATCCATCGCTGTCGGTCGAAGAGGCCGAACGGACCTATCATGGCGCGATGGCAATCCGCGAGCGGATGAATGCGATCGAGCCGGACGATCCCTCGATCGCCGGCATGAGCGCTGCCGCCTGGCTCGAACGCCAGCATGATCCCACTGACGCCAAGACGGCTTTTCGCTCGATGATCGAAGGCCTGTGGTGCCTGGCGATGGACAAGGTGCCGCTGTGGTACCTCATCGACAATGACCGCCGCATCACCAACGAGGTGCCTGAGCTGCAATATTCGCTGCTCGAAACCATGCAGTCGCTGGCCGAGGATATGGCCGGAGATCTCGGCGACAGGGTTTGGCTGAACGAGCCGGTTACGCGCATCGAGCACGGCCCGCAAGGGGTTCGTGCCGTCTCGGCAGGCAGCTCCATCGAAGCGCGAAAAGTGCTGGTCGCGCTGCCGCCGGCGACGGCCGCGAAGCTGGATTTCGCGCCCGCTCTGCCGCCGGCTCTCGCAAAGGCGCTCGGCGTCTGGGAAAGCGGTGCGGTGATCAAGATCCTGGTGCGCTATCCCACGCCGTTCTGGCGCGAGCGCGACCTGTGCGGCATGGTGATGTGGCGCGACCTGCCGGGCCTGTTCGCCTGTGACGCCAGCAAGGATGCGCAACATGCCGCGCTGGTCGTCTTCGTCGGCGGACCACTGGCGTTGCGTTGGCGTCCGCTCGCGGACGCGGCGCTGCGTGCGGAGGTCACGGCAAGGCTCGTTGATGCCCTTGGCCCGGAGGCGGCCGGCATTGTCGATTTCAGCCAGCGCGACTGGATCGATGACCGCTGGAGCGGCGGCGCCTACAGCGACCTAATTGTCGATGTGACGGCACGGGATGCCGAGCGCACGATCCGTGCCGGCGCTGCCCCGGTTCATTTAGCATCGTCGGAACTGTCGCCGTCATTCCCGGGCTATGTCGAAGGCGCCATCGTGATGGGGCGGATCGCAGCCAAACAGATCGCGACGGAACTTAAAATTCTTAGTGGAGCATGATCTTATTCCGAAAATCGGTTCCCACTTTTCGGGATCATGCTCAGTCCGCCATCGCCACCAGGGCCTCGGGATCGTAGCCGAGGCGGACCGACGTGCCGACGGGGATATCGTCGGCGCCGAAGTCGTTGGTCTCGGTGACCGACAGTGGCTTTTCCAATCCGGGTATCTCGACGATCAGGTGGGTGATCTCGCCAAAATAGTGGCGTTCGACCACCTTGCCGGCCACTTCGAATTTCGCCGTCGCATTGTCCCACAGCACGCGCAATCGCTCCGGCCTGATGCCCAGAGTGGCGCCGCCGCCATTGCGCATGAAGGCCTTCGGCTTGTCGGTCCTGACGCGGCCGAAGCCCAGCGTGTCGACGACCAGCGAGGCGGCATTCTCCTCTATGATCTGCGCTTTTACGAAATTCATGCCGCCGAGGAAATCGGCGACCTGGCGGTTGACCGGCCGCTGGTAGATTTCCTTGGGCGAGGCGACCTGGGCGATCTTGCCGCCGAACATTACGGCGATGCGGTCGGACATAGCGAGCGCCTCATACTGGTCATGGGTGACCAGCACGAAGGTGATGCCGACCGCCTGCTGCAGGCGGCGCAGTTCGACCTGCATCTGCTCGCGCAATTTCTTGTCGAGAGCCGACAGCGGCTCGTCGAGCAGCAGCACCTTGGGCCGCATCACCAAGGCGCGGGCGAGCGCCACGCGCTGGCGCTGGCCGCCGGAAAGCTCGGTGGCGAGGCGTTTGCCGAGGCCGGTGAGCGACACCTGCGCCAGCGCTTCCTCGACGCGGCGCTTTTCTTCCGTTCCTCCCAGCCTGAGCCGTTTCAGCCCATAGGCGACATTCTGCTCGACATTGAGATGCGGGAAGATGGCATAACTCTGGAATACCATGTTGGTCGGCCGGCGGTTGGCGGGGATGCCTTCCATCGACTGGCCGCCGACCGAGATCGAGCCGCTGGTCGGGTTGTCGAAACCGGCAATCATGCGCAGCAGCGTGGTCTTGCCGCAGCCGGAAGGGCCGAGCAGCGAAAAGAACTCGCCCTCCTTGATGGTCAGCGAGGCGTCGTCGAGCGCCTTGAACGCCCCATAGCTGCGGGTAACGCTGCGGATTTCGATCATTGCTCGGTCTGTTTGGGGTCGATCAGATTGGGCCCGCTCGGACTTATCCTGCTTGGATGGCTCATCCTGAGGCCGTTCGGCCCGGGACTGCTCAGGCATAGAGGCCTCCCTCGCTCTGGGTGCGTCTGGCCGCATGGCGGCGCAGGATCTCGGCAACGGTCATCAAAACGAAAGAGGCAACCAGCAGCAGCGTGCCCAGCGCCAACACACCCGGCAGCTTGGCGGCAAAGCGCAACTGGCCCCAGATATAGATCGGCAGCGTCGTCTCGGTGCCGGTCAGGAAGAAAGCGATGACGAACTCGTCGAGCGAGATGGTGAAGCAGACCAGGAGGCTGGAAATGATCGCCGGCGCCACCATCGGCAGCGTCACCCGCCGGAAGGTGCCGAAGGCACTCTCGCCGAGATCGGCGGACGCTTCTTCGAGGCTGCGGTCGAAGCCCTCGAAACCGGCGGTCAGCACCGTCATCGAATAGGGAATGCAGATCAGGACATGGCCGAGCACGACGGTGAACAGCGACAGGCTCAGGCCTAACTGCAGCATGACCAGCAGCATGGAGATGGCGAGGATGATTTCCGGCAGCACCAGCGGCGCCATGATCAGGCCATTGATTGTGCGGCGGCCGGGATAGCGGTAGCGGGTGATCGAGCGGGCGGCGAGGATGCCGAGCAGCGTCGACAGCACCGATGCCGAGATACCGACGATCAGGCTGTTCCAGGCGGCGTCAAGCAGCGCCGGCGTCTTCGGCAGGTCTTGGTACCATTTCAGCGTATAGCCGGTGAGAGGAAATTTTGGCGTCGGCGCGGTGTTGATCGAGAAGATCGGCAGGAAGATCACCGGCAGATAGAGAAAGACGACGTAGAGGAGGGCGTAGGCGGACAGCCAGCCGCCGGGGAAAAGGCGCCGCCTCGCCGTCATCGCGCCAGCCTCTGCAGCGCGCGGATGATGAGCACGGTGGCGCCCGCCATCAGCGTCACGACCAGCATGGTGGTCACGGACAGTGCCGCGCCCAGTGGCCAGTTGGAGGCCTTGTGAAACTGCGACTCGATGGCATTGGCGATCATCACGCCATCCTTGCCGCCGACCAGCCTTGGGGTGACGTAGTCGCCGACGGTGGGGATCATGACGATGAGAGCGGCCGAGATGACGCCCGGCGCCGACAGCGGCAGCGTCACGCGCAGGAAGGAGCGCAGCGGGCCGTCGCCAAGATCGGTGGCAGCCTCGACCAAGGTGCGGTCGACCTTCTCGAGCGAAACGAAGATCGGCAGGATGGCGAAGGCCGCCCAGGCGTGTGTGAGCGTGATGATGACGGCGCTGGAATTGTAGAGTAGCGCGGTCGATGGTTCGTCGATGATGCCGAGGCCCATCAGGCCGGAATTCAGCACGCCATTATAGCCGAGGATGACTTTCCATGACATCACGCGCAGGAGATAGCTGGTCCAGAACGGGATGGTAATCAGGAACAGCCACAGGCTCTTGTGGCGACCGCCATGGAACGAGATGAAATAGGCGATCGGATAGGCGAGGATGACGGTGAAAAAGCTCACCGTCAGGGAAATGTAGAGCGAGCGCCACAGAAGATCGCGGTAGATCGGCTCGGTCAGCGCGATGCGATAATTCTCCAGCGTGAATGTATGGTCGATGGTGAGGTAGTTCTGCGTCCAGAAGGAGTGGGCGAAGACCACCAGGATCGGCACCAGCAGCAGGATCAAAGCGTAGACCAAGGTCGGGCTGATCAGGGCAAGGCCCTGGACGGATTCGGACTGCAGAAGGGCGTTTCGCCTTGCTCGCGTCATGCGTCGCGTGGGCACCCCTTCGGCAGCTACCGTCATTGCAGCGACCCGGGCGTGATCTCGGTTGCTGGCTCGAACTGTTCCGCCATGATGCTCCCATTGACCGGGCCGGCTGCCTGTTCCCAATTTTTGCGGAGCGCGCTTTGCTGGCCGCGCTCCAAGCTTGCCGGCTTTCTTTCATCATGAGCGCATCCGTGCATTGAAATCAAGCGCTATTTCTGTAATATTGATTGAACGGACATTCAAAATGAAGTGAAGAAAGCCGGCTTTCCTGCCCTTGGCGCTTCGCTTTCTGTCCGGTGAAATTACGCTCAGACGATGAGAGGCAATGATGGCGGCTGCAAGAGACCTAAGAGCGATGGAAATGGCTGACGGTGGCGATGCGGTCGAGCTGGCCAAGCGCCATCTCATCCAGCCCTGGCCTTATGCCGGCTCGGTCGGCAATGAAGCGCGTGCGCTGATCGGCGAGGGCGATGGCATCTACATCACCGATGTAACAGGCAAGCGACTGATCGACGGGCCGGCCGGCATGTGGTGCATCAATGTCGGCCACCGCCGCGAGGAGCTGGCCAGGGCGATGTACGACCAGGCGATGATGCTGTCCTACAACACGCCCTGGTATACGATGAATGCGCCGTCGGCCGAGCTCGCCAAGCGCCTCGCCGATCATGCGCCGGGCGATCTCAGCCATACCTTCTTCACCACCGGCGGATCGTCGGCTGTCGAGACGGCACTGCGCTTCATGCAGTTCTACAACAATGTGCGCGGGCGGCCGGAAAAGAAGCTGATCCTCAGCCGCGGCGGCGCCTATCACGGCTCGACCTATCTGTCGGCCTCGCTCAACGGCCGGCCGCGCGACCGCGACTGGATGGACGGCGCCGACGATCTGGTCGTCAAACTGTCCTCGCCAGACCCGTTCCGGCGGCCGAAAGGCATTGACATCGCCGCCTTCTGCGATTTCCTGGTCGAGCAGTTTCGCGATACGGTCGCCCGCGTCGGCGCAGAGAAGATCGGTGCTTTCGTCGGCGAACCGGTGCAGGCATCCGGCGGCGTCGTCGTGCCGCCGGATGGCTATCTCAAGCGCATTCGCGAAATCTGCAGGGACAACGATATCCTCTATATCTCCGATGAGGTGGTGACCGGCTTCGGGCGGCTCGGCCATGTCTTTGCCTCCGGCGATGGCTTCGGCATCGACCCCGACATGATCACCTTCGCCAAGGGCGTTACATCAGGCTATTTCCCGCTTGGCGGCGTCATCATCTCGGAGCGGCTGCTTCAGGAAATGCGCCGTTCCAACCATCCCGATGCGATGTTCGGCCATGGCCTGACCTATACCAGTCATCCCATCGGCTGCGCGGTGGCGCTGAAGAACCTCGATATCCTGGAAGACAGCGTGCTGGCCCACACGCGCGATGTCGCGCCCTATTTCCAGGCGCAGTTGAAGACGCTGGAGGAACTGCCGCTGGTTGGCGAAGTCCGCGGCATGGGCCTGATGGGCTGCGTCGAGTGCGTAGCCGACCGCGAAAGCAAGGATCCGCTGCAGCTCGACAAGGATGTCGGCAAGCGCATCGACGCGCATTGCCACGAACTCGGCCTCCTGGTCCGGCCGCTGATCAACATGTGCGTGATGTCGCCGCCGCTGATCATCACGCGAGAGCAGATCGACGACATGGTGGCGATCCTGCGCGAAGGCATTTCGCGGACCATGGATGATCTGCGCAAAGAGGGCGTGTGGCAGGGGTGACTGGCAGTTCCGCCCCTACACCTGCGAGCGCATAGCCTCATTGAGGTTCCACATGTCCTTCTCCTCCGGCGCCGTCTCCAGGCCCAGCACCGGGATCTGCTTGCGCAGATGGTCGTGGTGGGTGCGCACACCGTATTCGAGGTCGGAGAGATAAAAACCCTCGAAGGCCTCCGAGATCATGGACTCGTTTGACCAGACGGAAAGCTGCACGTCCTCGTTCATGGTATCGCGGTCGATGCGGTAGGCGAGATAGCGGGCGGCCGCCTGTTCCCGGGTCTCGTCGGGGGAGCGGTAGATGGCGCCGCGCAGCAGCGTCTCGCCGGTCGACAGCGGGAACTCCTGATAGAACTGCACCGATTCCGGCATGATCGACAGCGCGTTGTTGGGGAAGATGCCGTAATAGATCCAGGCCCTGCGCAGATGCTCCGGCAGGTGTGAGGCATCGGGCGTGAGCTTGATGTATTCGCGCACGCTCCAGCGCCGGCCGGCATGCGGATTGTAGGTGGCAAACGAGCGCGACACGCCGTTGATGAACGGCTCGTCGAAATAGGTCGAGCCGTAGAGATCCTGCAGCGCCGGATGCGCCATGGCGACGTGGTAGCCTTCATTGTCGACGTCGCGCACCGACTTCCAGTTGACCGGCGTTTTCTGTGTCCAGATGCCCCAGGACGGCACCATCTCGGCCACGTTGTAGTGTGCCATCTCGGCCTCGATCGGCTTCAACAGTTCGGCCACCGAAGGCTGCGGGCCGCCCTTGCGAAAGCGGACAAAGATGAAGCCCATCCATATCTCAAGGTCGAGCGGCATCAGGCCGAATTCGGTCTTGTCGAGCTCGGGGAAGGAGCGCGGCCGGGCGGCGCCGCGCAGCGTGCCGTCGAGATTGTAGACCCAGCCATGGAACGGGCAGACCAGCGCGTTCTTGCAGGTGCCCTGGCTGTCGGCGACGACGCGGCTGCCGCGATGCCGGCACATGTTGTTGAAGGCGCGCACGACGCCGTCCTTGCCGCGCACGATGAGCGCCCGCTCGCCGACCACGTCCATAGTCAGATAGTCGCCGGCATTCGGCACGTCGCAGACATGGCCGGCGATCTGCCAATGGTTGCGGAAGACGTATTCCTTCTCAAGTTCGAGAAGCGCGTCGGAGTGATAACTCCAGCCCGGCAGACCCCGCCGGTCCCAATCATTGGGGATCGCCACGTCACGGAGATGCGGGTTCATAAAAAAGCTCTTCTTTTATTGAATACTCATTCAATAAAACCATATTTTACATTGAAATGCAATGGCTTGTAGAAATCACAACTTTTCAAGTCGGCACAACAGGACCAGCTGAAAGCCAGAAAATCCCGGAATATCCGGGCGTTAACCGGGGGCGTGAAATAGCTGTCCGGCATGCGGATTTGGCCGTGCCGAGCTTGCAAACACGGCCCGCTCCGAGACGAAAATACCTGGCGTCCGCAAATTCGATCCGCAGTGTGAGCTTGTTCATAGTGCGGCCGACAGGAAGCGGGCTTGGTGCGTTCGCGGCCCGCCTGTCGTCAACATTTGATTGCCCGCATGAAACAGCTTCGCAAACGCATCTTGCCGTCGGCACATGACCGGATCTGTCCGGATATGCCCGAATTTCTTGTTTCAAACCTGTTACGCGGGCAAGCCAAGCGCATCATTCGCCCGTTACCAGGCGCGCTTAGGTTCGTTTCATAAGAAAATGAAGGGGAGCAGCAATGCATACGAAAGTCGAGATCACCAGCAACGAACGACGCGCCAAACTGGCACTGCGTCAGCGCGCCAGCGACCATCCGGTTGCGATGTTCTCCATGCTGGGCGCCTGCGCTCTGGCCGTCATGTTGCTGACACCGGCTTCCGGTCCGGCTTTTGCTTCGCTCAACCCGCCGGCCAATGTTGTCCAGGGCGCGCCGACCACCATCAAGACCGCCCGGCTGCCGGAGCCGGAAATCGATTTTGCCTGCCAGGGTCAGGCCTGGGGCGCCGAGAGCGCGGAGTGCCTGCGCGTCATCGCCGCCCAGTCCGGCGTGCACAAGGCGCGTTCCGTCCGCATGATCGCCAACGCAGCGCCGCTGACCACGACACCCAACGTTTTCTGAACCTCCCGAGCGCTTCCTCCCGCGCTCGTTCTTGGCTCCCGCCGCTTCCCTCGGTCGGGAGCCTCTTTTTTGGCCTATCGATATTCGGGTGAGGCCGGCCTGCGCATGGAGGTTCCCTGCGCTTCCGGTGCTCGCGTACTTCAAGTACGCTCCGCTCCGGTTCTCGGGAACCACCATTCTCGACTCGGCCTGACCCGAATCGATAGACCCTACGTGGGTGCTTCCGAAAACTTAGCCGGCGGCGGCGACTTGGTCGGCTATTGCCGAGAGTACGCCGCGGACGTCCAGCGTCGAGAACGGCTTTTCCAGGATTTGCGGGCGCTGCGGCGCCGGCAAGGCTTCGATCTCGGCCTTGGCGCCGATCAGGTCGCCGGTGACCAGCACGAAGCGTTTGGCCAGCGCCAGGTTGTCGGCGAGCAATTCGCGGTAGATGGCAATGCCGCTGGTGCCGGGCATGCGCAAGTCGGAAAAGACGATGTCTGGCGGCATGTGGCCGGTCAAGGTCGCCGCCGCCGACGTCCAGGCCGGCACGACCCGCGACTTGATACCCATCAGTTCCAGGATGTCGGAGAGGGAGCCGGCGACGTCGGGTTCGTCGTCGATGATCAGCGCATGGCGCAAGCCGCTGGAACGAGCCGGGCTGTCGCCGGCTGCTGCCGCGCCGCCGGTGATTACCGGCAGCTGGACGACGAAGCGCGCGCCACGCGGCAGCACCTCCTCGAACCAGATATTGCCGTTGTGGCGCTCGACGATCGATTTCGAGATCGACAGGCCGATGCCGGTGCCGACGCCGACCGGCTTGGTGGTGAAATAGGATTCGAAGATGCGGCTGCGGATCGCCTCGGGAATGCCCGGTCCGTTGTCCTCGACCGAAAACCCGGGGTTGCCGCGATCGCTGCGGAATGTCCGCACCTTGATCAGGCGGTCGCCGCCGATACCGGCCAGAGCGTGTTGGCTGTTGATCAGGAAATTGGCGGCCACCTGCGTGACGTGGTCGGCATCGGCCATCGCCAGCAGCGGGCCGGGCGCGAAATCGGTGTCGATGATGATGCCGCTCGAGCGTGCGCCATAGGCGGTTACTTCGAGTGCGGCGCGGATCACCTGGTTGAGATCGGTCTCGGCCTGCGCCGCCGGATGCAGGCGCACCATCGACAGGAAGCTTTTGACGATGCGGCCGCAGCGCTCGGCAGCGGCGCGCACTTTCTCGGCGCGAACCTTGGTCTGCGGGTCGGTGGCGAATTCATGCAGCAGCGTCGACTGCGCAACGACCACGGCGAGCGGGTTGTTGAGCTCGTGCGAAACACCGGCCAGCAGTGAACCCATCGCCGCCATCTTCTCGTTCTGGTGCAGTTTTTCGCGCTGGCGGTTGATCTCTTCTTCGGCGCGCAGCTTATCGCGCAGATCGCGGATCGAACCGAAGATGAGCTGACGGTCAGCCACCCGCATCTCGGTCGCCGTCAATTCGATGGGAAACACCTCGCCGGCCGCATTCTGTGTCACGGTCTCAAGCCGTTGGCCAACCATCGGCGCGCCGCGGCCAGACATGTATTCGGCGCCCGAGACATAGCCCTTGCGGTAATATTCCGGCACCACGGTATCGAGCAGGTCCTTGCCGAGGATGTCGCTGCGCTGATAGCCGAACATCTTTTCGGCGGCCGGATTGAATTCGATGATCGAGCCGGTCTCGTCGATGACGATGATGGCGTCGAGCGACGCCTGCAGCATGGTGCGGCGGATGACTTCGCTAGCATGGGCGTCGGACGGCGAGTGCTCGATGGCGTCGCCGATGGCGAGCGCGATGATGTGCATCGTCGCCTCTTCCTCTTCGGTCCATTCGCGCTCGTTTAGGCAGTCGTTGACCGCGAACGTGCCCCACAGATGACCGTGCGCGAACACCGATACCGACAGGAACGACTTGATGTGCTGCTTTTCGAAATCGGCCCTGAGGAACCCGTCGAGATCGCGCGTATGGCCGGCGAAGATCTTGCCTTGCCGCTCGTCCTCTCCAATCCGCTCCAGCAGCGGATCGGTATCGACGATCGACTGCATGATCACCGTCGGCGAAGCCAGTTCGCCGCCGAAGCGAGGATCGATCCAGTAGGCGGCGACCGATTGGGCGAAGCCCTGGCCGGGCAATTCGCGCAGCCTGAACAGGATGCCGCGCTGGCAATTCATGGCGCTGCAGAGCGTTTCGAGGATGGTTTCCATCTCGCGCTGCCAGTCGCCGGCATCGCGCAACCGGCGGACGACGCGCACAGCCGCCATCGCGGCGCTCTGGCGAGCGCCTTGCGGGTCCATGCGTGGTGCTGGTTCAGCGGTCATGTCAGCCATCAGTAAAGGGCCGTCGAATTAGGCAGCTATGGAGCATTTCACGAAAAAGGTGAAACGCTCCATGTTTCAATGCAATCCCGAACGGAAAATCGCTACGCACTGTTCCTGGAATTGCTAAAGCGCTTCACCGTTTCACGGAAACGGAGAAGCCTCTATCTCTTTGTTTTCACACAATTCCGGGCGGAAAACCGCGTACACTTTTCCTGTAATTGCGCTAGTGCCCGTCACCGGTCGGCAGCGAGAAGATATAGCCTTCGCCGCGCACTGTGCGCAAAAATTTCGGATTGGCCGGATCGGTTTCGATCTTCTTGCGCAGCCGCATGATGCGAATGTCGACGGCGCGCGACGATTCAGGATCCTCGACAAAACCAATCGCCTCGGAGATCGCCGATCGCGTCAACAGCCGGTTGGCGCGGGTCAGGAAAACCTCCAGCACATCGAACTCGCTCTTGGCCATGTCGATGACGGCGCCGTTGGCGCCGGTGACAAGCCTGCCGTCGAGGTCGGCCTGGAACGGGCCGAAGGTCAGGCGGCGGCCGCCATCGGCTTGTGTCTTCGCCGCCTGGGGCGGGCTCGGCTGCGGAACGCGGCGCAGCACGCTGCGCACACGAGCCAGCACCTCACGCAACTCGTAGGGCTTGACGATGTAGTCGTCGGCGCCAAGCTCCAGCCCGACAATGCGGTCGAGTGCGGTGCCGGCGGCCGTGGCATAGATGATGCCGACCGGTATTTTCGAGCGCAGCCAGCGGCCGAGCGACAGTCCGTCCTCGCCCGGCATGGCGATGTCGAGAATGGCCAAATGAAACGATTCCGTCTCCAGCAAGGCGCGCGCCTCGGCCGCGCTTCCGGCCTGGGTCACATCGTAGCCGTTGGCGCCGAGATACTCGGCGACCGCGTCCCGGAGATCGGGCTCGTCCTCGACGATGACAATCCGTGCCTGCACTATGGCCTCGCTCCCGCTTTCAGCGGAAAGTAGATTGGGTATAAACATGATGTCCAGCACTCATATCCGGTTGCGGGGGAACGGGAAGAAAAACATGGCTGCACGATCCGTCATCGCGCTGGTTTCCGTCGCCGATATGGTGGCCGGCGATCTTGCCGATCATCTCGACCGGCGCGGCCATGACGTGCGCGAGGCGCGGCAGCCCTGGGAAGCTGAATCCCTGCTTTCGGCCGGAGGCATCGATATCGTCATCGTCGGCGACAGCCTCAGCCAGGCGGAGGGGCGGGACCTGCTCAGGCGTTATGGCGGCGGCCAGAGCGCGGACGGGAAGGCGGCGCCGGATTTCATCCTGATCTGCCGGCCGGCCGATCTGGTCGACAAGGTGCTGGCCCTCGAGCTTGGCGCCGCAGATGTCGTCGAAAGTCCGCTCAATGTCAGGGAGCTTGCCGCGCGCATCGGCGGCCTGCTGACGCGGCGCGGCAGGTCCGCCCAGGAACTGATCGTGCTGGAAAATGCCACCGTCGATTTGCGGTCGGCCATCGTCATGCACCGTTCGGGTACGGAAGAACAGCTGTCGCCGGGCCAGGTGGCGCTGCTCAGGCTGTTTCTGGCCAGCCCGCGCAAGGTGCTGACGCGCGACGACATCATTGCGGCGGCGCCCGCCGAAAATGCCGATGCCTTCGACCGCTCGATCGATTCGCGCATCGTGCGGCTGCGCCGCAAGCTCGACACCGAAACCATCACAACTATACGCGGCGCAGGCTACCGGTTCGACCCGCCGACGCAGCGCGCCGACTGAGGGTTGGGAGGCTGGATTGTTCCTCGGCTCGCCCAAAAAAGCTGCGCAATCTTGGACGCCATGCATAGGCGTCAGCGCACCACCAGAAGCGATGGTCCCGACGGCAATTCGCTGGCGACTACGATTTCGCTGGCGGCATGCGCGCGGTCCTTCAGAAGAACCGTGGCGAGACCGGCAAAGCCGAGCAGGCCTTGTGCATAGAGCAGTACCGAAAGCACGGAGGCTGCAGATTTCGTCTTCATCGGTTGTCCTCAAAAATCAGAACCGCGGGTGCTTCAGGATAAACCCGAAGTGCCCGCGTCGCCCACGGAGCCCCCCGTTGCGACGCGGGCCTTCGGTCCTCTCGGCAGCAAGTTGCCGGAGGGGCCGCGCATCCACTTCAACCCGAGGCCGACCCGCCAGAGGGCCCTGAGACGGTTGATGCGCAGACTGGAGACAATCCAGACCAAGGCTATGAACAGCGCGGCATGCAGCGTCGAAATCTCACCCGAATTCATCACCGCCAGTTTCGTCATCGGGGTGCCGGCTACTGTGCCGATGCCGCCGACGACAAATGCGGCGATGCTTATCCTGAAGAGCCAGGACAGGGTTGTCGATTTGATGCTCATTTTTCGTTGGCGCCGGCTGTTCTCGTTGGGATGACTTTGCCGTGAGCCTGTAACCAGATCATGCCGCCCGGGCCGCGCTTTGTTGCAAGTCGGTTTCGAGCGAAGCCAATCTTCTTTCATATAAGGACATCAGCACTTTCGTTTGGGGGGCGGTGCGTGTCGGGAGTGCGCAGCGAAGACGGGAGCACGCTCCTTGTCCACCTTGCTTGTTAACCAGAGGAAACAGATTCGAAACACAAACGAGCCTCAGCGAAGTCAGTCTGAAACATGGCGCAGTGGATAAGGCGGCCACCGAATTGACGCCGGCAGGACCGGCAAAGAGGAGCCATCATGTACAAAGCCATTTCCGCCAAACTCATCAACGTCACCGCCGCAGCCGGCGGCGCCGCGCTTCTGCTTGGCGCCGCCAACAGCACCGCCCATGCCGCGGCAAACCAGATCGTGGCGCGTGTTTCGCTGTCGCAGCAGACCATGGAAGTGCTGGTCGATGGCCGGCCGACTTTCGCCTGGAAGGTCTCGACCGGCGACAGTGCGCATGTCACGCCGACCGGCTCGTTCAAGCCGACCCGCATGCACGAGATGTGGCATTCGAAGAAATACGACAACGCGCCGATGCCGCATTCGGTCTTCTTCAGCGGCGGCTACGCCGTGCATGCGACCAACGCCATCAAGCGGCTGGGACGCCCGGCGTCGCATGGCTGCGTGCGGCTGCATCCCGACAATGCCGCCGACTTCTACCAGTTGGTCGAAACCTTCGGCCCGACCAACACCAGCATCGTCATCGTCAAGTAGCAGACTGCGTTTGGAGCGATGGTGCAGCGCAGCCGGACAGGTCATGCCACACCGCAAGTTCCCGCCTTGGAGCTCCATCGGGGCTTCGCGGTAAATCAATCCAGTCAAAAAAGAGGCCGGGATTTTCCGGCCTCTTTTCGTTTGTTCGCTGACGCCGTTCGCAGCTCAGTCCGCGTGCACCGGCATCAGCTTCGGGTCTGGCTTTTCGGCGTGGTGCGGCAGGTCCTTGCTGGCGATGAAGGTGTAGAACATCGGCACCACGAACAGGGTGAACATGGTTCCGACCAGGATGCCGGTGAAGATCACGAGGCCCATCGAATAGCGCGCCGCCGCACCAGCACCACTGGACACGATTAGCGGCACGACGCCGAGCGCCATCGCCGCTGTCGTCATCAGGATCGGCCGCAAGCGCACCTTGGCCGAGGCGACGATCGCATCGCGCCGCCTCATGCCATGCAACTCGCGCTGCTGGTTGGCGAACTCGACCAGAAGAATGCCGTGCTTGGTGATCAGACCTATCAGTGTGATCAGGCCGACCTGCGTGTAGATATTGAGCGTTCCAAGCCCCAGATTGAGCGGCACGATGGCGCCAAAGATCGACAGTGGCACCGCCATCATGATGATCAGCGGGTCGCGGAAGCTTTCGAACTGCGCCGCCAGCACCAGATAGATGACGATTACGGCGGCTGCGAACGCGATAAGGATCGTGTTGCCCTGCTCCTTTTCCTGCCGGGACTGGCCGGAATAATCGATGAAGAAGGTATCGGGCAGGCTCTCCTTGGCAAGGGTCTCCAGGGTCTGCAGCCCGTCGCCCGTGGTGACGCCGGGAAGCGGCAGCGCTGATATCGTCGCCGAGTTCAGCTGGTTGAACTGCTCGATCGCGGCCGGCGCGGCGTTGGTCGAAATCTTCACTACCGCTGAAAGCGGCACCATTTCGCCGGTCACGCTACGAACGAAATATTCGCCGAGCTTCTCGGGATTGTCGCGGAATTCCTTCGGCACCTGCGGGATGATGTCGTAGCTGTTGGAGTCGCGGTCGAACTGAGCCACTTCGGCGCCGCCGACCAGCAGCGTCAGCGTCTGGCCGATGTCGGCGATCGGCAGGTTGAGAGCCGCCGCGCGGTCGCGGTCGATGGTCACCGTCACCTGCGGAGCGTCAAAGGACATCGAGTTTTGCACGACGATGAAGCGGCCGGAGGCCTGCGCCTTGTTCTTAATCTGCTCGGCCGCCTCGTAGACCTCGGCGGAACCACCGGTCGAGCGCACCACCATGGAGATCGGCAGGCCGCCGCCGGAGCCCGGCAGCGTCGGCGGCGCGAAGACGAAGGCCTCGACGCCGGCCACCTTGCCGAGGCGTCCCTGGATATCGGCTTGAAGCTCCTTTGAGTTGCGCTGGCGCTCGGCCCAATCCTTGAAGGCGAAGCCGACAAAGGCGCCGTTGGTGGCGCCGCCAAAGGCAACGGCAGAGAATTGCGCCCTGGTTTCGGGAATGTCCTTCACCAGGCCGAGGATCTGGTTGACGTAGGTCTCGGTGTAGTCCGAGGTCGCGTAGCGCGGTGCCGTCACGATCGACAACAGGAAGCCCTGGTCCTCTTCCGGCGCCAGTTCGCTCGAGGTCTTGGTGAACATGAAGCCGGTGAGCGCAACCAGCGCCACGACCATCAGCAGCGTCACCGGTCGATTTCTCAAGGAGGCGGTGACCGCCCGCTCATAGACATGCTCGACACGGCTGAAGGTTCCGTCGACGACGCGCTGGAAGCGACTGTGCGATCCCGCCTTGAGCAGACGCGCCGCCATCATCGGCGTGATGGTGACGGCTATGAGGCCGGACAGCACCACCGAACCGGCGAGCGTCACCGCGAACTCGCGGAACAGCGCACCGGTCAGGCCGCCGGTGAAGGCCAGCGGCGCGAACACGGCGGCGAGCGTGATGGTCATGGCCACGATGGCGGAGAAAATCTCGCGCATGCCGTTGAAGGCCGCCTGCATCGGCGACATGTGGTCCTCCTCCATGTGGCGATGGATGTTCTCCACCACCACGATAGCGTCGTCGACGACAAGGCCGATGGCCAGCACCATGGCCAGCAGCGACAGAAGGTTGATCGAATAGCCGACCGCAAACAAAAGGAAGCAGACTCCGACCAGCGACAGCGGGATGGTCACGATCGGCATCATCACCGAGCGGAATGAGCCGAGGAACAACAGGATGACCACGACGACGATGGCGACGGCTTCGGCGATGGTCTTGAACACTTCATCGATCGAGGCGCTGATCTGTTCGGTGGAATCGTAGACGATTTCGATGGTCATGCCTTTCGGCAGCGTCTCTTGAATCAAAGGCACGATCTTGTGGATCGCCTCCGCCGTTGTCAGCGGGTTGGCGGCCGGCGTCGGGAAGATGGCGAGGAAGGTGCCGGGCTTGCCATTGAAGCTCACCCTCGTGTGGGTGCTCTCGGCGGCAAGCTCGACTCGCGCCACGTCGCGCAAGCGCACCACCTGGCCGTCCGTCGAGCGCAGCGGAAGCTCGGCAAAGGCCTCAGGCGTCTGCAGCGTCGAGCGAACCGTGATCGAGGAGACGACATATTCGTTCTCGGTGTTGCCGGGCGCCGACAGGAAGTTGGAGTTGTTGATCGCCGCCAGCACTTCGGCGGCGGTGACGCCACGCGCAGCAAGCTTGACCGGGTCGATCCAGACCCGCATCGAATATTCCTCGGCGCCGAAGATCTGCACGTCGGCGACACCTTCGACCGTCGACATGCGGGGCCGCACGACGCGCTCGATATATTCGGTGAGCTGCTCCTTGCTCATGTTCGGATTCTGCATCGAGATGTACATCATCGCGAACTCTTGGCCGGTGCCCTTGACGATGACCGGGTCCTTGGATGCATCCGGCAAGGTGCCGCGTACGCCCTGCACCTTCGACAGGACCTCGGTGAGCGCGACATCCGGATTGGAGCCGAGCTTCATCTGGACGACCACAGTGCTCGAAGACGGCCGGCTGGACGAGGTGACGTAGTCGATGTTCTCGGTCGAGGCGACGGCCCGCGCGATCGGGGCGGAGATAAAGCCCTGGATCAGGTCGGCGCTGGCGCCGGGATAGGCGGTGGTGATGGTGATCGCCGTCTCGTCAACCTTGGGATACTGCCGGATCGACAGGTTGAAGATGCCCTGGAAACCCAGGAGCAGGATCATGCAGGCGAGGACGGTGGAGAGGACCGGCCGGCGAATGAAGATGTCGGAAAAGTTCATTGCTGAGCCTGCTGGTTAGCCGACTTGCTGGGGTCAATGGTGTTGTCGACAGCGACGGACATGCCGTTGAAGAGACGGTTCTGACCGGCGGTGACGACCTCGTCACCGGCCTTGATGCCCTCGATGATCTCGACCATGCCGTCGTTGCGGCGGCCGGGCTTCACGAACACCTGCGACAGCACGAGCGCCGGCTTTTCCGGTTCTGCCGCGGGCTTCGCGGGGTCGACAGCCGGCTTGTCCGCGGGCTTCGCCGCGGCGTCTTCGGCAGCCGGTTTCGCGTCTGCCGGCTTTGCATCTGCCGCCGGCTTTGCTGCGTCGGCCCCTGCAGCAGGCTTTTCCTCGGGTTTCGCGGCTGGGGCGCCTTCCGCCGGCTTCGCCGGAACGACGACGAAGACGAAGTCGCCATAGAGGCTCGACGTCAATGCCGTCTGCGGCAAGGACAGAATGTTTTTCTCCTGCGGCAGCTCGACGCGAACCTGGACGAACTGGCCGGGCGTCAGCTTGCCGTCAGGGTTGGCGACCTCGCCGCGGACGGACACCAGGCGGCTTGAAGCGTCGATCTTGGGATCGATGCCGCGAATGGAGCCGGCAAACGGCATGTCGGCGCCGCCGCCGGTGCCGCCGAGGCCGAGCCGCACCGCCTGGCCTATCTTGAGCAGCGGCAGCTGCTGTTCGGGTACCGAGAAATCGACCCGCATGGTGTCCAGATCCTGCAAGGTCACCACTGCGTTGCCGGGCGAGAGATATTGGCCGAGGTCGATCTTGGGGATGCCCACGGTGCCGGCGAACGGCGCCGTCAGCTGCTTCTGATCGAGCACGGCCTGCAGCTTGTTGACCTGCGCGGCGGAGGCCGATGCAGCGGCTTGAGCGGTGTCGAGCGTGGCATCCGTTCCGACGCCGCGCCGCTGCAACTCCAGCGCGCGTTCGAGCGCCGTCTTGTCGGACACGGACTGCGCCTTGGCCGCGACCAGATCCGCGCGTTCGACGGCATCGTCGAGCTGCAGCAGGACCGAATCGACCGGCACCTTCTGGTTGGCATGGAAAAGGATGTCCTTGACGATGCCGCTGGTCTCGACGGTAAGGTCGACACCGCGCACGGCGCGTACCGTGCCGATCGCCTCGACGCCCGGCGTCCAGTCGGAAGGCTTGACGACAACCGTCGATACGGTCGTCGCCGGCGGCTTCATGGTGGCGAAATACTGTTTGATAGCGTTGTCGCGGAACAGGTTGAAGCCGACAACGCCGACGCACACCAGAGCGAGCAGAAGCAGAATTGCGGTGATAGAGATGAAGCGCTTCACGAACTGTCCCCTCGGCCGGTGTCCGGCAAAATAGCCGAATAGCGGGACACTTATCGACGCCAGGTCCCGATTACAAATGACGGCGAACTTACTGTACCGTCTGGACGGTCTTGTCAATTCCGCCTAGGCTGGTGCGGGGGAAGGGATCGATGAAGACCCAAAGGGCAAATTCGCGCGACAAGATACTCGCCGCCGCCGCCGATGTCGCACGCGAGGCCGGTCCCGGCAGCCTGTCGCTTGACGCCGTCGCCAGCCGCGCCGGCGTGTCGAAAGGCGGCCTGTTATATAACTTTCCGACCAAGGCCAAACTGATGCAGGGCCTGGTGGAGAATTACCTGCGCGCGTTCGAGCTGGCGCTGGAATCGGGCCTTGTCGCCGGCGCCAGCGGCGAGAACCTGCTCGCCACCTATATCCGGCTCTCGGCGGATGATTGCGAGGAGCCGAAGCCGACGGCTTCGTGGATATTCTCGGCGATCGCCGAGGATCCGGATTTCCTGACGCCGATAAAAGCCTTCAAGTCGCAGCTGCTGCAGCGGCTGAAGAGCGAGACGCCGGACCTGAAGACGCTGCTGGTCTGCTTTCTGGCCATCGAAGGGCTGCGCAGCATGAACCTCTTCGATTCCGACGTGCTTTCCGCCGACGAACGCCGCTTGCTGGTATCGGCCCTGCTGGAGATTGCGGGATAGCTCAAGGCGTCGGGTCGAAGAAGCGATACGGGCCGGGCGGAAAGCACGGTTGGTGAGCGGCATGGCATAGGCACGCATCACGACATCGGCGATTTCAAGCTACAGCCCCCCTGATTCGTTGGATCGATGGTTCAGGAATGACTGCGCGAATGCGCGGCCGACTATGTTGCGCCGCACCATAACACTGCCGTGTCAGCCTTGAGACGGCGCTCGGCGAGGCCGGCAAAGCGCGTTTTAGGGCTGTGATGGCGCCGACATATGGTTATGGCGTTGTCATGTTGTGGCGCACAAACTATGTGCCTTTGTAGTCCTCCTAACAGTCGCGAGATCTCCATGGGTTCCCTTTCTTCGAAGAATGCGCTCGTCACCGGATCGACCAGCGGCATTGGCCTGGCCATTGCCCGCGCCCTTGCCGCCGAGGGCGCCAACGTCACGATCAACGGCCTTGGCGAAGCCGCGGCGATCGAACAGGAGCGCGCCGGCATCGAGAAGGATTTCGGCGTCCAGTGCCGCTACTCCGGCGCCAACATGATGGACGGCGCAGCGTTGACCGCCATGGTGCGCGAAGCCGAGCAGGCCTTGGGCAGCCTCGACATTCTGGTCAACAATGCCGGGATACAGCATGTCGCGCCAATCGAGGAGTTTCCCGACGACAAGTGGGAAGCCATCATCCGCATCAATCTGCTTGCCGCCTTTTACGCGATCAAGGCCGTGGTGCCCGGCATGAAGGCGCGCAAATGGGGCCGCATCATCAACACCGCGTCGGCGCATGCACTGGTCGCCTCGCCGTTCAAGTCGGCTTACGTCTCGGCCAAGCACGGCATAGCGGGTCTGACCAAGACGGTAGCGCTGGAAGTCGCGCAGGACGGCATCACCGTCAACGCCATCGCGCCCGGCTATGTCTGGACGTCACTGGTCGAAAGGCAGATCCCCGACACGATGAAGGCGCGCGGCATGACCGAGGAACAGGTCAAGCGCGACGTGCTCCTGGCGGCACAGCCGACGAAGCAATTCGTCACCGTGGAGGAGCTCGCCGCGCTGACGCTGTTTCTGTGCTCGGACTCGGCCAGGCAGATTACCGGCACGACTTTGCCGATGGATGGCGGCTGGACGGCGCAGTAGGCGCGGTCCCCCGGCGCCGCTCTTTCCTTGACAAAGACGAAGGATCAATCCAGCATAGTGACAAGGGGTTCCTTCGCGACGACCCCGTGAGGCGTCAGCCCAATGATCGCGTCCAAACTCTCACTCTGGAGGTGGACGCCATGCCGTCAACAACCGCAATCACCGTAGCGCAGCTTTCCCGCCTTGTCGGTCTGTCCGACGCGCCTGTTCTTGTCGATGTCCGCATCGACGAAGACTACGACGCCGATCCGCGGCTGCTTCCGGCCTCGTGCCGGCGCGACTTCAAGTCTGTTTCGAGCTGGGCGGCCGAGTTCACGGGGGCTCATGCTGTCGTCATCTGCCAGAAGGGGCTGAAGCTCTCGCAAGGCGTTGCCGCATGGCTGCGCCATGAGGGCATTGCTGCCGAATCCCTTGAAGGCGGCTTCGAGGCGTGGCAGGCGGCCAAGGGACTTCTGGTCAAGGCCGACAAGATACCGCCCCGCGACGACAAGGGCCGTACGGTCTGGGTGACGCGTGCCCGCCCCAAGGTCGACCGCATCGCCTGTCCCTGGCTGATCCGCCGCTTCGTCGATCCCTCGGCGGTGTTCCTGTTTGTCGAGCCGTCTGAAGTGCTGGCGGCCGCCGATCGGTTTGGGGCGGTTGCCTTCGACATCGACGACGTGTTCTGGAGCCATCGCGGCGAGCGCTGCACCTTCGACACGATGATCGAAGAGTTCGGGTTGCGGTCCGAAGCGCTCGATCGCCTTGCGCTGATCGTGCGTGCAGCCGATACGGCGCGCCTCGATCTCGTACCGCAGGCGGCCGGGTTCCTCGCTGCATCGCTCGGGCTGTCGCGCATGTTCCGCGACGATCTCGAACAGCTTAATGCCGGCATGCTGCTCTACGATGCGTTCTTCAGATGGTGCCGCGATGCCACTGACGAAACCCACAATTGGCCCAGCGCGGGCAAAGCGCCATGAGCGCCCTCGCCGCGGACGACGATGCACAGGCTACCGAGGCTCCGGTCGTCCCGACCTTCCGCCAAGCCGCGAAACTGTGGGCAAGGATCGGCCTGCTCTCCTTCGGCGGGCCGGCCGGACAGATCGCGCTGATGCACAAGGAATTGGTCGAGGATCGCCGCTGGATCGGCGAGCAGCGGTTCCTGCATGCGCTCAACTACTGCATGCTTCTGCCAGGCCCCGAGGCACAGCAGCTCGCCATCTATATCGGCTGGCTGCTGCACCGGACCGCCGGCGGCCTCGTCGCGGGCATCCTGTTCGTGCTGCCCGGTGCGTTTGTCATGCTGGGCCTCAGCATCTTCTACGTGCTTTACAATGATGCGCCTGTCATCGAGGCGCTGTTTTTCGGCATCAAGGCGGCGGTGCTGGCCGTCGTCGTCGAGGCGGTCCTCCGCATCGGCAAACGGGCGCTCAAGAACCGGGTGATGGTGGCGATCGCGGTGGCCGCGTTCCTTGCCATCTATGTCATCAGGCTGCCGTTTCCGCTGATCATCTTGGTTGCAGGGCTGACCGGCTGGATCGGCAACCGCTTGGCACCGGCGCGTTTTTCCGGAGCCGCACGCAGCAAGGACAATTTGCCCGATGTCAGGGGCGCCGTCGACGTCATGTTCGAACGCGGCGAACTCGCTCACACCAAGCCGACGAAATGGCACGCGCCGCGCACCATCGCGATCTGGCTGCCGATCTGGCTCGGGCCGGTCGTACTGATCCTGGCGCTGACCGGCCCTGCCAGTGTTTGGGCACAGCTTGGCGGCTTCTTCAGCCTGATGGCGGTGGTCACATTCGGCGGCGCCTACGCCGCGCTCTCCTATGTCGCGCAGGCAGCCGTGACCTCGTTCGGCTGGCTGGCGCCGGGTGAAATGGTCGATGGGCTTGGCCTGGCCGAGACGACGCCGGGACCATTGATCCTGGTGCTGCAATTCGTCGGCTTCGTCGCCGCCTATCGGCACGCCGGTGCGATGGGACCGCTTGTCGCCGGATCGCTCGGCGCATTGCTGACGCTCTGGGTGACGTTCGTGCCGTGCTTCTTCTGGATCTTTCTCGGTGCCCCCTACATCGAAGCGCTGCGCGGCAACAAGGCACTGTCGGCGGCGCTGAGTGCGATCACGGCGGCTGTCGTCGGCGTGGTGATGAACCTTGCGTTGTGGTTCGCACTGCATGTCGTCTTCAGCGCGGTGCACCGCGTTGGCCTGGGGATGGAGGTGCCGGTGCTGTCGTCGCTGGATTGGCGTGCCGCGCTGCTGGCGGCAGCCGCCATGGTCGCCATGCTGAAACTGAGGATCGGCATGCTGCCGACATTGGCCGGCTCGGCGCTGGCCGGACTGGCGCTGCTGGCCTTGCCTGCGTAGCGTTCGAAGGCGCGGCCAGCCATCATCACAGCCGGATTTTTGAGGTATGCCGGGGCGGCGCACAACGGTCGCGGGCGCTGGTAGGATCAGCGCCGGCCCCGGAGATACGCTTTACGTCGAACCCGATACCGCCAAGCTGAACCTGTTCGACGCGGAGAGCGGCGCGCTGGTGAACTGATTTGACGAGGTTGGCCGAGCTGTTCAAAGTCGATCCTGGATCGCACAACGGGATATGACATGGTAGATTCCGATCGGATCGACAAGCTGATCGCAGGGGTGCCCCCTGCCTTGGCGCTTCGTGCCGGGCTGGACCTTGGCATCTTCACCCGGCTCGGCGGCGATGCTGCGACTGCCGACAGCCTTGGGGCAGCGCTCAAAGTCGAGCCCGCTCGTCTGTCGCGGCTCCTCTACGCGCTCGCCAGCATCGGTCTCCTCGAGGTCGAGGATGGTGAGTTTCGCAACGGAGCCGAATCGTCGGAGTTTCTCGACGCGTCCAAGCCGACCTATCGCGGCGGCGATCATGTGCTGCTGCGCGAACTCTGGGGAGCCGACCTTTTGACCGCAGAGTCGCTGCGGCAGAACCGGCCGGCCGCGCTGCACGACTTTTCCGAAGCGGGACCAGAATCCGCAGCGGCCTTCAGCCGCATGCTCGCACCGGGAGGGGTGATTTTCGGCCGAAATCTCGCCCGCGAGCTGGACCTCTCGGCGGTCCGTTCGGTGATCGACATCGGCGGCGGCGCCGGGACCATTCTGGTCGGTCTTCGCGAGCGATGGCCGCATATTGCGGCGACATTGATGGAACTCCCGACGGTCGCGGCGGTCGCACCAGCGACCCTGTCGGAATACGGTGCCGGCGATGTGGTTGTCGAAGAAGGCGACATAACGGTCGCGCCATCGACCGGCCTGCATGACTTGGCGATCCTGAAGGCCGTCGTCCAGGTCCTGCCGCCGGACCAGGCGCGCAGTTCGATCCTGAACGCGGCGCGTTGCCTCACCCAAGGAGGCGAGATCGCAATTGCGGGGTGGGGTGTCGTCGATGACGACCGTCTCGGCCCGCCTGAGGGTGTCTTTCTCAATCTCACCTTCCTGAACCTTTACCGCGCAGGCGAATCGTACACGGAAGGTCAGTATCGCGGGTGGATGGCCGAGGCTGGGTTCCGGGATATCTCCAGGTCGCAGCTGACCGACGGCACCACGTTGTTTCGTGGGCGCCTCACGGACTGATCATGACTGGAGTGGTTGGTTTCGGGCGTGTGTGGCCCTCAGAGCCAGCCCCGGACGGATTGCACAAAGTTCCTGAGGCGGCGTGAGCCGATCTTTCCCCTTACCGGGCAGCGCGGTGTCCCCTGTCTTGTCGACAGCTTCTTCGCAGAGGGGGCATTTAAATGTCACTTGGTCGACAACAAAGTTCGCGATAGCGGCATATTTCGCATTCATCGATTCTGGGGCGGTACCTCCGACAGGATGATGCGCGGTCGCTGCAATTGCGCCTAGCACGTTCGACTACGTCGAATCGGAATGGTGTTTTTAGACATTCGTTTATCTATTCGTGGTTTCTAATACATATGGCATCCAACGCGTTCACCCGGATTTGGTTTGCTTTGGGCCGCCCAACGCGCGCCACGAACGGTAACGTTGCCGTCATCTTTGCCTTCACCTTGCCGGTCGTGGTCGGCGGCGCCGGCCTCGGTGTCGAGACATCCCTCTGGTACTACAGCAGCCTCAAGCTGCAGGCCGTCGCCGATGCCGCGGCCTATGCCGGTGCGCTCGAGAAAGTCGCGGGTTCCGATAACCCGACCATCATCGCCGCCGCCACGCAGTCCGCGACCTCGAACAATTTTGCCACGCCGGGCACGATTCAGGTCAACACGCCGCCATTGTCCGGCCCGAACACCGCGAAGAAGGCGGTAGAGGTCATCGTCAAGCAGAATCTCGATCGCTACTTCACGGCGATTTTCAACCAGGCGCCCGTTGCCGAACAGGCAAGGGCGGTGGCGCTGATCAATGATGCCTCCAAGGCTTGTGTGCTGGCGCTCAGTCCCTCGGCCTCCCAGGCTGCGCTCTTTTCCGGCAACACCACCGTCAACCTCACCGGCTGTTCGGTCATGTCGGACTCGATTGCCTCGGACGCCATAAAGACGCAGGGCTCGGCGGTGCTCAAGGCCGACTGCCTGATCACGGTCGGCGGCATGGTACTGAACAATCCAGCGACCACGGTCTGCAAGTCTAACATGACCCATGCCTTGCCGGCGGCTGATCCTTTCTCCAGCCTGGCGAAGCCGACGGCCGGCAACCCGTGCAAGAGTGTCAACGGCAACAAGACGTCGCAAACACTCCAGCCTGGCACCTACTGCAGCGGCATGGATCTCAAGGGCAATGTCACCCTGCAGCCGGGCGTCTACGTCGTGCAGGGCGGTATGAAGGTCAACGCCAACGCGGTCGTCGCCGGCAGCGGGGTAACCATCTTCATGGCGGGCAGCAACACTGTCAGCATGAACGGCAACGCCAAGGTGACGCTGAGCGCGCCGACATCCGGAACCTATTCCGGCGTGCTGTTCTACGGCGACAGGACCGGGGCCACGGCGCAGAGCACCTTCAACGGCACCGCGGCCTCGCTTTTGACCGGCGCCATCTATTTCCCCAGGCAGCAGGTCAACTACCTTGGCAACTTCTCCGGGAACGGCGGCTGCACTCAGGTCGTCGCCGACACCATCCAGTGGTCCGGCAGTACGACCATCAAGCAGGACTGCACCAGCCTCGGGATGAAGAACATTCCGGCGGCGCAATCCGTTCAGCTCGTCGAGTAGCGGGATGGGTGGGCGGACCTTGCGCATTGTCCTGGACAAATCCGGGATAGCTGCCGTCGAGTTTTCCATGTTGCTGCCCATCCTGTGCCTCGTCTGCCTCGGCATCGCCGACGGCTGGTCCTACGTAACGAGTTACCTGCAGATGCGCGCGGGCGTTAAAACCGCGGCCAATCTCGTAATGGCCGGCGCGTCCAATGACACCGGACCGCAGGCGGTCGCGCTTTCGAGCTGGAACGACAAGCCCGAGGACGCCGCGGTCGTACTGGTCCGCTCCTATTTGTGCGGCGCCACGGTCGTGGATGCGACCACCATTTGCGGCGGAACGAAGCTGCCGACCGTCTTCGTCCAGATAACGGCAACGGGCACCTGGGTGCCCCCGTTTAACTTCGGTGTCTTCCCGGACCCGCGCGCGATCAGTCATCAGCAGGTGATCCGTGTCCGCT
>NZ_JAMYPU010000016.1:0-145122 GCF_040320535.1 Mesorhizobium sp. M0676
TGAAGCGGTGAGGGTGGCGCGAGACACCGTTGTAAGATTGGCGAAGGCCGGAGCGACAGCCAATCTCCCCCCTTGCGGGGGAGATGTCCGGCAGGACAGAGGGGGGTGTAAAGGAACGCCAGCGTTCCTTCTTGCCCACTTTCATTTCGGTCACTTTCTGAGAACGCAATGGCTGCCGGTTGAGACGCTGGCGGGACAGCACTCCCCTCTGTCCTGCCGGACATCTCCCCCGCAAGGGGGGAGATCAGCCCTCGCCTCGGTTTTCGCTAATCGCCAGCGCGGAGTGGCCTGAGCATGGGTCACGACCTCGTTCCATCGCGTCAGCGCAAGAATGCAAAGTCCATGCGTCGCGTCATGACCGATGCCGAGCTGAAACTGTGGAATGAGTTGCGGGCTCACCGGCTGATGGGGATGAGCTTTCGCCGACAGGTACCGATTGGACCCTACATTGTCGACTTCGCCTGTTCGGCCCACCACCTCGTAGTCGAGGTTGATGGCAGTCAGCATGCCGACGTAGAAGATGCAGAACGCGACAAGGCACGCAGCGCTCAATTGAGTGCCAGTGGCTGGACCATCCTGCGCTTCTGGAACGACGACGTCATCCGCGATATCGACAATGCCTGCCAGCACATCGTCATCGGGGCCGGCTTGGCCGGCGCCGACGTGCCGGCGCCAGCAAGGGAGGAGCTTGTTGCATGATCGACCATCTCGGCATCAATGTCGCCGACTTCGACGCGTCGAAAGCCTTTTATGACCAGGCGATAGCGCCGCTTGGCGCCTCGCTGATCTACATGGTGCCACTGGAATATACCGGCGGCGCCAAGGTCGGCGGTTATGGCCGCGACCGGCCGGTGTTCTGGCTGCAGGCCAGCGATGACAAGCCGAGGACCCATCAGCACGTCGCCTTCACCGCGCGCAGCCGCGCCGAGGTCGACGCCTTCCATGCCGCGGCGCTCGCCGCCGGCGGCAAGGACAATGGCGGGCCGGGGCTGCGCCCGCACTATCACCCGGACTATTACGGCGCCTTCGTCTTGGATCCCGACGGCAACAATGTCGAGGCCGTCTGCCATGCGCCCGAATGACTATGAAACGGAGTGAAACGCCATGAGCCTCGACAACCGGCCGATCTACACCGGCGGCTGCCAGTGCGGCGCGGTGCGCTTTCGCGTCGAGGGTGCGCTGGGTGACGCCTCAATCTGCCATTGCCGCATGTGCCAGAAGGCGTTCGGCTCATTTTACGCGCCCCTGGTCTCGGTGCGTGGCGCCAAACTCGACTGGACGCGCGGCGAACCGAAATATTTCGCCTCGTCCAGCCATGTCGATCGTGGCTTTTGCGCCAATTGCGGCACGCCGCTGACCTTTACCGCGCCCGATGGCGTTGGTCTCGCCATTGGCGCCTTCGACGATCCGGCCGAAATCGTGCCGCTGATCCAGTGGGGCATGGAGGCAAAACTTCCCTATGTCGACACCCTTCCGCAATTGCCGGGCGAGGACACTATGGCCGACATGTCGTCGGCTCCGTATCTGGCCGATCTCGTCTCCTACCAGCATCCCGACCATGACACCGACCAATGGGACACCGAACACCGGCCGCCAGAGGGAAAATCATGACCGATGAAGTTCGAACCGGCGGCTGCCAGTGCGGCGCCGTGCGTTTCCGCATCAAGGGCAAGCTTGGCCGGGCGTCCATCTGCCATTGCCGCATGTGCCAGAAACAGTTCGGGTCTTTTTTTGGCGCCCTGGTGACAGTGCCCAAGGATGGCGTCGAATGGGTGCGCGAGGAGCCGACCTACTTCCAGTCGTCGGTCAACATCGATCGCGGCTTCTGTGCCCGCTGCGGTACACCGCTGACCTATCGCCAACCTGGCGCACTGGAGATCGCCATCGGCGCCTTCGACGACCGCTCCGATCTGGCGCCGCAGATCCAGGTCAACTACGCGGTCCGATTGCCTTGGGTGGAAACGATCTTTGACCAGCCCGTGCATCAGGATCCGGATTTCTACTCCCGCCAGGAGCAGATCATCTCGTTCCAGCATCCCGACCACGAAACCACGGACTGGCCCGCGCACGGCCTGAAGATATGAGCAATGAAATGAACAGTGAACTTCGTACTCTTTATCCCGAGATCGAGCCCTTCGAGTCCGGCATGCTCGATGTCGGCGACGGCCATCATATCTATTGGGAGCGCTCCGGAACCAGGGGCGCCAAGCCGGCCGTGTTCCTGCATGGCGGTCCTGGCGGCGGCTTCTCGCCAAAACATCGGCAATTGTTCGACCCGAAGCTTTACGACGTCATCCTGTTCGACCAGCGCGGCTGCGGGAAATCGACACCCAACGCCTCGCTCGAGGCCAACACCACCTGGCACCTGGTTGCCGACATCGAGCGGCTGCGTGAGATGTGCGGCTTCGAAAAATGGCTGGTGTTCGGCGGCTCGTGGGGCTCGACGCTGGCGCTGGCCTATGCCGAGAAGCATCCTAATCGCGTCAGCGAGCTTGTCGTGCGCGGTATCTACACGCTGACCCGCGCCGAACTCGAATGGTACTATCAGTTCGGCGTCTCCGAAATGTTCCCCGACAAATGGGAGCGTTTCCAGGCGCCGATCCCTGAAGCCGAGCGCGGCGACATGATGGCCGCCTACCGCAAACGGCTTGTTGGCTCCGACCGCAATGCGCAGATGGAAGCCGCGCTTGCCTGGAGCCTGTGGGAAGGTGAGACGATCACGCTGCTACCGGAGCCGGAGACCAGCGACAAGTTCGGCGAGGACGACTTCGCCATCGCCTTTGCCCGCATCGAGAACCACTATTTCGTCCACGCCGGCTGGCTGGAGGAGGGGCAGCTTCTCCGCGATGCGCATAAGCTCGCGGATATTCCCGGCACAATCGTCCACGGCCGCTACGACATGCCGTGCCCGGCGCGCTATGCCTGGGCCCTGCACAAGGCCTGGCCGAAGGCGGATTTCCACCTCATCGAAGGCGCCGGCCATGCCTATTCGGAGCCGGGGATTCTGGATCGGCTGATACGCGCGACGGATGGGTTTGCGGGGAAATGACAGCGCGCGGCACCCCCCTCTGTCCTGCCGGACATCTCCTCCTCAAGGGGGGAGATTGCCTGTCATCGGGCCTTTCGCAAATCTCCGTCGCTGCGGGAAAAGATCCGACGCTAAAGCTGCCGATCTCCCCCCTTGAGGGGGAGATGGCCGGCAGGCCAGAGGGGGGTGCTCGCGCGCCAACAGAACAATGACAAAGCAACGCCTCTATCTCTTCGACACAACCCTCCGCGATGGCCAGCAGACGCCGGGCATCGACTTTTCCGTCGAGGACAAGATCGCGATTGCCAAGCTGCTCGATGAGTTCGGCATGGACTATGTCGAAGGCGGCTATCCCGGCGCCAATCCGACCGACACCGCCTTCTTCCAGCAGAAGCGAACGGCGAAGGCAAAGTTCGTCGCCTTCGGCATGACCAAGCGGGCAGGCGTGTCGGCGTCCAACGACCCGGGCCTGGCAGCGCTCGTGCAGTCCAAGTCCGACGCCATCTGCTTCGTCGCCAAGAGCTGGGACTATCATGTCCGCGTCGCGCTCGGCTGCACCAATGAGGAAAACCTCGACTCGATCAACGCGTCGGTCGAAGCAGCTGTTGCCGCCGGCAAGGAAGCGATGGTCGATTGCGAGCATTTCTTCGACGGCTTCAAGGCCAATCCCGACTATGCGCTGGCCTGCGCCAGGACCGCCTATGATGCCGGCGCGCGCTGGGTGGTGTTGTGCGACACCAATGGTGGCACGCAGCCCTCGGAAGTGCGCGCCATCGTCGACAAGGTCATTGTTTCAGGCATTCCGGGCGGCCATCTCGGCATCCATGCCCATGACGACACCGGCCAGGCGGTGGCCAATTCGCTCGCCGCCGTCGAGGCCGGCGTGCGCCAGATCCAAGGCACGCTGAACGGCATCGGCGAGCGCTGCGGCAACGCCAATCTGGTCTCGATCGTACCGACGCTGGCGCTGAAGCCGGCCTTCGCCAATCGCTTCGAAACTGGCATCTCGGTTGAAGCGTTGACCGGTATTTCACGGCTTTCCCGCGCCTTCGACGAATTGCTGAACCGCGCTCCGGAAGCGCAGGCGCCCTATGTCGGCGCCTCGGCCTTCGCCACCAAGGCCGGCATCCATGCCTCCGCACTGGCCAAGGAGCCGGCGACCTATGAACATGTGCCGCCCGAGGCGGTAGGCAACCGCCGCCGCGTTATGGTTTCGGACCAGGGCGGCAAGGCCAATTTCCTCGCCGAGCTGAAGCGGCGCGGCATCGATGTGCCCAGAGACGACCATCGTCTCGATGCGCTGATCTCGGTGGTCAAGGAGCGCGAGGCCGAGGGCTACGCCTATGAGGGCGCCGATGCCTCCTTCGAGCTGTTGGCGCGCAAAATGCTGCACGGCCTGCCGGAGTTCTTCAACGTCACTTCGTTCCGCTGCATGGTCGAGCGCCGCTTCGATGCCAACGGCCAGTTGAAGACGGTCTCCGAAGCCATCGTCAAGGTGATGGTCGAGGGCGAGGAGAAGATGTCGGTGGCCGAAGGCCACGGCCCGGTCAACGCGCTCGACATCGCGTTGCGCAAGGACCTCGGCAAATTCCAGAGCGAGATCGCCGACATGGAGCTCGCCGATTTCAAGGTGCGTATCCTCAATGGCGGCACCGAGGCGATCACTCGCGTCCTGATCGAATCGCATGACGGCACCGGCGCACGCTGGTGGACGGTCGGCGTGTCGGAAAACATAATCGACGCCTCCTTCCAGGCGCTGATGGATTCGATCGTCTACAAGCTGATGAAGAACCGCGACATGGCGGGATTGGTGGCGGCGGAGTAGGGTTGCAAGACGTGGGTTTCCTCGCCCCCCGAAGTGGGGCGAGGAACTGGCGCCGCCCCTTGAGCCATCAGCGGAAGTCCATTGATCCATCATAATTTTGCGATGGTTTTGGATGGCCCACTGGGCCATAGCGTTTGCCATGGCCAGCGACACGATCCAGCCCGACGCCGACTCCAAAGCCCGCAGCGGCTTTCTCCTCGCGCTCGGCGCTTATCTGCTATGGGGCCTGTTGCCCTTCTACATGAAGGCGGTTGCGCATCTGCCGCTGATCGAGGTGATCGCCCACCGCATCGTCTGGTCGGTGCCGATTGCTGCTGCAGTGCTGGTCTGGGCCGGCCGCACAGCCGATTTCAAGGCGGCGATCCGCTCGCCGCGCAGCATCGCCATGGCGGCGCTGACGGCGACCCTGATCTCCGTCAACTGGGCCATCTATGTCTGGGCGATCTCGGTCGACCGCACCGTCGAGACCGCGCTCGGCTATTACATCAACCCACTGGTCAGCATCGTCGTCGGCGCGGCTCTTCTCGGCGAGAAGCTCGACCGGCTGCAGATCGCGGCCGTGGCACTGGCGGCGATCGCCGTTGCCGTGCTCACCGTTGACGCCGGCAAATTGCCCTGGGTGTCGCTGGCGCTGGCCTTTTCCTTCGCCGCCTACGGCTTCTTCCGCAAGACGCTGCCGATCGGCCCGAGCCAGGGCTTTCTGCTCGAAGTGCTTTTGCTCTCGGTGCCGGCGCTTGCCTACATCGTCTTCCTGGTCGTCAACGGCCAGGACCATTTCATCTCCAGCAACGGCACCGATATGGCTTTGCTCATCGGCTGCGGCCCAGTCACCTCGGTGCCGCTGCTTCTGTTCGCCTTCGGCGCCAAGCTTCTGCGCCTCTCCACCATCGGCATCATGCAGTACATCGCACCGACCATGGTGTTCCTGATCGCCGTGCTGATTTTCGACGAGCCGTTCGGCACCACGCAAGCAATTGCCTTCGCGCTGATCTGGGCGGCATTGGCGATGTATTCCTGGTCGATGTTTCGTGGCCGTGAAATCCGCCCGGTGGCGTTGGCCCCGAAGTAGGGAGCCTTTCGATGTACGTGCTGCATATCGCCAACAAGAACTATTCGTCATGGTCGCTGCGGCCATGGGTGCTGATGCGCACCCTCGACATTCCGTTCGAGGAGCAATTGACGCCGTTTCCGACCGGGCCCAGTTTCGATCTCTACCGGGCGTTCTCGCCCAGCGGGCGCGTGCCTTGCCTGGTGGATGACGGCTGGGCTGTCTGGGATTCGCTGGCTATTGCCGAGTATCTCGCCGAGCGCCACCATGGTGTGTGGCCTGCCGAGGCCAAGGCGCGAGCCTGGGCGCGCTCGGCCGCCGCCGAAATGCATTCTGGTTTCACGGCCTTGCGCGGCGCATGCCCGATGAATTGCGGCTTGCGGGTGAAACCGTTGCCGATGTCGGACGCGCTGAAGCAGGATCTGTTCCGTTTGGGCGATCTCTGGAACGATGGCCTTGCCCTGTTCGGCGGGCCGTTCCTTGCCGGCGGCCATTTCACCGCAGTCGATGCCTTCTTCGCCCCGGTGGCGTTCCGCGTCCAGTCCTATGGATTGTCTTTCGAAGGTGCTGCTGCCGCCTATCCCGCGCAATTGCTCGGCCTGCCGGCGATGCAGGACTGGTATGCGGCGGGTCTCGCCGAGACTTGGCGGGAGCCGGACCATGAAGCGGAGGAGGTCGCTGCCTCCGGCACTATCGTCGAGGATCTTCGCGCTACGGCGTGATGGGCAGCGGGGCCTCTCTCACTATTCACTATCACATCTTATCAATCACCGACTGCACGCCTTCCGTCGGGGCATCGACCGACGACCCCGCCACCATGATGGCGGCGACGATTGCCTCGGGGTCTTCGACCACCAGCGGCCTGACCCGCTGTGCGGTGTGGATGAAGCCTTCGCTGGCCATATGGTCGAGCAGCGCCAGCATCGGATCCCAGAACCCTTGAACGTTGGCGAAGACGATCGGCTTGCGGTGATGGCCGAGCTGGCCCCAGGTCATGATCTCGACGATTTCCTCGACCGTGCCGATGCCGCCGGGCAGCGCCACAAAGGCGTCGGATTTCTCGAACATCTTGTGCTTGCGCTCGTGCATGTTGTCGGTGATCAGCAACTCGTCGAGCCGGTCAAGCGCGGTTTCGGTCGCCTCCTTGTTGATGAGGAAGCGCGGAATGATGCCCGTTACCTTGCCGCCGGCCTTGAGCGCGCCTTCGGCGACTGCGCCCATAATGCCTTTGGTGCCGCCGCCATAGACCAGCCGCAGGCCGGCTTTGGCGAGCGAGCGGCCAAGCAGGTGCCCGGCCTTGGCATAGATTTCATCGCGGCCCGGCGACGAGCCGCAGTAGACGCAGACGGATCGAATCGTGTTCATGCGTGATTGGTGATTGGGTCTGAATGCGGGGTCAAGCCCCTGAGGCTGACAAGCCCGGGCTTTTTCTTGTCGGTCCAGATAAAACACGCTAGACCGGCTTTAGGTGGCTAAGGGGCAGGGAAATATGGCAATTAATCCTTTGAAGGCGTTTCTGTTCGCGGCGGGTGGGACCGTCGCGATCGTCGGAACCGCCTATGTATCGGGCGCACTCGACCCGTATCTCAACCCCAAGCCGCCAGCGGAGATTGCAGCGCTGACGCCGCCGGCTGAGAAGCCGGCCGATTCCGGGACCGAGGGAAGGCTGCCGCCGGCGCCTGCCGCGCCCGCCGATGTCAAGGCTCCGGCTGCACCTGCGGACGCAACCGCTCCCGCGACCGAAGCTGCGGCTCCGGCGGCACCTGCCGCGCCGGCTGCAGCCCCAGCAACTCCCGCGCCGGCCACGGCCGGGCCGGTTGCGCCGAGCTTCGACGTCGTGCGCGTCGAAGGCAATGGCTCGATCGTCATTGCCGGCAATGCGGCCCCGAATGCGAAGGTGGAGATTCTCAACGGCTCGACGGTGCTCGGCTCGACGGTCGCCGGTCCGGACGGCGCCTTCGTCATCGTCCTCGACGATCCACTGAAGCCCGGCGACTATACGATTGCGCTGCGCTCGACGACCGGCGAAGTGGTTACGCCTTCGGTGCAGACCGCCGTCGTTTCGGTTCCCAAGGACGCCGCCGGCCAGGTGCTGGCGATGGTCGAGGAACCCGGCAAGCCGGCCGAGCTGCTTAGCGTCCCGGCGCCTGAGACCAAGCCCGCGGCACCGGCCGGCGATCAGGCTGCTGCCCCAGCCGCTGAGGCGCCTGCTACGGCAGCGCCTGCCGTGGCCGCGGCAGCGCCTGCCGCTCCCGCTGAAACAGCACCTGCTGCTCCGGCTGTGGAAGCCGCAACTGCCCCTGCAGCGCCAGCAGTACCTGCAACGCCGCCGGCTGCCGCCGTGGCTGAACCCAAGATCGTCGTCGAAGCGGTCGAGATCGACGGCAACAAGATCTTCGTTGCCGGTCTGGCTGACGCCGGCCGCAAGGTGCGCGCCTATGCCAACGATATCCTGCTTGGCGATGCGGTGACCTCGCCCGACGGTCATTTCCTGGTCGAGGCAACGCGCGATATCCCGGTCGGCAACTACACCATCCATGTCGACGGTCTCGATGCCGACGGCGTGAAGGTGGTAGCGCGTGCCGCCGTGCCGTTCGAGCGCGAACCCGGCGAGGCGATCGCCGCCGTGGCGCCCGCGGAGGCCAAGCCCACCGAGACCAAGCCCGCCGAAGCAAAGCCTGCTGAGCCGGCCGCACCGGCTGCTGCCGAAGCACCGGCCGCTCCGAAGCCTGCGGCGCCAGCCACTATCGCGGCTGCCCCTGCGAAGCCCGCACCAGCTGCTGCCGCATCCGCACCAGCCGCACCGGCGGCTGAAGCGCCGGCTCCGGCTGCCCCGGCGGTTGCCGGGGCACCTGCGGCACCGGCAGCGCCTGCCGCTGAGGTTCCAGCCGTCGTCGCGGCGGCAACGCCCGATGTGCCAGAGACGGTGGCGCCAAAGCTTGAACATGCCGACGGCGCGGTGATCATCCGCAGGCACGACACGCTGTGGCGGATCTCACGGCGCGTCTACGGTCACGGCGTGCGCTTCTCGACCATCTATCTCGCCAACCAGGACCAGATCAGTGATCCCGACCGCATCTGGCCGGGGCAGGTGTTCAAGGTTCCGGAAAAGTCCAAGGAAGGCGAAGCCGCCGACCTCAAGGCGATGGGCGAGCAGGTGACAACGGCGCCGGTGAAGACGCAGTAGCGGCCGAGCGCTTGATCTCCCCCCTTGAGGGGGAGATGGCCGGCAGGCCAGAGGGGGTCGCCGCGCATAGAACGCCGACCTTCTCTTTGCTGCAAACGACGTTGCGTCAGGACGTACCGACCCCCTCTGTCGCCTTCGGCGACATCTCCCCTCGAGGGGGGAGATTAGGTCGCTCTACCCATCGGGATAGCTTGCCACGCACCCGTTCATCGTCTATCGCCGATGAACGATGGCAGACTCGCTCGCTGAACCAGACCACGCAAACTGCGCACCGCCCCAAAGCCGCGCCGTTGCCGCGAGCTTCGCCGCACTCTCGCACCCGGCGCGCATCGAGATCCTTAGACATCTGTCGGCCAGCCGCTCCTGCTGCTGCCGTGAGGTTGTCGACCATCTCGACCTCGCGCAGTCGACGGTCTCCCAGCATCTGAAAATCCTGGTCGAAGCAGGCTTGGTCCGCTTCGAGCCCGACCGCCAGCGCTCGCGCTATCAACTCGACCGCGCCGCGCTCGCCGACGTTTCCGCATCGCTGACCGCACTCGTCAATTCCTGCTGCTCCGGCCGCTGATTTCTCACCCAAAAGGCAAGACAAGTGGCAGAAAAAACCGTTTCCGATAGCTCGACCTTCAGCACCTTGCGCAATCTGTGGCCCTATATGTGGCCGGCCGACCGCCCCGATCTCAGGGCACGCGTCACTTGGGCAACGCTGCTTCTGGTCGTTGCCAAGCTGACACTGGTTGCCGGGCCGTACTTCTTCAAATGGGCGACCGATTCTCTGGCCGGTGACGCCAAATCGCCGCCGCCGCTGCCATCCTTCCTGCTGGCGCCGGTGATGCTGGTCGTCGCCTACAATGTCGTGCGGCTGGTGCAACTCGGCTTCAACCAGCTGCGCGATGCGCTGTTTGCCCGCGTCGGCCAGTATGCGGTGCGCCAGCTTGCGTTCCGCACCTTCGTTCACATGCACCAGCTGTCGCTGCGCTTTCACCTCGAGCGCCGCACCGGCGGCCTGTCGCGCATCATAGAGCGCGGCACCAAGGGCATCGAGACGATCGTGCGCTTCATCATGCTGAACACGGCGCCGACTATCCTCGAATTCGCGCTGACCACCGGCATCTTCGCCTACACTTATGGCTGGAAATATGTGGTCGTGGTGGCGGCCACGGTGTGGCTCTACGTCTGGTTCACGGTGCGCGCCAGCGACTGGCGCATCTCGATCCGCCGCGACATGAATGACAGCGACACCGACGCCAATACCAAGGCGATCGACTCGCTGCTCAACTACGAGACCGTCAAATACTTCAACAACGAGGGTATGGAGGCTGAGCGCTTCGACCGTTCGATGGCGCGCTATGAAATGGCGGCGACCAGGATATGGACCTCGCTCGGTTGGCTGAATTTCGGCCAGGGCATCATCTTCGGCCTCGGCACCGTCATCGTCATGTGCATGTCGGCGCTGGAGGTGCAGGCCGGCACGCAGACGGTCGGCGACTTCGTCTTCATCAACGCTATGCTGATGCAGCTTTCGGTGCCGCTCAATTTCATCGGCTTCATCTACCGCGAAATCCGCCAGGGGCTGACCGACATCGAGCAGATGTTCGACCTGCTCGATGTGCCGCAGGAGATCACCGACAAGCCCGATGCCAAGCTACTCGCCGTTACAGCCGGCAAGGTCGAGTTCCGCGACGTGCATTTTGCCTATGATCCGAACCGCAAGATCCTGAAAGGTGTCTCCTTCGAGGTGCCGGCCGGCAAGACGGTCGCCATTGTCGGACCGTCCGGCGCCGGCAAGTCGACTATTTCGCGGCTGCTATTCCGCTTCTACGACGTCCAGGGCGGTCAGGTGCTGATCGACGGCCAGGATGTCAGGGATGTGACCCAGCAGAGCCTGCGCGGCGCGATCGGCATGGTGCCGCAGGACACCGTGCTGTTCAACGACACCATCGCCTACAACATCCGTTACGGTCGCATCGGTGCCAGCGAAAAGGATATGCAGAAAGCCGCCGAGCTTGCCCAGATCGGCCCGTTTATCGAACGGCTGCCGGAAGGTTATCGCTCGATGGTCGGTGAGCGCGGGCTAAAGCTGTCGGGCGGCGAAAAGCAGCGCGTGGCGATTGCCCGCACGATTTTGAAGGCGCCGCCGATCCTGATGCTCGACGAGGCGACCTCGGCGCTGGACAGCCACACCGAACAGGAAATCCAGGCCGCCCTCGACCTGGTCAGCAAGGGCCGCACCACCATCGTCATTGCGCATAGGTTGTCGACGGTGATCACCGCCGACGAGATCATCGTGCTCAAGGACGGCGAGATCGCCGAGCGCGGCACCCATGCCGAGCTGATGCAAAAGCATGGCCTCTACGCGTCGATGTGGGACCGCCAGCGCGAAGCGACAGAAGCCGAAGAGAGGCTTCGAGTTGCACGCGAGAGCGATGAGCTGGGTGTGGTTGTGCGCAGGCGGACTTCGGAGGTGAGCTAGGCGGCGGAGCGCCAATCTCCCCCCTTGAGGGGGAGATGTCGCCGAAGGCGACAGAGGGGTCGCCGCGCGTGGAGCGCTAACCTTCATCGGTCGCAAGGGGGGCGCATCCAGTCGAACCGACCCCCTCTGGCCTGCCGGCCATCTCCCCCTCAAGGGGGGAGATATGCAGCGTCGTCGCCATCATCACCACGGAAAATTTCCCCTTGACCTCAACCTAAGTTGAGATCGCAAACCGTTCCTGAGCCACCGAACCCAAGTCGTTCAAGAACGGAGACAGATTCAAATGGATAAACTTGCCGAGGCAGCCGTGTTCAGGGTCGACAAATTCGTCGTTCCTGCCGAGGCCCGTGAAGAAATCCTTCGCAAGGTCAGGGCAACGCATGAACTGCTGCGCCTGCAGCAAGGCTTCGTCCAGGATTTCGTGCTCGAGCAATTTTCGGGTCCGGGTGAGTTCAACCTGGTCACCATTGTCGAATGGGAAAACCAGGCGGCCGTCGACAATGTCGTGCCGATCGTCAAGGCGGCCCACGAGCGGGCGGGCTTCAACCCGCAGGAGACCATTGCCCGGCTGGGTGTGAAGGCCGATTTCGCCAACTATCAGCGTCTGCCTGAGATGTAGGAGGGCCAGCCCGTGCCAGGTGCTGGCGCCTCGACGCTCAGCACCTGGCCGGTGCGGACATCGCTGATCATGTTCTCGAAACCACGCCATTCGGCGGCGACGATGAACAGTGTCGTGCCATCCGGCCCGCCCAGCATGCAGGCAAAGCAGCCGCGATCGGCATCGACTGTCTGCAACACCTCGCCACCTTCGCGCACCCGCACACAGCGTTTGTTGGGAACATCCGCATACCAGGCAGTTCCTTCGGCATCGAGGCAGACGCCGTCGGGAAAGCCATCGAGATCGGCCCAGACCCGGCGGTTGGAAAGCCCGCCATCCTCCGCGATATCGAAGGCGGTCAGCCGGTTGGCATGCGACTCCGCCACGATCAGTGTCCTGTTGTCCGGCGTCACCGCCATGCCGTTGGCGAAAGCGATGTTCTCGGCCACTTGTCGAACCGAGCCGTCCGGCGTGATCAGCACGATGGTGCCGGGCCCGAAATGCTCGCCCGGTGCAGGCGCCGACCCGCCGCCATTGACATAGATGTTGCCGCGCCCGTCGACGACGATCTCGTTCCACGGGCTGTTTGACAGCGACCGAAGATCGGCATGGGTGGCCAGCGTTCCATCCGCCTCCTGCCGCAGCAACAAGCCATCCCGACCCGAGACGATCAGCAATCGGCCATCCGGCAACCAGTCGATCGAATAGGGCAGGATGGCCGGCACGGTGAGCATCACCTGGTTCCCGCCGTCCTCATCCACCGCGACGATCTCTCCGGTTCCCCAGTTGCAGAGCCACAGGCGTCCGTCGTGCCAGCGGGGAGACTCTCCGAAAGCGAGGCCTTCTGTAATGACCTTGGCGTTCAGGGCGACTGATTTCGAGGATGGCATCTCTGACCCTGGTTTGTCGACTCGCCGCAATTCGGCATTGTCGCGAAGCGCTTTCCTGCCAAGGACGTATGAATCTGTGGCGCCCCGACACCGTCGACAATTTCGGCAAACCATCGTGCGGATGCCTCTGGATCAGAGTGCCTTTAATCCTTGAGGGCAGCTGATATTGTCGCGTCGGAAATAACCCGTTCGCGCAAGTTTTGCGACCAAGAGAGTATTTTCGATGTTCGGTTTCTTTTCCCGCAAATCCAAGAAAACGCCCGAGAAGTCGGCATCAGATTCTGGAAAGCAGTTGGAATTCGGCCTGCCGTTGCCGGTCGTCGTACTGCGTTCGAACGTCGAGGATCCTGATGAAGAGCCGTTTTTCTCGTCTTCGCTGTCATGCAATTCGTCACAGCGATGGTTTCCAAAGGACTCTATCGTTATCCCGAAATCGACACCAAGGCGATGCAGGTCCTTCATGCCGACTCGTACTCTTCGGAGGTAAAGAACGGTCAATTCATCCACAATGCCGGGCAGGAAATCGGCGCCATGATTGCCAACGCACGAGCTGGACTCACTGCTTGTGGCGCAAAGGGCCAGCTTGCGACTTTGGAAAAGATGTCCAGCTGGATTGCAGACCACCCAACGAAGCCGCCCAGCAGACGGGCTTCGAGGGCGGGCGGGATGATTTTCTCGATACACTTGATCATGCGTTCTACGTTGCGGATGAGGCCGCGCCCATGGAAAACCTTTTGGCGCGCTGGATCGCGTCATGGCCTGATCTGCAAGTTGTCGATAGTGACGATTACGACGACGTCATACACCGGCTGGTGATGGCCAATCCGAAGCGCGAAGCAGGCTTCTTCATAACTCCGTTGGCAACTTGGCAGGCCAGATGATCTTGAGCTGGCGCGATGTCGGGGCCGGCCTTGCCTGCGCCAAGATCGCGCCGCCCGAGATCAAAATCGCGTTCGGCACGGCAAGGATGCTGAACATAGAAGGAGAGAAACAGCTGGTTTTTCAACTTCAGACCAGCGCGAAGAAGACCCGACTATGCAGTGCGACGGAGACACACGTCACGGTCTACGAGTACATCGCTCCAGAAGAGTTGCTTGTCATACCGCCAGGCGAGAGCCCGCTAGCGGCTAACGCCCCGAAAGTTGGCGCCAAGCTTGGCATTGCTGAAGAGCCCGAGATCACAGCGGTCATTGAGCTGGCGGAACAATACCATGCTCCCGCCGCCGTCGACCTCCTGCTCCGCAAGGCAGGCTTCGACCCGACGGATGCCATCGTTTCTGCGAATTCGGTGGTGCAGAAGGAGGAAGGAGCAATCGTGAATTGGGTGGTGCTGGCATCAGGCCAAGTCTTCCTTTTCCAATCGTTGCGGAACGGCGGTGTGCTCTTGCGCGGCAAGGATGATGAAAGCCTCGCTGAGGCCGCTATGGCCGAGCTCAATGCCCACTTTGATCGCTCCGCTGCGGCGGGTTAGCGACAGCAAGCCTACTTTTTCTCCGTCAGGAAGAACGTGCCATCGGCATGGCCGTTGGCACCGCATGACAGGGGCTCCGATTTGCCATCCTTGCCGGCGCCGCTCTGCTCGACGACAAGCGCATCGCCGTCGCGTCGGAAGGTAAAGACAAAACCGGTTGGGTTGTCGTTGTCGACGGCACGGTCGACCAGCCGCAGAGTGTTGCGCTCCTCGACCGTGCCGTCGATCTCGCATGACCCACTTCCCCAGACTGGATTGGAAACGACATCTTCCGAGATTTCGACCTTGCCTCCGCCAACAGCCTTGATGTCGACGCTGCCGCGCACGCTGCTCCATGTGCCGATCAAACCTGCATCGGGGGGCTTGCGTATGCCGGACAGGAAGGTTGCGCGGTCGCGCAGGAATTCGCCGAGATCGAAAGTCTGTTGGTTCTTGGGCGAACTTTCGTTGAAGCCGGCGATCTGGTCGCGATACGCGATGAAATCGCTTTGGTCGTCCCGCAGCGCCTTGCCGGCATGAGCATCGAGCCTCTTCAGCAGCGCGGTATAATTCTTCGCGACGTCGGCATCGGCTTGCGCCAGGACCGGATCGGCGCAAATGGCCTTTTCCGCCACGCTGGCGGCCTTGGCGCAGTCGAAGGATGGCTTGCCTTGCGCAACTGCGTGGTCGCTCGCTGCCACAAGTACGGTCAAAACGGCACCCACGGCTGACGATCGTATGGCAACAAGATACGTTTTGCCTGAATTTGGCGCCATGGCAGTCGGCCTTTTCGCCGCGCGTTCAGCCGGCGTTGACCCGAATTCTGGCGGCAAAGCAGCCGACAGGCAAGCACGTCACCGTTCCTGCCGGCTGCGGACGATGCGGCCTTGCCCAATGTTGCGTTGCGGCAGCGGAGCCTTTCCGGTATTGAGGCCGGACCTGAAACAGGGACCGCCCCCATCCCATGAGCCCCATCCGATGAGCCTTGTCGATTCGATCAAGAATGCCTTCGTTCCGATCCATCGCGAGGGCTATCCGTTCATTGCCGCCTTTGGTGCGGGCACGCTGTTCCTGGGCTATTTCTCCTCGGTGCTGTTCTGGATCGGCCTGATCCTGACCGCCTGGTGCGTCTATTTCTTCCGTGACCCCGAGCGTGTCACCCCGGTCGATGACAGGCTGGTGGTCAGTCCCGCCGACGGCGTCATCTCGGCGGTCGGCCCGGCCGTGCCGCCGCGCGAGCTTGGCCTCGGCAACACCGAGATGACCCGCATCTCGGTGTTCATGAACGTCTTTTCCTGCCATGTGAACCGCGCTCCGGTGCGCGGCCGCATCACCAAAATCGAGCACCGGCCGGGCAAATTCCTGAACGCCGAACTCGACAAGGCAAGCTCGGAGAACGAGCGCAACGGGCTGGTCATAGACAGTCCCAACGGCATCGTTGTCGCCGTGCAGATTGCCGGCCTAGTGGCGCGCCGCATCGTCTGCTGGGCCGAGACCGGCGGCTCCATTGCCGTCGGCGAACGCTTTGGCCTGATCCGCTTCGGCTCGCGCGTCGATGTCTTCCTGCCGTCGACCGCGGTGCCGCGCGTCGCCGTCGGCCAGACGGCGGTCGGAGGTGAAACCGTGCTCGCCGAATTCGGCGGCGTCTCCGCAACCCCGCTCGTCAGGATTTCGTAAGCGGTGGGCGCGCCGTTCAAAAAGTTCGAGGCCCATGGCAGCGGCGGCCCGCGCATCCGCGAGATTCCGATGCGCATGGTGCTGCCTAATCTGGTCACCGTGCTTGCCATCTGCGCCGGCCTGTCCGGCATCCGCTTCGGCTTCGAGGGCCGTTTCGAGCCGGCCGTGGTGATGGTGCTGCTCGCCGCCTTCCTGGACGGCATAGACGGGCGCCTGGCGCGCATGTTGAAGGCGACATCCAAATTCGGCGCGCAGATGGATTCGCTGGCCGACATCGTCAATTTCGGCGTCGCACCAGCACTGGTGCTCTACGCCTTCCTGCTCGACCGCGCCGGCTCATTCGGCTGGATCGCAGCCCTTCTGTTCACCATCGCCTGTGGCCTGCGGCTGGCGCGCTTCAACGTGCTCGACGAAGACCATGACCGGCCGATCTGGCAGAGCGAATACTTCGTCGGCGTGCCGGCGCCGGCCGGCGCTGTGCTGGTTATGCTGCCGCTCTATCTGTCGTTCCTGCGGCTCGGTCTCGAGCCCGACCGCTTGACGGCCTTCGTCGCCACCGGCTTCACCGTCCTGGTCGCTTTCCTGCTGGTCAGCCGGCTGCCGGTCTATTCCGGCAAAAGCCTGAAAGTGCCGGGCGACAAGGTGCTGCCGATCATCCTGGCGGTCGTTCTCTACGTCCTGCTGTTGATGACCTATCCCTGGTACACGCTGACCGCCTCTGTCGCAGGCTATCTCATCTTCCTGCCTTTCAGCGTGCGGGCGTATTCGAAGCGCGCCAAGCGCGAGGGCGAAAAAGTGCCGCCGTCGGATATTGGGTAGTTGACATCTCCCCCCTTTAGGGGGAGATGTCGCCGAAGGCGACAGAGGGGGTCGGTACGCCCCGGACGCGACCTCGTTTGAGCGAAGAGGACGTCGGCGCTTCACGCGAGGCGACCCCCTCTGGCCTGCCGGCCATCTCCCCTCAAGGAGGGAGATACGCTAAGCCGCCAGGCCCAGCCCCAGCTTCTCGATCGCCAGGTTCCGCGTCGAGACATAATCCGTCTTGCCGGAACCCAGCACCGGGATCTCCTCGACCTTGACGATGTCGTTGGGCACCATCAGTTCGGCCGCACCTGCCTTCTTGCCGAAGGCGCGCAGTTCTTCCGGATCGGCGTCGTCGGCGGTGGTGACCAGCACGATGCGCTCGCCCCGCCTCTTGTCCGGCACCGCCACCGCGGCGTGGCGCTCTTCCGGCCACAGCGACTGCACCAGCATCTCGACGGCGCCCAACGACACCATCTCGCCAGCGATCTTGGCGAAGCGTTTTGCCCGGCCGCGAATGGTGATGAAGCCTTCGCGGTCGACCGAGACGATGTCGCCGGTGTCGTGCCAGCCGTCCAGCGGCTGCAATTCGCCGGGCCGGTCAGCGGTCATGTAGCCCATCATCAAATTCGGCCCGTCGAGCCACAGGCGGCCGGCACCCTCGATACCCTCGACCGGTTCGAGCTTCATGCGCATCGCCGGCAACAGCCGTCCGACCGTGCCGTCGCGACCATGGATGGCGGTGTTGACGGCGACGACGGGAGCGGCCTCCGTCAGCCCGAACCCCTCGATGATCGAGGCATCGAAGCGCTCGCGATAAACGCGCCGCGTCTCCGGCTTCACCGCTTCCGCGCCGGCGACGACGAAGCGCAGGCTGGAGAAATCGCCATCCTTGGCGGTGCGGGCATAGTTGGCGAGGAAAGTGTCGGTGCCGAACATGATGGTCGGCTTCACCTTGCGGGCGATCTCCGGGATGATCTTGTAGTGCAGCGGTGACGGGTAGAGGAACAGTTTTACCCCGGTCACCAGCGGCAGGATGGTACCGCCGGTCAGGCCGAAAGAGTGAAAAACCGGCAGCACGTTGAGCAGGATGTCGGACGGCGAAATGGTAATGCGCGCCTCAGCCTGCATGGCGTTGGCGTGGAGATTGCGATGCGACAGCACCACGGCCTTGGGCGTGCCTTCCGAGCCTGAGGTGAACAGGATTGCGGCGGGCTTGGCCGCATCCTGCCGCTGCAGCGGGAACCGCCAGAGCACCGCTGCTGCGAGCTTTTCCAGCGTCGTGACGCTTGCGCGCACATCCTCCAGCCACAGCATCTTGGCGCCGCCGGCCTCGACCGCGGCGATGATGTCGGCAAGCGCCGCCTTTTCGACGAACGCGCGCGAGGAAACCACCGTTCGGATGACTGCGGTGCGGACCGCGGCCGTGACGCTGGCCGGCCCTGCCGTGTAGTTGATCATCGCCGCTACCCGGCCGGCCGAGAGCAGGCCGACGAAGGACAGCACCACGCCATTGGCGTTGGGCAGCAAAACCCCGACCGCTTCGCCGGGCGCCGCCACCGCCTCGAAACGGCGGCCGAGCACGCGCGCGCCGATGAACATTTTTCGATAGCTGAGCGAGCCGCTGATCACATCCTCGATGATCGGGTGCGAGGCGCCGGTGCGATCCGCGGCATCGCGCATGGCCAGGAACAGGCCGCGATCGAGGTTGCTGCCATAAAGCCGCGCCTCGGCGATGCGGTCGAACAAGGCATTTGTGTTGGAAGCCTGGTCGGGGTTGCGCGCCACCAGTTCGGCAATCGTCATTGGTTCCAGCACGCTGATCGAGAGTTTTGGGAACCAGTGGCGCGGCGCCCGGTTCTTTGGCGTCAAGGAAACCGGCAGGTCGCGCGCGCCGGTGACGAAGATCGGCGCGATGCGGGCGTCGGCCTGCATGGCGATGCGGGTGACGGCGCGGAACAGGCGAAACGTCTTCACATCGGGCTCGACGTCACCGGGCAGATAGACGGCAAGCCGGCCTTTACCCTTCAGCACCCTGACCAGCCGCCGGCTGACGAAGAGATGCTCGGCGTTGAAGGCGATGGTGCGGCCAAGCTCGCGCCAAGGCTCCATCCAGGGCGAGCGCGCCGAGGCCTCGTCGAGAATGTGCAGCGTGTCGTCGGGCAGCAGCGACAGCATCAGCGCCGGCTCGAAGCGTGACTGGTGCGAGACCACATAGATCACCGGCGTCGGCGCGTTGCGGGCAATGCGGATGCGCCGGTCATCGATCCGGTAGGCGAGCTTGAACGGCACATAGAGCAGCGCCTGGGTAAAGCGCAGGTCGAGACGAAACGTCTCGATAGCGCCAATCAGCAGCCAGGCCAGCACGAGGCCTGCAAGCAGCGCCAGTGTCAGGATCATGCCGCGTCTCTCCCAACGGTCCGGTATGCGGCTCTTCGTCCGCTTCGAGAGCAGAGGGTAGCGCAATGGGGAGCAAGGTCAATGCGCGGGTGCGAGGGAGCGGTGTTCCACCTGACCTCACCAGGCAATGACCCAAACGCAGGCCTTGAAATGTTGCGACACGTGTCGTAAATAAAGCGACACGTGACGGAGAGGTAATATGGCCAGTTCCCCGCTGGGTTTTGCCGAGGCACCACATATGGAGCCGGAGTTCGAACGAATGGTCGACCTGTTTGGTGGACGGAAGGTTCTTGGATTCTCGGTAGCCAGTCCTCTTGAGGCACATGAAATGATCCTGCATGGAATTCCGGGCCAGGCGCTCGAAAGCCTCGTCAGGCATCTGATGGTCATTGATCCCGCCGATGCGTTTGAGACCGCATTCGGCATGAGCGAGCGGACATTTCAGCGGCACAAATCGGATCACTCCAAGACCCTCAGTCGGGAGCAAGGTTCCAGAACCTGGAACTTCGCCAAGCTCCTGACAAAGGCCACGTCCGTGCTCGGGACTCAGGAAGACGCGGAAAAATGGATGATCGAGTCTGCCATGGGTTTGGACAATCGCCGGCCGATCGATCTGCTGGCCACGGCGGCGGGCACTGCGCTTGTGCAGGAGTTTCTTGAGCGGCTCGACTATGGTGTCTACGCGTGACGCCTTTGCCGGGCTCCCTCGGAACAGGGCAGTTGTTGGGCTGGAGGCTTGATCACAGACGCTTCAAGGCGAGCTGGGACAGTGGCGAAGGAGCCTTCAAGCTTGGGGGAAGGTGGAACAGCAAAGGGATCAGAGCCGTATATGCGTCCATCGACCCATCGACCGCCATCTTGGAGGTGGCGGTCCACAAGGGGTTTCGCACGCTGGATACTGTCCCTCACGTGCTGACGGCATTCGACATCGTCGATCCATCAGAGATTTATGTGGTCCAAACCGACGATATTCCGAACGCGAACTGGCTGCGTCCCGGCATCCCGGGCGCGGGACAGCAGCAGTTCGGCGATGGTCTGCTGGCAAAGCATCCGTTCTTTCTGATCCCCAGCGCGGTATCCCAGCACAGCTGGAACCTGGTGTTCGATCCCAACCGGGCGGCAGGCCTTTATAGCTTGCATCTCCGGGAGGATTTCGTGCTTGATACAAGGCTTCATCCTCCCGCTGGGTAGCAATCAGGCCGTGGCCTTCAGCCGCCCACTGATGAACCGGAACTCCTGCGACTTGCCGCCATAACCGTATGCCGCGGCCGGGACTTCATGCACGAAGGCATAGCTTTCCTCGTGCACACCACCCAGCAACTTACCGAAGGCCTCAAAGATCGCCTTCAGATAAGCCTCCAGTTCCAGCTTGGTGTTGGTGCCGTCGACCACCTTGATGTCGAGCCAGAAGGTGTTGGCGCCATGCTCCGCCAGCGATTTGCCGCCGGCGAACCAATGCTGCGGGTCGACATAGGTGACGGCGACGGCGGTAATCGTCGGGTCCTTGCGCAGATGGGTTGCCGTCAGCTCGGTGATTTCCTTGGCGATTGTGGCGGACAGCTTGGCGTCGGGCTTGCCGGTGACGCTGATGTTGATGATGGGCATTTTTCTCTCCTTCGTTTGAGCGGCGTCTGTTTGCCGTTGGAGAGACAATGCCATCATCTTTGAATCAAAAAAATCGAATTGTTTCGAACAAAAGGTTCTGTATTATCGAAGCATGCAAGCTCTCGATCCCGATCTGCTCAAAACCTTCCTTGCCTTTGTCGATGGCGGCTCGCTGGCTCAGGCTGCGTCTGCTGTCGGCCGCTCGCCCTCGGCGGTGACCGCGCAGATGCAGCGTCTGGAGGAGATCGTCGGCGAACCGCTGCTGGTGGCGCAGGGGCGCGGGCGCGGGCTGACGCCGGCCGGCGAGGATCTTGTCGGTCATGCCCGCCGCATTCTTGCCGTGCACAGCGAGGCCTGGCTGGCGCTCAAGGGCGCGCGTGCCGCTGGTCGCGTCGCCATCGGCACGACACAGGATTTCGCCGATAGCGGCCTGCCGGAGCTGCTGCGCGCCTTCGCGACCAGCCATCCGCGCGTCAGGGTCGAACTCCGCGTTGGCCGTTCGGCCGAGCTTGGCGAGGCGCTGCAGGCCGGGCAGCTCGATCTGGCCGTTGTCATGCGCAAGACGCCGGCCAATGACGAAGTCGGGCTGTTCAGTGAGCCGATGCTGTGGCTGTGCTCGCAAAAAGGGCTTGCCGTGCGGGAAGAGGAATTGCCGCTGGCGCTGCTCGACCCCTATTGCGGCTTTCGCGAAGCAGCACTCGCGGCCCTCGATGCTGCCGGCCGCCGCTACCGCATCGCCGCCGGCAGCGCCAGCCTTGCCGGCTTGCGTACGGCGGTCAATGCCGGCATCGCGCTGACCTTGCGCACCGCCCGCTTTGCCCATTCAGGCATTGCCGAAGCACCGCGCGAATTCGCCCTGCCGCCGGTGCCGACAGCGCAATTCGCGATAAAACTCGGCCAGGGCGCTGAGCGGCCGGCACGCGATCTTGCCATCCTGCTCAGCGACAACCTCGCCTTGCCCGGCTTTGCCGGCTGATGTCCAAAGAAAAAGCCGACCTTTACGGTCGGCTTTGAGGAGGACGGGTCGAGGGGTTTGGGGGGACTTGGGGGGTGACCCGTCGCACATAAAACTGCCTGATCCGCATGATGGTTCCATGACTTGGAAAATAATTATTGGGTTGCCGCACTTTTTCTCGCAGCCAGCCAGTCGCGCCCCGCATGGGCGAAAACCGCGCAGAGTACTATGGCGCCGCCGATCAGGCTGGCGGCCGGCGCGATCTCGCCGAGGAACAGGAAGGCGAACAGGATCGCAAACGGCACTTCGGCGGCACCGAGAAGGCCGGACTCAGGCGCCGGGATCAGCCGCGAGCCTTCTGTCCACAGGATCGACGCCGCTGCGAACGATCCTCCGAAGGCGACGAGCAGCACGGCGTCGCGAGCAGAAATCGCCAGGGGGTCGGTGACGAACCAGCCGAGCACGAACAGCAGAAGCGCCGAGACTGCACCCGCCCACACCACCGGCTTGTCGCGGAAGGCGCGCACCATGATCATGTAGAGCGCACTGCCGGCGGTCATCAGCAGCGCGAGCCCATCGCCAAACAGATGACCGCTGCCGAAGCCGGAGCCGACCATGATCACTACGCCGCACAGCGAAACGGCGGCGGCGGCAAGCGTCTGCGCCCGGAACGGCTCGCGCACCAGCACGAAGGCGAGCAGCGCGGTGATGAAAGGCGCGGTGGCGTAGATGACCGCGACATTGGCGACATAGGTGAATTTGAACGCCGAGATGAAGGCGATGCTGGCCGCGGCGCCCTCGAGGGCCAGCAGCCAGCCGCGCCAGCCAAGCCGCAAGCTTTCCCGCCCGCCGGAGCGGCGCCGGCGCCACAGCACATAGAAGGTGATCAGGATCGCGCCGACAAAGCCGCGCCAGCAAGTGATGGTCAGCGGGTCGGCGTGGATCGATTTGGTCAGCACGCCGGTGAGGGCGAAGAAAGCCGCCGAAGCCGCCACCAGCATGATGCCGAGCGTACGCTCGGCAGCGGTATCTGTGGTGCCTGGGCCGTCGAGCGCTTCCGTCATCTCAGCAGCCTATCCGTCTTCTCCTGCCACCATGCTGTCAGCACGGGGGTACTCATAGCCGCTTGCGGAAATGCTCGTTGCCGATGATCAGCAGGCCGGCGCCGACGATCAACGCCGCCCCCAGAAACACCTCGCGACGCGGCACGTCGCCCCAGATCGCAAAGCCGAGCCCGAAGGCCCAGACCAATGAGGTGTATTCGAACGGCGCCACGATCGACACCGGCGCCCGCTTCATGCCTTCGAACAGCATAAATTGCGCCACGCCGCCGAGCGCGCCGACGCTGATCAAAAGCAGCAACTGGCGCCAGTCCGGCATCTGCCAGACCAACAGCGCCGGCACCGCGGAAAACACCAGGAAGTAGAAATTGTTGAGCACAAGCTGGATCAGCGTGCGCTCGGCCAGCGCCGTCTTGCGCAACAGCACCACGGCAATGCCCCACAGCACTGCCGCAGCCAGTACCAAGAGCATCGGCACGGACAAGCCGAGACGAGTGGGATCACAGGCGATGAAGACGCCGACGAAGCCGATGAACACCGCCAGCCAGCGCAACAGCGGCACCTTTTCGCCAAGCATCACCACCGACAGCACGGTGACGATGATCGGGGCGGCGTAATAGATGGTGGTGAGTTCGGCCAGCTGCAGGGAGCGGGCCGCGTTGTAGTAGCAGAGCCAGGCGCCGAGCGTGAAGGCGCTGCGCACCAGCATCGGCCGCACGATGGGCGAGCGCATTGTGTCGGCAAAGATGGGCGGTCCGCCGATTGCAGCACAGCCGATAAGCACAGCGATCGAGCGGAAGAACATGATCTGCCAGACGCTGATGCCGACGACCAGAAGCTTGATCGCGGCGTCCTGCGTCGAAAACAGGAAATAGGCGCAGCCGGTGAACAGGATGCCGGCAAGCACCCTTTCGCGGGTTTCCAGAATGGCAATATCGGCCATGCGGCGTGTCCGGCGCTGTCAAGAGGACGAAGAAGAAGCCTGCGCCAATCAGGCTCCCATTGCAGGCTATACGGGCGAAAGCCTGCGGGGCGCTACGCCAGTGGCAAGCTTGCGTTTGCGCAGCCTGGCCGACAGCGTGGGCACGCCGTTCACTGTGTTGCCTGGTAGAGCTGTGAAGCGGCCTCCTTCAGGGCGCGTCGGCCGCCCGGCCTGAGATACATCATGTGGCCGCCCTCGATGACGTCGAGACGGATGGGTTTTGCCCCGCCGAGCGTCGGGATTTGGCTCACCAGATAGCGTGAGGCCAGATAGGGAGTGACCAGATCGGTGTCACCGTTGACGATCACCACGCCGAGCCCCGGGTTGAGCGAGCGCGCCCGCTGCAGATCGTCCATCACCCCGGCATAGCCTTGCCGCGAGCCGCCATAGTCCCAGGCGTGGGTCACATCGCCATTGAGCAACCGGTAGCTGACATCGGTGCGAAAATTCAGCTCGTCGCGCGCATAACCGACAAAGGCCGAGGTCAGCGCCGGCACGCTGCGGTCGAGCACCGGATCCGGGCCGGCGCTGCGGGCGCTCTCCGGGGCGATGTCGCTGGTGGCGATGGTGCCGTCATACGGGCTGAGCACTTTGCCACTGGCGCGCTGGAATTCGCGCGCGAACAGGCCGGTCGGGATGCGGGCGAAATTGCGCTGCACGAGGTCGAGCGGCAGGCCGGTGATCTCGGCCACGCGCTGGCCGGCCAGCCGCCCGCCCTGTTCCAGCCCGCCGGTCAGAGCCGTGAGGTAGTCGCCCAGCGCATACTTTTCGACCTCGGCGAGCTTTTCGCGCAGTGCTTCGCCGCTGAGGCCTTCGCTGCGCAGGCGCACCGCCGCCAGCGAGGGCAGTTCCAGCGCCCAATGCAGTGGCTGGAATTCGTCGGGCAGCACCAGCGTGAACTCCAGTGCAGGCGAGATCAGCACGATGCCGTTAGGGCTCAGGCCGACATCTTCCTGCAGGGTCCTGGCGAGAAGTGCCGCGCGGAACCCGCCATAGCTTTCGCCGGCAAGGAAGAGCGGCGATCCGGTGCGGCCGTTCTGGGCGAGATAGAGCCGGATGAAAGCGCCGATCGAACTGGCGTCCTGGCTGACGCCCCAAAAATCTTTTGTGTCCTGGCCGGGGGCCTCGCGGCTGTAGCCGGTGCCGACCGGATCGACGAAGACGAGGTCGGTCATGTCGAGCCAGCTGTCGGGATTGTCGATCAGCTTTTGCGGCGGCGGCAGGAATTGGCCATCGGCGCCGGTCGCGACGACACGCGGGCCGAGTGCGCCGAGATGCAGATAGGCGGATGCCGCGCCCGGGCCGCCATTGAAGACGAAGGTGATGGGGCGAGCCTTCTCCGCGCCCGCCAGTGGCGGCAGCGTATAGGCGACATAGAAGATTTCCGCGGTGACCTCGCCCTTGCCGGATAGCAGTGACAGCGTGCCGGCCTTAGCCTGATAGTCCAGCTTGCGCCCGGCAATGGTGATTGAATGGCTGGTCGTCTGCGGTGCCGGCAGCAGCGACAGCACGCCGCCTGCCGGTGCGGGGCGCTCGGGCGTTTCGGCGAGGACTGGCTGCGCGAAGGCTGCAAGCACCAACAGGGTAAGCGAGATCAGTTTCAGCTTGAACGGCATGATGCCTCCGCGGGAATGACTTTGCTTAAGTATGGCTCGGGCGGTCGAAGTCAAAGTAGCTCTTCGCGAGCTAGCGTTCCTTCACGCCCCCTCTGTCCTGCCGGACATCCCCCACAGGGATGGAGATTGGATGTCGCGACCGCCTTCGCTAATCGCCGGCGTAGAAAGCGCCATCGGCGGAGCTGCAGATCTCCCCCCTGTGGGGAGGTGGCCGGCAGGCAGAGGGGGGCGCTGTTTCGCCGGCATATCAGTGCTATCAAAGCGCGACGGACTCGAAAAGGAATGCAACATGGACGCCACCGCACTCAAGGCCATGCAGGCACCGATCAAGGAGGCTTATCGCGACGATTCCTCTCGAGCGCTGATCACGCTTCGCGCCAAAGGCTCCATCGACGACCAGTCGATTGCCTGCAAGGTCGAGACGGGCAGGGCGCTGGCGGTCGCCGGCCTGCATCCGGCGACCGGCGGTTCCGGGCTGGAATTGTGTTCGGGCGATATGCTTTTGGAGGCGCTGGTGGCGTGCGCCGGGGTGACGCTGAAGGCGGTGGCCACCGCACTAGAGTTCAAACTCGGCGCGGCGACCGTCGAGGCCGAAGGCGATCTCGATTTTCGCGGCACGCTGGGCGTGGCCAAGGACGCCCCCGTGGGCTTTCGCGCCATCCGGCTGAATTTCAACCTCGACACGGATGAGCCGCAGGATCGCATCGATTCGCTGATCAAGCTGACGGAACGCTATTGCGTGGTCTTCCAGACCATCAACAGCAAGCCGGAGCTGACGGTGAAGGCGCGCGCCTGATCTCCCCCCTTGAGGGGAGATGTCGCCGAAGGCGACAGAGGGGGTCGGGCCGACTGGACGCGACGCCCTTTGTGCGGAAGGAGGTTGGCACTCTACGCGAGGCGACCCCCTCTGGCCTGCCGGCCATCTCCCCTCGAGGGGGGAGATTGCGCTACTGCGCCGCCGGCTCTTCCGCATCACCCTCATCGGTGAAAGGCGAGGCGCTCGGCACGCAGTTCACCGCCCAGCCGGCCGGCGTCGGCTGCTTCTGATATTCGGTGATGGCGTTGGTGCACTGTTCGCGGGTGTCGAAGGTGCTGGGCAGCACCACCATGCCGCCTTGCGGGCCGGCGATCACCAGGTACCAGACCAATGCTACGCTGGGAGCAGCCATGGGAATTCCTCGCTTTGCTGGGTGTCGGAGTCGGTTGACCCTAGCAACTCCCGGCTGATGGCGAAAGCAGGGCGATGGGGGAGCGGCTCGCCGGACCATCACAGACCCGTGAACAGAACCGCTCCCGAGCCCGCTTAGTTCGCGGCAAAGCAGTAGAACAGGCCGTCGCCGCCGGTGCCTTTCAGCGCCTCCTGGCTGCAGCCGCCGCGCGAGGCATGCGAGGAGTTCCAGGATTTCGCCGCCGCCGACTCGTCGAGGCCGGTGCGGTCGTGATGGCCCATCATCGCCGCGCCCTCCGCCCCGCTCAAGGTCCAGTCGCCGCAGGTCTGGTCGGCGATCTTGGTGCCGTCGGGCTTCGAGCCGGTCAGAATGTCGTGCCGGTTCGGCTTGTCGCCGCGGCCGTTGACCACCTCGCCCTTTTCGTTGAGCGCCGTCTGCTTGGTGATGGCGTTGGCGTCGCTGTGCAGCGAGGCGACGTCATCGGCGATCTTCTCGCCCTTGGCGTTGACCCAGGGACCCTTGCCGATACGGTCGCGCGCATCGACATTGGTGCTCGAAAGATAGGCGTGCCATTCCTTACCTTTAACCCTGGCCGCTTCCGCCAGCGAGGCGCAATGCGCGTCGGCACCCTTGAGACCGCCGAGATCGGCGCCCTTGCCGGAACCGACGCTGGTGACGAAGAAACTCATCTTGGCGTCTTGCGCCAGCGCCACGCCGGCTGTGGCGGCAATCGCGGCGGCGGCAACGAGAAGAAGTCTACGCATGTCGGTCCTCCGGTTTCGAATGTCCTACATTCGAAGAAACGTTACTGGAGGCCTGTTTAATCCCGCTACAACCCGGTTTATTCCGGCTGCCGGTAGGCGACGAAGCGGTTGTTCTTGACCTGGTAGATCAGCCCCGTCTCTTTCATCTCGGGGCTCGCCAGCGGCACGATGCGTTTTGCCACCTCTGACGGGTGCGGCAGCGTTTCCGGATCCTCGCCGGGCGCGACCTGCGCACGCATGGCGGTGCGGGTGGCGCCGGGGTCGACCGCATTGATGCGGAGCGCCAGGCTCTGCGTCTCATGCGCCCAGGAACGCGTCATGGCTTCCACAGCCGCCTTCGACGCCGCATAGGGCGCCCAGAAGGCGCGCGCCGAATGCGCGGCCCCGGACGACATGAGAATGGCGCGGCCGGCGTCGGACAGCCTGAGCAGCGGGTCGACCGAGCGGATCAGCCGCCAGGTCGAGGTGACATTGATGGTCATAACCTTCTCGAAGGTTTTGGCCTCGACATGGCCGATCGGCGAGATCACGCCGAGCACACCGGCATTGGCCACCAGAATGTCGAGCTTGCCCCAGCGCTCGTGAATGGCGCCGCCCAGCCGGTCGATGCCGGCCATGTCTGAGAGGTCGAGAGGCACCAACGTCGCTTCGCCCTTGCCGGTTTTCGCGCGCTCGGCCTTGATCTGGTCGTCGAGTTCTTCCAGCCCGCCGACGGTCCGGGCTACCGCAATGACATGCGCGCCGGCGGCGGCAAGTTCCTTGGCGATGAAGTAGCCGATGCCGCGCGAGGCGCCGGTAACGACCGCGACGCGGCCGGAGAGGTCGAGGGTCATGCGAGCGCTTTCAAGGATAGCAGTTGGGCTTTACGCCCCGTTGTTCGCCAGCAGCGACAGCGTGCGCACATTGTCGTGGCCTTCGAAGTCGAGCAGGCGGGTCGGGTACTGGCCGGTGAAACAGGCGTCGCAGAATTGCGGCTGCTCATTGTCGCGGCTGGCTTCGCCGACGGCGCGGTAGAGCCCGTCAATGGTGAGGAAGCCGAGCGAATCGACACGGATGAACTCGGCCATTTCCTCGATCGACATGCGCGATGCCAAAAGCTTCGACTTCTCCGGCGTGTCGACGCCGTAGAAGCACGACGCGCTGGTCGGCGGCGAGGCGATGCGCATATGCACTTCCTTGGCGCCGGCGTCGCGCACCATCTGCACGATTTTCTGGCTGGTGGTGCCGCGCACGATCGAATCGTCGACCAACACCACGCGCTTGCCCTCGATCATCCGGCGGTTGGCGTTGTGCTTGAGCTTGACGCCCATATGGCGGATCGAATCGCCGGGCTGGATGAAGGTTCGGCCGACATAGTGGTTGCGGATGATACCGAGTTCGAAGGGGATGCCTGCCGCCTGGGAGAAGCCGATTGCCGCCGGCGTGCCGGAATCCGGCACCGGCACGACGATATCGGCCTCGACCGGGCTTTCCTGTGCCAATTCGGCGCCGATACGCTTGCGCACTTCGTAGACATTGCGGCCTTCGACCGAGGAGTCCGGGCGGGCGAAATAGACATATTCGAAGATGCAGAAGCGGGTCTTCTGCGGCTCGAAGGGGAACAGGCTCTCGATGCCCTTCGAGGTCACCACGACCATTTCGCCGGGCTTCAGGTCGCGCACGAAGCGGGCGCCGATAATGTCGAGCGCGCAGGTTTCGGAGGCCAGGATCCAGGCGCCGTCGAGGTCGCCGAGCACCAGCGGGCGGATGCCGAGCGGATCGCGGCAGCCGATCATCTTCTTGGAGGTCATCGCGACCAGCGAGAAAGCGCCTTCGACCTGACGCACGGCGTCGATGAAGCGCGAATTCAAATCGCGTTCCTTACTGGTGGCAACGAGATGCAGCAGCGTCTCGGTGTCGGAGGTCGACGAGAAGATCGCGCCCTGCTTCTGCAGCGCGCGCTGCACGGTCATGGCGTTGGTGAGATTGCCGTTATGGGCGACGGCAAAGCCGCCATCGGCGAGTTCGGCGAAGAAGGGCTGGATGTTGCGCATGCCGGCACCGCCCGTCGTGGCATAGCGCGTGTGGCCGATGGCACGGTTGCCTTGCAGGCTGTCGATGACGTGCTGCTTGGTGAAGGTGTCGCCGATCAGGCCGACATGGCGTTCGACATGGAACTGCGTGCCGTCATAGGAGACGATGCCGGCCGCTTCCTGGCCGCGATGCTGCAGCGCATGCAGGCCTAGTGTGACGATCGCCGCAGCATCCTGCCGGCCGAAAATGCCGAACACCCCGCATTCATCGTGGAAATGATCGTCTGCTTCGGCGGAAAGCACGTCGTCCGCGTCTGCCTTCGAAACTGCCATGGGGCTCAAGCTCCGCTAAAATGGCCATATAGTGCGATAGCACCGCGAAAGCAACGCACGTCGTGCGCCGTTCACACCATAGTCAGGCCGGAACTGCCGGGATGGCGCCTGTCCGGCACCATCCGTCCGTATCAGTTTGCCGGCGCGGCTGGGGCCGGAGCCGGAGCAGCGGGTGCGTTATCGGCCGGAGCGTCGGTCTCGTCGTCGGGCGCCGGCGTATCGTCACCGGTTGCCGGAGCATCCGCCGCCGGTGCACCGGCCGCCGGAGGCGTCTCGGCTGCCGGCTGATTCGGATTGAGCTTCTTCAGGATAGCGTTTTCCGGATCTTCGGGCAGCAGGCTTTCCAGCTTGGCGCCGATGGTCTCGAGCAGCGGCTTCGACTTGGCGTTGGCGATCCAGGCAGGCGCCTTGGCGCCGGCCAGCCAGTTGAAGAACAGCAGCGCCACGGCGACGACGAGGACGCCGCGCGCGGCGCCATAGAGGAAGCCCAGCGTACGGTCGAGCGCGCCGATCCTGGAATCGATGATCCAGTCGGCTAGCTTCATGGTGATGACGGAAACGACGATCAGCGCGATGAGGAAGACGATGCCGGCGGATGCCGCCATGGCGATCTTGTCGCTTTCGACATAGGGCTGAACGTAAGGCAGCACCGGCTTGTAGAAGAAGAATGCCGCCGCGGCGGCAGCCGCCCAGGACACGACGGACAGGATTTCGCGTGACAGGCCGCGAACCATGGCGAGCATCGCCGAGACCAGGGTGAAGCCGACGAGAATTCCGTCCAGCAGCGTAATCGGCATGTCTTTCGCCCCACTCAGATTGTCTTTTCACGGCTCGGGCGAGCCGCGTCAATCTTCCACGTCGACACGGCTGCGCCGTGAGCCGGCTATGCGTGCGACGAGATCGGCAAGTTCGGTCGGCTGGAAAGCGCCGGCCCCGATCCCCCCGACAACCTCCTCGCTGCCCAAGGGCAGAACCGCACTTCCAAAACCCAGCTTTTCGGCCTCTTTAAGGCGCTGCTGCGCATGCGCAACCGGCCTCACTGCGCCCGACAGGCTGATTTCGCCGAAATAGACGCAATCGGCGGGAAGGGCAAGACCGGTGAGCGACGAAACCAGTGCAGCGGCAACCGCCAGATCGGCCGCCGGCTCGGAAATCCGGTAGCCGCCGGCGACGTTGAGGTAGACATCGTGGGTGCCGAAGCGCACGCCGCAATGGGCTTCGAGCACGGCAAGGATCATCGACAGCCGTGCGCCGTCCCAGCCGACGACGGCACGGCGCGGCGTGCCCAATGTGGACGGCGCCACCAGCGCCTGGATCTCGACCAGCACCGGACGTGTGCCTTCCATGCCGGCAAATACCGCGGCACCCGGCGATTTTGCGTGGCGTTCGCCGAGGAACAGCTCCGACGGATTGGCGACCTCGCGCAAGCCCTTGTCCGACATCTCGAAGACGCCGATCTCGTCGGTCGGCCCAAAACGGTTCTTCACCGTGCGCAGGATGCGGTAGTGATGGCCGCCTTCGCCTTCGAAATAGAGAACGGCGTCGACCATGTGCTCGACGACGCGCGGACCGGCGATCTGGCCTTCCTTGGTGACATGGCCGACCAGCACGATGGCAGCACCGGTGGATTTGGCGTAGCGGATCATCGCTTGCGCCGAGGCGCGCACCTGGGTGACGGTGCCGGGCGCCGAGTCGGCCATGTCGGTCCACAGCGTCTGGATGGAATCGAGGATGACGAGGTCCGGCCTTCTGCCGTCGGCTATTGTTGCCAGGATATCCTCGACATTGGTCTCGGCGGCAAGTTCGACCGGCGTGTCGGCCACGCCAAGCCGCTGCGCCCGCAGCCGGATCTGCGCGACAGCCTCTTCGCCCGAGACATAGACGATGCGGTGGCCTTTTGACGCCAATGCTGCTGCGGCCTGGGTAAGCAGCGTCGACTTGCCGATGCCGGGATCGCCGCCGACCAGCAGCGCCGAGCCGCGCACGAAACCGCCGCCGGTGGCGCGGTCGAGTTCGCCAATGCCGGAGATGATCCGCGGCGCATCCTCGATGTCACCGGACAGGCTGGTCAGCACCACGGCGCGGCCCTTGCGCGCATTTCGCGTGTTGGCCGGTCCCGAGCCGATGCCGCCGGACGTGCCTTCCTCGACGAGTGTGTTCCACTCGCCGCAGGCATCGCATTTACCGGCCCAGCGCTGATGCACCGACCCGCAATTCTGGCAGATGAACTGGACGCGCGATTTAGCCATGGAGTGATGCTGCCTGCAAATGACCGAAGGAGGGTGATCCTGCACACCCCTCTCTGTCCTGCCGGACATCTCCCCCGCAAGGGGGGAGATTGGCTATCGTCGCTGCTTTCGCCAATCGCCAACGTCGCAAGATGAGCGCCATCCGCAAAGCTGCTGATCTCCCCCCTTGCGGGGGAGATGGCCGGCAGGCCAGAGGGGGGTGTGACGGAGCGCTGCGGTAGGCCAAAAAGCTACTCGAACCTCTCCGCAATATGATGCTCTTCGGCGAGGTCGGAAAACCGTGTGAACTCGCCATGGAAGGCGAGGCTCACCGAACCTGTCGGGCCGTGGCGCTGCTTGGCGACGATGACTTCGGCCTTGCCGCGCATCTCGTTCATCTCGTGTTCCCACTTGATGTATTCGTCGGTGCCGGGCTTCGGTTCGCGGTTCTTCAGATAATATTCCTCGCGGTAGACGAACATCACCACGTCGGCGTCCTGCTCGATCGAACCGGATTCGCGAAGATCGGACAGCTGCGGGCGCTTGTCTTCGCGGCTTTCGACCTGACGCGACAGCTGCGACAGCGCGATGATCGGAACGGAGAGTTCCTTGGCCAGCGCCTTGAGGCCGGTAGTGATCTCGGTGATTTCCTGCACCCGGTTCTGCGACGATTTCGCGCTCGACCCCTGCATCAGCTGGATATAGTCGATGACGATGAGGTCGAGGCCGCGCTGACGCTTCAGCCGCCGCGCCCGCGCCGACAGCTGCGCGATCGAGATACCGCCGGTCTGGTCGATGAACAGCGGGATCTTCTGCATGGTCTGCGAGCAGGCGACCAGCTTTTCGAAATCCATCTCTGAAATCTCGCCGCGGCGGATTTTTGACGACGAAATTTCCGTCTGTTCGGAAATGATGCGGGTGGCGAGCTGCTCGGACGACATTTCCAGTGAGAAGAAGCCGACGACGCCGCCATTGGCTGCCTTGAACGAGCCGTCGGCCTGTTGCGCCGGCTCATACATCTCGGCGATGTTGAAGGCGATGTTGGTGGCCAGCGATGTCTTGCCCATGCCCGGACGGCCGGCAATGATGATCAGATCCGACGCCTGCAGGCCACCCATGCGGCGGTCGAGATCGCGCATGCCGGTGGCGAGGCCCGACAAATGGCCGTCGCGCATATAGGCGGCGTTGGCCATGTCGACGGCGGTCTTGACCGCGTCGGTGAAGCTCTCGAAGCCGCCATCGTAACGGCCGGTTTCGGCCAGTTCGAACAGCCGCCGCTCGGCATCCTCGATCTGTTCGGACGGCGCCATGTCGACCGGCGCGTCATAGGCGATGTTGACCATGTCCTCGCCGACGGTGATCAGCGCCCGGCGCGTGGCCAGATCGTAGATGGCGCGGCCATAATCGGTGGCATTGACGACGGTGACGGCTTCGACCGCCAGACGAACCACATATTGCGCCACCGTCATGTCGCCGACCTTCTCGTCGGCCGGCAGGAAGGTTTTCAACGTGATCGGCGTCGCCACCTTGCCCATGCGGATGAGCTCGGCCGCGACCTCGAAGATTTTCCGGTGCAGCGGCTCGTAGAAATGGCCGGCCTTGAGGAAGTCGGAGACGCGGTAGAAGGCATCGTTGTTGACGAGGATGGCGCCGAGCAGCGCCTGTTCGGCCTCGATGTTGTTCGGCGCTTCACGATAAAGCGGTTGCTGCTCCGCCACGCCGAATTTTCGCGCTGCCTCTGCCATGATGTCCCCGATTTTGATCCCGGCTTCTCGATATCAGAACGAGATAAATCGGTGCTGACCTTTCTGCATCACCGCACGACCAATCAACCTCGATGCCCGTTGTTCACAGGGGCGGCAAACCGTCCACAGAAGAGTGTTTCCGCGCCCCGATTCCGGTTGACTCAGAAAGGCGCTGACTTTTATCCGAGTCGTTGGAACAGAGCAAGAACAATCTCGGTGATCATCCGCTTCTTCCGTCCAGTGTATCGCCCCAGTCCAGCCGCCGCGCTGCCTTGAACAGCTCGCCCTCGCGCTTGGTGAAAAGTGTCTCGCCGGCGCCGCCATCCGGCTGGCACAGTTTGAGCAGCACCTTGCCGGAGCCCGATTTCGGCGGCGCAATCACGCGGGGCGGATGTACAGGCGCGGGTTGCCGCGACGCCGCGACGTAGATGAATTTCTCGTCCTCCCACGGCACGTCCGCGTCCTTGGCCAGGCGATGAAGGCGCGAGCGAGCGACGCGGCGCGAAAAATGGCACCAGTCGGGCGGCTCAAGCGGGCAGGGCGCCTCATGCGGACAAGGCGCCAGCACATGCGCCCCGGCCTCCAGCAATTGCCTGCGCACTGCCAGGATGCGCTGCCAGCCTGCCGGTGTGCCGGGCTCGACGATCAGCAGTGTGTCGCCGGTCAAATGCCAGAGCCGGCCGACAAGCTTCGGCAGCGATGCCGGCGCGATCTCGTCCAGCACATAGGCGCAGGTGACCAGATCGGCAGGCTTGAGATCGGCAAGGTCGATGGTCACGTCGCCGGCGCGCCAGTCCATCCTGGTGGCGATGGTATCAAGGGCGAGCGACTGGCCAACCTTGCGCACCGCGGCGCTTGCTTCAACCAGAACCGCCTGTTCGAGGTCGGGCCACAGGTCTGTAGTGGCCCAAAGCACCGTGCCAGGACCGGCGCCGACATCGAGCAAGCTCGTTGGCTGGAAATCGGGCCGCGCATAGGCGAGTTCGTCGAGACCGGCCCGTACCGCCGCGTAGGTCGCCGGCAGCCGCGTCGCCAGATAGGCTTTTACCGCCATCTCTTCGGCCATGTGCAGGCGGCCGTCGCGCAATTCGGCGCGGTAGCGGTCAGACAGCGTCTTCGCCGCCTGGCGCAGCACCGCCAGCGGTATCGTTTCGAGCAGGCGCTCGACGCCTTGTCGCAGCGAGGCGGGGAGTTCCACGCTCAGGCTCCGCGTGCCGCGAGCACCGAGGCGCGGGCGAACTCGACAAGGGTGGTGGCGATGGTGGGCAGGCAGGTCATTAAAAAAGGTCTCGCGAGAACGAGACCTTTTTCAGTGTCAGAGCCGTCAATGGCAAGCGGCAATCGCAATCGAGGCGTTATTCGCGATCCGCCACCTTGCGACGGCGAGCTGGCTTGGCCGCAACGGACCTGACAGCAACGGACCTGGCAGGCACAGACCTGGCGACAGCAGGCTCGGCGGCCGCCGCCTCCTGACGATGCCCCATTTCGCGCATTTCGAGCGCCTTTTCACATTTGGCCATGTAGTCGCGCGTCATCGGCAGCGTGTCGTTCTTCTTGGCGATCTGGATCTGGAAGATCACCAGATCCTGCCAGCGGAAGGCGGCTTCCGAAGCCGCCAGATAGAACTCCCACATCCTGCAGAAGCGCTCGTCGTAGATGGCTTTGGCCTTGTCGCGGTTGGCGGCAAAGCGCTGGCCCCAATGCTTCAGCGTATCGGCATAGTGCAGCCGCAGAATCTCGATGTCGGTGACCACAAGCCCCGACTTCTCGATCGCCGGCATCACCTCCGACAGCGAGGGAATGTAGCCGCCCGGAAAAATGTACTTGCGGATAAAGGCGCTGGTCGCCCACGGCACGCCGGAGCGGCCGATCGTGTGCAAGAGCATGACGCCGTCGGGCTTCAACAGCGTCGCCGACTTGTCGAAGAAGGTGCGGAAGTGGTTGACGCCGACATGCTCGAACATGCCGACCGAGACGATGCGGTCGAAGCGTTCGTTGAGTTCGCGGTAGTCCTTGAGATCGAAATGCACGCGGTCCTGCAAGCCTTGCGCATGCGCCCGGTCGGTGGCGACGCCGTGCTGCTCGGTCGACAGCGTCACGCCTTGCACGTCGACATCGAAAGCCTTGGCGAGATAGAGGCCGAGTCCACCCCAGCCGGAGCCGATATCGAGCACGGTCTGGCCGGCCTTCAGCCTGAGCTTGGCGGCGATATGGCGTTTCTTGGCCATCTGCGCCTCGTCGAGCGTCATGTCCGGCTGTTCGAAATAGGCGCAGGAATACTGCATGTCGTCGTCGAGGAAGAGCCGGTAGAGGTCACCCGACAAATCATAGTGGCGCTGCACGTTGCGGCGCGCCCGTGATGCGGTGTTGATCTGCTGCAGGCGGCGAAAGGCGTGGCGCAGACCCTCGATGGCCTTCGACCAGGTGGCGTCGATACCGCCGCTGCCCATGTTCTGGAAGGCGATGCGCATCATACCCAGTACGCCGCTCTCGATGATGTCGAGTTCGCCGTCCATATAGGCTTCCGGCACGGCCAGCATCGGATCGAAGGTAATGGCGCGCTCGGCATGCGCGGTCTTGATGTGCATATGCACCGGCTCGCCGCTGCCGTCGCCGAAAACCACTGTCGAGCCCTTCGGGCCGGTGACTTTCAGATTGCCCGTACGCACTAGGCGGTCGAGAACGCGTTTCAACAGAATATTCATCACCAAATGTCCCCTCACGGTCAGACTGGCGGACCAATTCTGCAACAATATATAGGGGTTCGAAAAGTTCCATTTGGCACAAAAATGCCCGGGCGAGAGGCCCGGGCATTGGTCCAGAAAGGCTGGAAGACGAGAAAGTGATTGGAGCGCTGCTCCCCTCGCTTCCCGATCAGGCCCCGTGCGGGATCAGGCGTTGTCTTCTTCGCCGCCTTCGAACTCGGTGTTCGGGTCGAAGAAGTTCTCCGGCCGCGCATTGTCGTTGATGTCGTCGCCATAGATGGCTTCGGCGGTGGTCAGCGTCTCGCCCTTGGCCTGGCGCTCGGCTTCGTCGGCCGTGCGGGCGATGTTGAGGCTGATGGTGACCTCGACTTCCGGATGCAGCGCAATCGCCACATTGGTGACGCCGATGGTCTTGATCGGCTGGTTGAGCTGGATCTGGTTGCGGTTGACCGAGAACCCTTCGGCGGTCAGCAGGTCGGCGATGTCGCGGGTCGACACCGAACCGTAGAGCTGGCCGGTCTCGCCGGCCGAACGTACGGCGATGAAGCTCTTCCCGTCGAGCTTTTCGGCAACCTGGCTGGCTTCCGACTTGCGCTCGAGGTTGCGGGCTTCGAGCTGCGCGCGCTGTCCTTCGAACTTCTTCTTGTTGGCTTCGTTGGCGCGCAGCGCCTTGCCCTGCGGCAAGAGGAAGTTGCGGGCAAAGCCGTCCTTGACCTTGACGGTATCGCCCATCTGGCCGAGGCGGGAAACGCGTTCGAGAAGAATCACTTGCATGGTCTTGTTCCTTCGTCTGGGCACCGACCGCGGGATCGGCGCCGAATTGAATGGAACAGGTCAGGAAGCTCTGAGCGCCTTGGCGCCGGTGTCGCTGTCCTGCCTGTCGCGGCAGTTAGAGGCTTTTCACCTCAACTCGGGATTTCAATGCACGTCGCCAAGAGTGGGCCCGGTTTTGGGACAACGACATGCATCATCAAATTACCCCTGCGGCGCCCGTCGCCGTGGGAGAAGGAAGCAGGCGGCGAACCGCCTGCTTCGGAGATCTTAGCGAACCACGTAGGGCAGCAGGCCGAGGAAGCGGGCGCGCTTGATCGCCTTGGCGAGTTCGCGCTGCTTCTTCTGGCTGACGGCGGTGATGCGCGACGGCACGATCTTGCCGCGCTCGGAAATGTAGCGCTGCAGAAGACGCACGTCCTTGTAGTCGATCTTGGGCGCATTGGCGCCGGAGAACGGGCAGGTCTTGCGGCGGCGATGGAACGGGCGCCGGGTCGGGATCTGATTGATGTCGACCATTATTCTGCACCTCCTTCAACGCCTTCGCGCGGACGGCGCGGACCACGATCGCCACCGGCGTCGCCAAATGAGCGCGGCGGACGATCGCCACGGTCGCCGCGATCACGGTCGCCGAACGAGCGCGGACCACGATCACCACGGTCGCGGTCGCCGAAGCCGCCGCGTTCCGAGCGCTCTTCGCGCTTCTGCATCATGGCCGACGGGCCTTCCTCATGCGCCTCGACCTTGACGGTCAGGAAACGCAGCACGTCCTCGGACAGGCCCATCTGGCGCTCCATCTCGTTGAGCGCTGCCGGCGGGCAGTTGAGGTCCATAAGCGTGTAGTAAGCCTTCCGGTTCTTGTTGACCCGGTAGGTGAGGGACTTCAGTCCCCAGTTCTCGACCCGGCCGACGGACCCGCCATTTGCGGAGATGACGCCCTTGTACTGTTCGACAAGCGCATCGACCTGCTGCTGCGAGAGGTCCTGCCGGGCAAGGAACACATGTTCGTATAGAGCCATAGTGGTTCAGTGCCTTTCTTCGTTTCTCTCCCGGATCCTCGCGGCAAAAGCCTCTGCAACTTCTCTGACCCGCTGATCCCGAAGGGGCGGGGAAGAAAGGAGCATTTCGAGACGGTCGAGAGCGGAGACACGGGAGGCGGAAGCGCTTCTGGCTTCACACGAAGGTTTTGGGTAAAACCTCCGGCCCTCCGTTCAGCCCCCAGCAAGGACCGGCAGATTGCGGGCGTCTATATAGCAATTTGGCTGGAAGGCAAGGGTAACGCATGCTCCGGACAGCGTCCTGGCGTCGCAGGGTTGGATAAAGACCAGGCATCAACTCGTATGCGGGGTACCACCGTTGATCGTTTCGGGGAAGAAGTCCGGAGCCGCCTTACGCTTGCCGAACATCATGTCGTATTGCAGCAAGCGGTAATCGTTGATCGCCGGATCAACGTCCTTCTGCCGCGCCCAGTCCGGCGTGGCCTCACCTGACGGTGTCAAAAGCAGATTGCGGTCGACGACGCGATAGCGTTCGCGCAGCGCGCCCAGGAAGCCGGTGTAGTAGGGGTGCGTGATCCCGGCCGTTGTCAGGATGTGGTAGGGCAGGAAGGCCGGGCTCACGGCGCCCATATCCTGCGCCGGACCGGTGCGGTTAGACCAGATGACCAGCGGCGTCTGATGATGCTCCAGTGCCGCCGCCGGCGTCGGTTCCTTGCGCGGCGCGACATTGTCCTTCAGGTAACCGGTTTCGACATAGACGGGGCCGAGCGGCGGCAGATGGTCGCCGAAGAAGGCGATGACCGTCGGCCGGTCGCGCTTCTTCGCCCATTCGATCAGCCGCTCGAGGCCGCGATCGGCATCGGCGGAGCCTTCGGCATAGCTGAGCAGCGATTCCCGCGCCCATGTGCTGATCGGCGCCGCGACCTTGTGGGTCGGATTGTAATAGCGGTACGGCTCGTAGGGACCGTGGTTCTGCAGGCTGACGGCGAAGAAGAACACCGGCCGCTCGCTGGCGTCGGCCTCTGCGATGATCTCGTCGGTCATCGAGGCATCGGAAGCCAGCGGCCCGCGCTTTTCCAGTGGCGGCAGCGTCTCTTCCGAGCGGAAATCGTTGAAGCCGAAATCGGCATAGACGGCGCCCCTGTTCCAGAACCAGTTGGTGCCCGGATGGATGGCGCGCGCCCGGTAGCCCTCGCTTTTCAGGAAGGTCGCCAGCGACGGCGTCGGCGTGCGCACATATTGCTGGTAGGGGATCGAGCCCGCCGGCAGGAAGGCATTGGAAAAGCCGGTCAGCGCCTCGAATTCGATGTTGGCGGTCATGCCGCCGAATTCCGGCGAAAACATATAGCCGGAACGCAGCGCCCTCACATTGGGGATCGGGTCAGGCGTGATTGTGACGCCGGGCAGCTTGGTCGGATCCCAGAAAGATTCGCTCATCACCACGATGATGTCGGGTTTCTCATCCGGTACCGAGGCCGCCACAGCAGGCCTGTCGATCGCGTCGATCGCCTTGTCGGAATAGCCCGCCGGCGCCGAGACATGCGCCATCGGCACGTTGAGCGCGAAGGCCAGCGCAAACCCGTTGGAGGCGTAGTTCTCCTTCTGGTCCCACATGATCGGGATGATCTGCAGCCGGTCGCGGGTCCACGAGAAGGTGGCGTAGTCCATGATTGAGACGAAGAAGGCGAGCAGCGGCACTGCCAGCGTCAGCCGCGCCAGCCGCCCTTTGCGGCTGAGGATCGGAACCTTGCGGCGCCACAACCGCCAGCCATAGATCAGCAGCGACAGGCCGGCGACGATGCCGACCGCCATGGCGAGCGCCGTCCAGGGCCGTTCGCGCACCAGGAGCGGCATCAGTGCCATGATCTGGCGCGAATAAAGAAAATCGGTTGGGTAGAGCGGATCGCCGAGATAATGCGACTTCTGATGCCCGACAAAGGCCAGCGCCAGCGTCAGCGGCGCCACGATCATCAGGCTCTGGTGACTGCGGCCAAGCACGGCGTCCAGTCCCATCAGCACCAATGCAAAGACAATGATGGTGGTCCAGCCCGGCTTGAATGGCTGCAGGAAGAAGTCGACCGTGCCGAAGAAGTCGCCGCGCACGATCCATTCGATGGCGAACACCAGGATGGCGGAGGCAAGCAGCGTGACCAGACCGTAGCGGATGACCGGCCATCTGCGCCCCGGCAGGTAGCCGGTGGACGGATCGTCTTCCAAGAACTGTGGCGCGGGTACGGTCGCGCCCTTCCTGATCCTAGCCACGTCTCTTCCCCCGGCCCAAGCAACGCGCATTTCCACTCGCGCCACCGTTCTGTCATAGAACTGTCATGCAAAAGCTAGCGCCTGTGGCGAAAATAAGAAGAGCCAGCAAACGATTCGTGAGCGGTTTTCATCAGGTGTGATCGGCAAAAAGCCTTTGGGAACAGGGACTCGAGGTCAGCTCCGGTTCAAGCGAGAGCCGAAATGCCGCCTTCGGGCTTGACTTGGCGGTCCGCCTTGCGTCACAGGCAGGAAAAATCAGCCGCTGGAGAGCGCCCAAATGGCCGTCGCATTCACCTTTCCGGGACAGGGCAGCCAGGCTGTCGGCATGGGCAAGGACCTCGCCGACGCCTTCCCCGAGGCACGCAGGGTGTTCGAGGAAGTCGATGATGCGCTGGGCGAAAAGCTGTCGAAACTGATCTGGGAAGGCCCGGAAGAGGCGCTGACCCTGACTGCCAATGCCCAGCCGGCGCTGATGGCGGTCTCGCTGGCGGGAATCCGCTCGCTGGAAGCGCGCGGCTTTTCGCTGAAGGACAAGGTTGCCTACGTTGCCGGTCATTCGCTCGGCGAATATTCCGCCCTTGCCGCGGCCGGTTTCGTTTCGGTCGCCGATGCCGCCCGGCTGCTGCGCATCCGCGGCAACGCCATGCAGGCGGCGGTGCCGGCCGGCGAGGGCGCCATGGCGGCGATCATCGGACTGGAACAGCCCGACGTCGAAGCCGCTTGCACCGAGGCCGCAACGGGATCCGGCAAGGTCTGCCAGATCGCCAACGACAATGGCGGCGGCCAGCTGGTGATCTCCGGCGCCAGGGCGGCGGTGGAACTCGCCGCGAAACTGTGCACCGAAAAGGGCGCCAAGCGGGCGCTGATGCTGCAGGTCTCCGCACCCTTCCATTCGGCGCTGATGGCGCCGGCGGCCGATGTCATGCGCGAGGCGCTGGCCGGCGTGACCAAGAATGCACCGGTGGTGCCCGTCGTCTCCAACGTCACTGTAGTCCCGACCAGCGACCCCGACGAGATCGCGCGCCGCCTGGTCGAGCAGATCACCGGCCGCGTGCGCTGGCGCGAAACGGTGGAGTGGTTCGGCGCCAATGGCGTCGCCACGCTCTTTGAGATCGGCGCCGGCAAGGTGCTTTCCGGCCTGGCGCGGCGGATCAGCCGCGACATCGCCACATCGGCCGTCGGCACGCCGGCCGATGTCGAGGCGGCGCTGGCCGCGCTTGCATAATCCACTGGCGATTCAACCCCTCCCGTGGGAAGGGTGTTCTCTTAAGATCAGGAGACGAAAATGTTCGAACTGACCGGCCGCAAGGCGCTCGTCACCGGCGCATCGGGCGGCATTGGCGAGGCGATTGCCCGGGTGCTGCATGCGCAAGGCGCCATTGTCGGCTTGCACGGCACCCGCGTCGAGAAACTGGAGACCCTGGCCGGCGAACTCGGCGACCGGGTAAAGCTGTTCCCGGCCAATCTTGCCGACCGTGACGAGGTCAAGGCGCTTGGCCAGAAGGCCGAAGCCGAACTCGAAGGCGTCGACATACTGGTCAACAATGCCGGCATCACCAAGGACGGCCTGTTCGTGCGCATGGCGGACGCGGATTGGGACAGCGTGCTGGAGGTGAACCTCACCGCCGTGTTCCGGCTGACCCGCGAGCTGACCCATCCGATGATGCGCCGCCGCCATGGCCGCATCATCAACATCACCTCGGTGGTCGGCGTCACCGGCAATCCTGGCCAGACCAATTATTGCGCCTCCAAGGCCGGCATGATCGGCTTTTCCAAGTCGCTGGCGCAGGAGATCGCCACCCGCAACATCACCGTCAACTGCGTCGCCCCGGGCTTTATCGAATCGGCCATGACCGACAAGCTCAACGACAAGCAGAAAGACGCGATAATGGCCGCGATCCCGACGCGCCGCATGGGCACGAGTGTTGAAGTGGCGTCGGCCGTCGCCTATCTCGCCTCCAACGAGGCAGCCTACGTCACCGGCCAGACCATCCATGTCAACGGTGGCATGGCCATGATCTGACAGGATATTGCCGGGTGATAAGAAGACATGGCCGGCTTGTGAAAAGAGACCATTTCGCCTTGGACCTCGGCCATTTTTCGTGTAATGCGGCCCGCAACCCGGCGGTTCGGGCAAAAACCGGTCCGGCATCGTTGCGTTTCCGGCAGGACCATCTTTCAGCTTGATTAGCGGCATTCTGCCCGCTAACGAAGACAGACAAACAAAAGACGAGGATGCCCCAAATGAGTGACACCGCAGAGCGCGTCAAGAAGATCGTCATCGAACATCTTGGCGTCGATGCCGACAAGGTGACGGAGCAGGCGAGCTTCATCGATGATCTGGGCGCGGACAGCCTCGACACGGTCGAACTCGTCATGGCCTTCGAAGAAGAGTTCGGCGTCGAGATTCCGGACGATGCGGCCGAGACCATCCTGACCGTCGGCGATGCCGTGAAGTACATCGACAAGGCTTCGGCCTGACACTATCCGCAGTCATCACCGGGGAGGACCTGCGATGAGGCGTGTCGTCGTCACGGGCCTTGGCCTGGTTTCGCCGTTCGGCATGGGCTTCGAGCACAGCTGGAAGGAACTTCTGACCGGCCGCAGCGCCGCCAAGCGCGTCACCGAGTTCGAAGTGGAAGATCTTGCCTGCAAGATCGCCCACGTCATTCCTCGCGGTGACGGCACCAACGGCACGCTCAATCCCGAAGCCGTGCTCGAGCCCAAGGAACTGCGCAAGATCGGCGACTTCATCCTTTACGGGATTGCGGCCGCCGACGAAGCGCTGAAGGATTCCGGCTGGGAGCCCAGCACCGAAGCCGAGCGCTGCGCCACCGGCGTCATGATCGGCTCCGGCATTGGCGGCCTCGAGGGCATCGCCGAGAACGCTATCATCCTGAAAGAGCGCGGACCGCGCCGTATCAGTCCATTCTTCATTCCCGGCAACATTATCAACCTGGTATCTGGCCAGGTATCGATCCGGCATGGGCTGAAAGGCCCCAACCACGCCGTCGTCACCGCCTGCTCGACCGGCGCGCACGCCATTGGCGATGCCGCCCGGCTGATCATCTTCGGCGATGCCGACGTGATGCTGGCCGGCGGCGCGGAATCGCCGGTGACCAGACTATCGCTTGCCGGCTTCGCTGCTTGCCGGGCACTGTCCACCGACCGCAACGACACGCCTGAGAAGGCCTCGCGTCCCTATGACCGCGACCGTGACGGCTTCGTCATGGGCGAGGGCGCCGGCGTCGTGGTGCTGGAAGAACTCGAACACGCCAAGGCGCGCGGCGCCAAGATCTATGCCGAGGTCACCGGCTACGGCCTGACCGGCGATGCCTATCACATCACCGCACCGGCCGAAGACGGCGACGGCGCCTTCCGCTGCATGACGGCGGCGCTGAACCGGGCCAAGCTGACGCCCGCCGACGTCGACTACATCAACGCGCACGGCACCTCGACCATGGCCGACACGATCGAACTCGGCGCCGTCGAGCGGCTGGTCGGCAACGCCGCCTCGAAAATCTCGATGTCGTCGACCAAGTCGTCGATCGGCCATCTCCTGGGTGCCGCGGGCGCCGCCGAGGCGATCTTTTCGATCCTCGCTATCAGAGACAACATCGCGCCAGCCACCATCAATCTTGACAACCCGGAACGCGAAACCGCGATCGATCTTGTTCCGAACACGCCACGGCATCGCCAGGTCGACGTGGCGCTGTCCAACTCCTTCGGCTTCGGCGGCACCAACGCTTCGCTGGTATTCCAGCGTTATACAGGCTGATTGCGGTATCGACCGGCGCGCCAGCGGTCTGTCGTCAATTTTGCCATATTCAAGCCTACTCTGCCGCTGGGGATTCGTCGCATCGGCCTGAAACCGAAGGCGCTTTTTTAAAAGCACGATGCGTAGGCTTGAAATGTTAGGGCACGCTGTGCGTCCAATCGGGCGCATGGTCGCTCTAAGAGATCAGATGGTAGGGCGCTAATGAACACCAATCCGGGCGGCAGCGGACAATTCGGACAAAACCAGCAGACCGGCCCGATCGTGCCGAAGACCGCGGCCGAAGCTTTGCGCCCGGAAGCCGGCACACCACCACCAAAGCGCTCGCGCGCCTCGCGCAGCCAAGTCGTCGTGTTCATGAACTTCGTCATCTCCGCGGTGATGTTGATGATCCTCGCCGCCGGCGTTTCGCTCTATTTCGGCAAGCAGGCATTCAACGAACCGGGCCCGTCGGTGGCCGGCGACACCTTCCTGGTCAAGCCGAGCACCGGCGTCCAGGATATTGCCGACCAGCTCGAACGGCGTGGGCTGATCAGCGATGCCCGCATCTTCCGCATCGCCGTGCGGGTCTATGGCAATGATTCAGCGCTGAAGGCAGGCGAATACGAGATAAAGCCGCGCGCCTCCATGCGCGACATCATGGAGCTTCTGAAGAGCGGCAAGTCGGTGATGTATTCGCTGACCATTCCCGAGGGCCTGACGGTCGAGCAGGCGCTGCAGCGCATCGCCGAGCAGGATGCGCTGACCGGCGACATGCCGGCCGCCAAGCCGGCTGAGGGCAGCCTCGCCACCGACACGCTGCGCTTTACCCGCGGCGCCACGCGCCAACAGATGGTCGACAAGCTGCTCGCCGACCAGAAGAAGCTGGTCGACGAGGTCTGGCAGCGGCGCGCGCCCGACCTGCCTCTGGCCAATGTCGACGACTTCGTCACCTTGGCCTCCATCGTCGAAAAGGAAACCGGCCGGGGCGACGAGCGCTCGCGCGTTGCCGCCGTCTTCCTCAACCGTCTGGCCAAGGGCATGCGGCTGCAATCCGATCCGACCATCATCTACGGCCTGTTCGGCGGCAAGGGCAAACCCGCCGACCGGCCGATTTATCAGTCTGACATCCAGAAACAGACGCCTTACAACACCTATCTGATCAACGGCCTGCCGCCGACGCCGATCGCCAATCCCGGCCGCGCCGCGCTCGAAGCCGTCGCCAACCCGTCGAAGACCGATGATCTCTATTTCGTCGCCGACGGCACCGGCGGCCACGTCTTTGCCACCACGCTTGCCGAGCACAATGAGAACGTTGCCCGCTACCGGGCACTGCAGAAGAAGCAGGCTGAAGACGCCGCCAAGGGCGCCAAGACTCCGGGCCAGACCGATGCACCGGCGGATGGCAACGACAACGGTGACGCAAGTGGCGATGCCGCCGGTGACAGCGGTGATGCCGGCGATAGGGGTGCCGCCCAATAGCAGGCCGGCGCTTTCAGACGGATCGACCTTAAGCGATGCGGACAGAGGCGGACGCGCTGCTGCTTTGAACGAACAGCGGGGTTCGAAGCGTTTTCGGTCTTGCTCGGGTGCCTCTGCTTCTCGATTTCAGCCCTGCGAGATCGAAACGACAGCGGAAATCAACATCTTGCCGGTATTGCGATTCTGACATTCGCGCCGCCCGTGATATCGAACGCATGCGCGATTTGTAGAATCGGACCATCAGGGAGACACGAGCCGCATCATGAATTTGCAGAGCATGACCGGATTTGCACGCACTGTTGCCGAACATGACGGCGCCTCGATCGCCTGGGAGGTCAAGTCGGTCAACGGCAAGAGCGTCGAGGTCAGGTTGCGGTTGCCGCAAGGTTTCGAGCGGCTCGAACCGACTGTGCGGCAGACGCTGCAGAAGCGCTTTTCGCGTGGCAATTTCCAGGCGACGCTGACCGTCGGCCGCGCCGCCGGCCAGCAGGCGCAGCCGGTGGTCAACGAAGCCTTCCTCAGGGATCTGGCGGGCTTGGCCAAGCGGCTGCAGGACCAGTTCGGTGTTGGTCCGGCAACTGCCGACGGTCTGCTTTCTCTGCGCGGCGTGCTCGATATCCCTGAAACCAGCGAAACCGAGGAGGTGCGGGCAGCACTCGACGCGTCAATCCTGTCGGCGCTGGAAACGGCGCTTACAGGTCTCGAGCAGGCACGCCAGAGCGAGGGCGAAGCGCTGCGTTCGCTGCTTTCCGGCCATATCGACGCCATTGAGGCGCTGACGCTTCAAGCCGAGGCCGACCCGTCGCGCGAACCGGCGGCGATCCGCGAGCGGATCGCCGAACAGGTGCGGCTGCTGATGGATGCGTCGGCCAATCTCGATGCCGGCCGGCTGCACATGGAAGCGGCGTTCCTGGCCACCAAGGCCGATATCCGTGAAGAGATCGATCGGCTGAAGACGCATGTGGCGTCGGGCAGAGCGCTGCTGGCAAATGGCGGCGCCATCGGCCGCAAGCTCGATTTTCTGGCGCAGGAATTCAACCGCGAATCGAATACGCTGTGTTCCAAGTCAAACGCCGCCACTGTCACCGCCATCGGGCTGGAACTCAAGGCGGTGGTCGACCAGTTTCGCGAACAGGTCCAGAATCTGGAGTAAACCCGAATGGGTGCCAAGGAGCCGATGGTTGCCAGGGATCTCGGATCCCGCATTCGCCGCCGCGGGCTGATGCTGGTCCTGTCGTCGCCGTCGGGCGCCGGCAAGTCGACGATCGCGCGCAACCTGCTGGAAAGCGACGGCAGCCTGGAATTATCGGTCTCGGTCACCACCAGGCCACGCCGCGGCTCGGAGATCGAGGGCGTCCACTATCACTTCCGCACCACGCGCGAGTTCGAGCGGCTGCGCGATTCCGACGCGTTGCTCGAATGGGCCGAGGTGCACGGCAATTGCTACGCGACGCCGCGCGAGCCGGCCGAACTGGCGCTGGCGCAGGGCCGTGACATGCTCTTCGACATCGACTGGCAAGGCGCCCAGCAGCTCAAGGAGAAGATGCGCGCCGACATCGTCTCGATCTTCATCCTGCCGCCGTCGATGAAGGAATTGAAGTCGCGCCTCAAGCGCCGCGCCGAGGACCAGGAGCACGTGATCGAGACCAGGCTGAAGAACGCCCGCAACGAGATCGAGCACTGGAAGGAATATGACTTTGTCATCGTCAACGACGATCTCGACCGCGCCTTCGCCGAAGTGCGTGGCATCGTGACGGCGGAAAGGCTGCGGCGCGACCGCCGGCCCGGGCTGTTCGATTTCGTCTCGGGGTTGCTGGACGAGAAGACGGAATAGCTCGTCCACCGCTGGCAATCTAAATTAGCCGCATCAGCTGCCTGGCAGATCGTCCGGCCTCCGTGAAGCACGCGCGGGATTCGAATCGTGCTGTTGGTCAGCTGATAGGCCGCGACATATGGCGTGCCGACGATGACGATCTCTCGTGTCCCTGCACGCCTGCCGATCCGGCCGCTTTGGGGAAGTCCGAAGACGGTTGATTGCGGCGACGATCCGCTCATCGGTGGCGATCGCGGCCGCAGGATTGTCGGCCTCGATATGCGCGAAGATGCCGTCGCGATCTGAAAGCGCGAATGGCGACCAGACGATCTTCAAGATTTAGGTTCACCCGAACGCCGCGCCGCGGCGCGTCTCTCGGCAAAATGCGCCTCGACTTGATCATCAGGAATGTCTGGTCGGGTGTCGTCGAGCGCTTCGCGAACCTTGGCGCGAAACCATAAATCATACGCCTCGTTGTTTGTGACGAGATCGATGGGCAGCGCACCCTCGTTGGCGGTTCGGGTGAGCAATATCCGCACCGCATCCGAGACCGTCAGCCCCATGCTTTCGAGCACCGCCGAAGCTCGATCCCGGATGTCGGCGTCGATACGCGTCTGGACCAGTGCATTTGCTGGCATGGCAATCTCCTTCGACGTCAATGCAATTCGTTTGAATGACGATTGCTAGGCCGCGCCAGCGCCGCCGGTCAAACCGCGTTTGTCAGCCGCACGAATTCCTCGACGCTGAGCGTCTCCGCACGCCGGGTCGGATCGATGCCGGCGCGCGTCAGCAGTGCCTCGCCACCCAGGCTCTTCACGCTCTGCCGCAGCATCTTCCGGCGCTGGCCGAAAGCGGCTTCGGTGACGCGACCGAGTTTTTTCACGTCGGTTGACAAAGGGCTGGCGCGCGGCACCAGATGCACCACCGAGGACGTTACCTTGGGTGGCGGCGTGAACGCTTGCGGCGGCACGTCGAAGGCGATCCTCGCCTCGGTCCGCCAGCCCGCCAGCACGCCGAGCCGGCCATAAGCATCGCTGCCGGCACCGGCGACAATGCGCTCGGCCACCTCGCGCTGGAACATCAGCGTCATCGATTGATAGAAGGGTGGCCAGTCCGCCACGGTCAGCCAACGGATCAACAGCTCGGTGCCGATATTGTAGGGCAGGTTGGCGGCAATCCTCACCGGGCCGTCTTGTGACGCGGTCTTGGCAAGAGCGGCAAAATCCGTCTTCAGCGCATCGCCGCTGATCACCTCGAGCCGGCCCGGATAGTGGTTGGAGACCTCGGCCAAGGCCGCAAGGCAGCGTTCGTCGCGCTCGATGGCGACGACGCGGCCGGCACCGGCAGCGAGCAGCGCCCTGGTCAGCCCGCCGGGGCCGGGGCCGACCTCGATCACCGTGCTGTCGCTGAGGTCGCCGGCGACCCGCGCGATCTTGCCGGTCAAATTGAGGTCGAGCAGGAAATTCTGGCCAAGCGCCTTCTTTGCCTGCAGTCCATGGCGCTCGATCACCTCGCGCAGCGGCGGCAGCCCGTCAATGCTCATGAATTTTGGGCTCATGATTTGGGCTCATGATTTTTGGCTCATGCAGCTGCGGGCTTTGCGCCGGTATCGGCCAGCCGGCGGGCCAGCTTCAGCGCCGCGATCAGGCTGTCGGGACGTGCGATGCCCTTGCCGGCGATGTCGAAGGCTGTGCCGTGATCGGGCGAGGTGCGGATGAACGGCAGGCCAAGCGTGACGTTGACGGCCTCGTCGAAGGCCAGCGCCTTGGCCGGGATCAACGCCTGGTCATGGTACATGCAGACCGCCACGTCGTAGCCGGCGCGGGCGCGCGCATGAAACATCGTATCGGCCGGCAGCGGCCCGAAGGCATCGATGCCTTGCGCCCGCAACATGTCGACCGCAGGACGAATGATGCGCTCGTCCTCTGTCCCCATGGCGCCGCTTTCGCCGGCATGCGGATTGAGGCCGGCAAGCGCGAGCCTCGGCCTGGCGATGCCGAAACGGCGTGCAAGATCGCCGGCGGTGATGCGCGCGATGGCAACGATCAGCTCCGTCGTCAGCGTCTTCGGCACCTCGGCCAGCGCGATGTGGATGGTGACAGGAACGGTGCGCAATTCGGGGCCGGCGATCAGCATCACCGGCGTCACCGTGCCGCCGGTGTGGAGCGAGGCCAGATGCGCCAGATATTCGGTGTGACCGGGAAAGCCGAAGCCGGCATCGTAAAGCGGCTTCTTCGCGATCGGACAGGTGACGACCGCGGCCGCGTGACCGGCAAGGCAGTCGGCGACGGCGCGATCGATGGCCTCGATGATGCCGGCGGCATTGGCCGGGTCGGGCCGGCCGGGATCGTCGGTGAAGTGGGCCGCCAGCGGCACCACGGGCAAGGCGTGTTGAAAGACACCAGCTGCTTGGGCCGGCACCGTCTCGGCGATTGCCACCGCCGCGCCGAGCCGGCGCGCCCGCGCGGCAATCAGCGCCGGATCGGCGAGAAGATAGAAGGGCGCGGCACCGGAACCGCGGGCGCTCTGCCACGCGGCAATGGCGATTTCCGGACCGACGCCGGATGGATCGCCGACGCTCAGCGCCAGCGGAAGCTCTGTCTCACGCACGGCTGGGCCGGTTCAGCGCGTAACGATCTTGGCTTTCGCCTTCAGCTCTTCGACATATTTGGCCGAGAGCTCGTCGGCGTTCTTGTCGCTGCCTTCGCTCTGGAACACCATCTGGGCCGCCTTGTCGTCGGAAACCTCGCGCGACGAGCAGATGCCGATGAATTCAATGCCACGATCGGTCTCGCGCACGGCCGTGGCGCCGCCCAGCTTGGTGGCCTTGATCTGCTCGGCCCAGTCCGGCGGCAGTTGCGGCGCCAGCAATCGGGGGAGGTCGCGAACGGTGACGTCGATCAGGCCCTTGGCGAATTCACGCGTGGTGTTGCAGCCATTGAAGCGGGCTCGCATGGCTTCGGCCTCGCGCTTGCGTTTGGCGAGTGTGGCACTGCGCTCGGCCTTCGGCACCACGAAGATCACCTGCTGCAGCATGTACTCGGTGGCGCTTGGCTTGGCGCCGCCTTTTTCGAGCATGCGCTTGACCAGATCCTGTTCGCTCACCTCCCCGCCGCCGCCGCCGTAGCGTGCGCTCAGCGCCTGGTTCCACGCCATCTGGGAGCGGATGAATTCCTTGAAATGCTCCTTGGTCACGCCGGACTGCGCCATGACACCGTCGAGCTGCTTGAGCTGCATCTTGTTGCTCGAGGCAAAGCGCTGATAGGCAGCCTCTACCTGGGCGTCGGAGATGCGGATGCCGAGACGCCTGGCCTCCGCCATACGCAGCGTCTGGTCGATCATTTCCTGACCCGCGTCACCCTTCTTGCGCTGCAGTTTCAGGAAGGCAGCCCGGTGCGCGATGTCGCCGGTGGTGATCGGCATGTTGTTGACGACATACTTGATTTCACTGGCGAAGGCCGGCGGTACCATCGTGGTGACAGAGACCGAGGTCGCCGCGAACAGGAGCGCGAATCCTGCCGAAAACAGGTATTTCCTCATCGAAAGCATCCCATTCTAGCCCGGTTTTGGCCGATTCCAGCCCGATATTGGCGAAATCCGTGCCCGCTTTATGCGGCAAAACGATGTCGTCAGCCGGCTCTACTGGATGGAGTCGATCGAGCTTTGGGACGAGCCGAAATCGCCGAGCGTGCGGAACGACAGGTTGAAGCCGACATTCTGCGACACTTCCTTGGTGTTGATGTCGCGTGATTCCGAGTACGTCATCAGGTAGGTGAAGCAGGAATCATTGTAGGCAAAGCCGACGCCGTCCTTGACCAGCACGCTTTGTTGCAGGTCGTAGGTGCCGGTGCCGAAGACGCGCCAGTTTTCGGCCAGGTGCGTCGAGGCGCCGAGCGTGACTTCGTGGCGGTCGGTGGTGAAACCATAGAGCGGCTGCGCCTGGATGAAGGCGTATTTGGCGCTCAGCGAAACCGGCAGCCCGGAATAGGCGGCCTTCACCTCGGCACGGCGAACTTCGAAGGTCTGCTCGTCGAAGCGGCCGCTGAGCGAACCGGAGAAGCCGCTCGGGCTGCTGAAGCCGACAAGGCCGACATAGTCGGAGGTCGAAGTCTCCAAGCCGGAATCGGCGCCCGCATTGACCAGATCCGGTGAATCGAACGAGTTGCGCCCGCCCAACTGGTAGGATTGGCCGAAGATCGCGTTGGTGCCCCAGCCACTGTCGTAGGCGCCGGAATAGCGGAACCCGACATTGGCGCGGCTGCCGCCTTCGACGCGGTCGTAGCCGGAGAACTTGTCGCGCTCGAACAGGGTCGTGGCGTCGAAGACGAAGCTCTGTGCATCCTCGTTGGGAACGGCGAGCCCGCCGACATACTGCTCATTCGGGCGCATGAAGACCTGCGCCATCGGCTCGACGATATGGCTGGAGCCGGTCATCGAGAACAGCACCGGCCAGCGCATTTCAAGTCCGGCGGTCGCCATATAGCGGGCAAACGAGGATCTCATATCGGCGGTGGTGTCTATTCGATGATCGGCGGCCATCGCATCAATGGCAGCGAGCGAACTTGAGGATGCATTGAGATAGTCGACGTCTCCCTGCAGAGCCAGAAGCGGCGTCAGCTGCAGTCCGCCGTCGGTGGTGAAGGTGCGCTTCCATTCGGCTTCGGCGGTGAGACGGCCGGATTCACCCTCGATGCCGCGCACGCGCTGGACGCCCGAGTCTGGCGCATTTGGTTGATAGGGGACGAAATAGGCCTGATCGAGATCGTCGCGGCGAATGACTCGTGCATTGACGTTGAACGACAGCTGGCCGCCGGCCACCGACATGTCGGGAATGTAGGCATAATCGAGCGACGGCAACACCCAGGGCTGCTTGTCGCTGCGCGATGCGACGTTGCCGTCCGGTGTGTTCTCCTGAACCTGGAAGCGCATGGCGCGCACATCGAAATAATTGCGGTCGTTTAGGCCGGTCAGGTAGACCGACGATTGATGCACGGCGTCGTTGTAGCCTTCGATCGTATAGGTACGCGAAAAATTCTTGTCGGTCTGAAGCAGGATATCCCAGCCGAAGTCCCAGCGCGGATTGATGGCGAACTGGCCCTTGGTGCCCATCATGCCGCGGAACTTGTTCGGATCGCCTGCTGGCCCCGAATTGACATTGTAGCCGCCGGGGAAAGCCGCGAAATCACGGAAAGCGCCAGGGTCCTGCTGGTTGATTCCGGCAAGCTTCAGCGTGTATTGGCCATTGTTGAAGCGCTGGCGCCACTCGGCCTCGCCGAGGAAACCCTGCTTGGTATAGCCGCTGCCGGTAACGGTGAGGTCGTAGGTCGGCGACAAAGCGAAGTAGTAGGGGACTTTGACGCCGACGCCGAGACGATTGTTGTAGCCGATGCTGGGGATCAGGAAGCCGCTTTTGCGCTTGACCGTCGGGTCGGCGATCTCGAACGCCGGCAGATAAGCCAGCGGGAAACCGAAGAATTCGAAATTCGCGTTCTCGAAGCGAACCGTTTTCTTTTCGCCGTTCCAGATGATCTTCCTGGCTTTGATCCGCCAGGTCGGCGCCTTGTCCGGCTTGTCTTCGCAAGGCTCGCAGGCCGTATAGACGCCGTTGTGGAACGTTGTCAGCACGCCGCCCATGCGCTCGGCGCTTTCGGCGGCGAAATAGGCTTTTTCGGGCGTTTCGACGCGCAGCGCATTGACGAAACCGTCAGCGAAATCGTCGGTAATGTCGATATGCTGCGAGTTGATCTTGGTGCCGTCGCTGTTGACGATCTCCACATTGCCGCTGGCAACCAGCCGCTTGGTGTTTCGATCATAGACGACGCGCTGGGCGACGAGCTTGTTGCCGCCATAGTCGATCTGGACGCCGCCGATGGCGGTGACCGTCTGGTTGTCGTTGTTATAGACGAGCGTGTCGGCCGACAGCAGCATCTGGGAGCCGGAGGGAACCTTCGTTGCCACGTCGGTAACGTCCTGCGCCAGCGCAGGGCCCGTCAGCACGCCGCAGGCGAGCAGGCATGCCAAGGCGCTCGCCGAATAGAGGCGCGCCAAACCGGCCTGCCTATGGCTGCGCAAAGCCGCCTCCCTCACTAGCCGTCTTCCTTGTATAGCAGGAATGTCACCCCAAAGAACATAGCCACGACAACCGGAACCCATGCAGCCACGGCTGTGGGCACGAATCCCGCAACGCCGAATGCCTTGACCAATACCGAAACGACATAAAGCAGAAAGCCGGCGAGGACGCCACCCAGAATCATCGTTGCCGACTGCCCCATCCTCGCAAATCGCATTGAAACTGTTGCCGCAATCAGCGTCATGGCCACAAGCAGGAACGGTAACGCCACCAGCGAATCGAACTGCATGGCGAAGGCATTTGCCTTGAGGCCGAAGGAGCGGGCAACCTCAATCTTGCCGGGAAGGTCGTAAAACGGGATGGTTTCGGGGCGCGCCAGCCGTTCCTGCACGAATTCCGGCTTGAGGTTGGTCGGCAACTGGTCGGTCGTTTCGGAACGGATGTTGCCATCCTTGAACACCTTGACGTCCTGCAATTCCCAGTAGCCGTCGCGCAGAAAGGCCCGGGCGGCGTCCTTGCGCTCGACGATATTGCCCTGCGGATCGAGGACGAAGAACACGGTGTCGGCCATTTCCAGGCCCTGGTTCAGGATGGCGCGGGCGCCGATGATGGTATCGCCGGAGTTGGTTTTCTGGCGGATCCACGGCGTGGCATCGGCCGCCACCGCGTTCGAATTGCCGGATCGCAGCTGGTTTTCCATCTGCTCCGACCATGAGAAGCCATGCGCGGCGATCGGATTGAGCACGCCGACCGACAATATGCCGAATAACAGCGCACCGATGCAGCAGGGCAACAGAAACTGCCAGGCCGACACTCCGGCCGAGCGCGCAATCACCAGCTCGTATTTTCGGTTGAGCGAGACCAGCGTCGCCATCGCCGAGAACAGGCCGACGAACGGCACCGTCTGCAGCATGATCATCGGCATCCTCAGCGCCGAGATGGCGACCGCCGTGCCGTAGGTGAAGCCCGGCAGGCCGGTGATGCGGCCGGACAGCTCGGTGAAGTCGATCAGGAACACCAGCGCCAGAAGGCCGATGAAGAACCAGATCGTGATCGACACGTAGCGAAAGAAGAAGTAGCGGCCCAGGGTCCAGCCCATCGTCAGGCTCCCTGGCCGGATGTGTAGCGCCGATTGAGGCGCAGCTTGAGCGCCGTCCAGCCATCGCTGACGCGGCCGGCGAAATTCGTCATCCAGTCGGCCCAGCTGCCGGGCAGTTCCATGCTTCGCGAGGTGACGATGAACCAGATGGCGACCGCCGAGGCGATGACCGGCACGCCATAGACCATATAGGCGTATTGCGGGATCTTGTCGGCCTTGCCGGCGGCAAAGAAGCCCAGCCAGCGCACGAACAGCGCAATGGCGATGGCTGTGATCAGCGGGTGGATGCGCGCCTCGCGGTGTGAGCGCGCATCGCCTGCCACGGCCAGCGCGATCAGCGCGAACACCAGCGAATAGGACCATTCGGAAAAGCGCTGGTCGAGCTCGGCCTTGTAGGCGCCGGGCCTGCGCTGGAAGATCTTGTCGTTCGGATCCGGGTTGAGCAGGTATTGCGTCGTTCGGTCCTTGGGCAGGAGCATGATATCGTTCGCCGCCGACATGAAGGCGGAAAGGTCGAAGGCGTAGGACGTGAAGCGAATGACCGACAGGTCGCCGGTCAGCGTCTTGCGATGAATGACGCCGTCATTCATCATCAGCACCTTCTCGTCACCCTTTTCGACGACGCTGCCGCTCTTGGCATAATAGATCAGATTGGCGCCTTCCTCGCGCGAATCGGCCACGAAGATGCCGCCGAGCCGGTTGTCCGGCAGCCGCTCGCCTATCTGCAGGAACAGCCCGTCGTCGATCTTGCGGAACGTGCCTTCCTGGATGATCAGCGACAAGAGATCGGCGCGCGAGGATGCTATCAGCTGGCGGTTCTTCTGCCTGGCATAGGGTTCGACGCCATTGTCGACCGCGAAGGAAAAGACGCTGGCCGCCAGCGCGATCAGCAGGACCGGCCGCACAATCGTCCAGCGCGAGGCGCCGGCGGCGTTGATGACGGCCAATTCCGAATCGGAGTTCATGACGCTGAGCGTCTGGGCCACCGCCACCACCAGGGCGAATGGCACCACGATCGGGATGATGGTGGGGATGATGAGGCCCGCGACCTCGAAAAAAGTGAGCGCCGATTGGCCACTGTCGGTGACCAGGTCGATGCGGGCAAGCACCTGCGTCGTCCAGACAATGGCCAGCGTCCAGATCAGCGCAGCGAGAAACACCGCCAGTGCGCGACGCATGATGTAGCGTTCAACGACCTTCATGTAAGGCTTTTCTCGATTTGCCGAACGGCATCATGCCCGCCCACAAGGTAGTCGTCCGGCTGCGGCTGTACAACTGGGTGCGTTTGGCCATTTCTTTCAGGCGGTTCGATCCGATTCTCCGTCCCACATCGCCCGTTCCGCAGGCCGGAGTGTCGGCGGCAATGAATAAGAAAGGGAGAACATCAATGGTTAACAAAAGGTTGCGGCAGGAAAGCGGAGCCGTGCCGCGACGAATCGTTATCGATTCCGCTGCGCATATGAGCCCTGATTCCGGCAAAGTCTTGCCAAATCAAGGAAAACGACCAAATGTCGCGCATCTTCCCTGAGAATGCATTTTTCCTGAAAATCTGAGCCGTTTCCCGAAAGCAGGACCTGATGACTTTGAGACCATTGATCGCCTTCGCCAAATTTGCCGCACCCAAAAAGGGCAGCATCATCGTGCTGGCGGCCGACGATGGTGGTCTTGGCGAACCGGCAAAGGCCTGCGACCCCTCAGGAACGCTGGCGCGGGCGTTTCCGGTGGCGGAGTTTTCCGGAAAATTCGCCGGTGTCGTCGAAGTGCTGGCGCCGCAGGGAACATCGCTCGACCGACTGGTGGCGGTCGGCGCCGGCAAGGTCGCCGGCCTCGATGACTTTGCCTGGCTGAAGCTTGGCGGCACCATCGCCGCGTCCCTGCGCAAGGCAGCGGAGGTGGCCGTCATCCTCGATGTGCCGGGCGCAAAGATTGGCGGCAGGCAAGCGGCGAACCTTGCCGCCGGCATCATTCTTCGCAGCTACTCCTTCGACAAATACAAGACCAGGAAAGACAAGGACGATGCCGAGCCGAAGAAACCGGTCAAGGTGACCATCCACACCGCCGATCCTGCCGCGGCGAAAAAGGCCTTCGCCGACGAGGTTGCGGTCATCGACGGCGTGCTTCTGGCGCGCGACCTTGTCAACGAACCGGCCAATACGCTCGGCCCGATCGAATTCGCCGCCCGCGCCAAGGAACTGGAAGCGCTCGGCGTCGAGGTCGAGATCCTCACCGAGAAGGAAATGAAGAAGCTCGGCATGGGCTCGCTCCTCGGTGTCGCGCAGGGTTCGCCGCGCGGCGCCCGGATGGCTGTCATGCAATGGAAGGGCGGCAAGGCCAAGGACGCACCGGTCGCCTTCGTCGGCAAGGGCGTCACCTTCGACACCGGCGGCAATTCTATGAAGCCGGCCTCCGGCATGGAAGACATGAAGGGCGACATGGGCGGTGCCGCGGCCGTCATCGGGCTCATCCAGGCGCTGGCCGCGCGAAAGGCCAAGGCCAATGTCGTCGGCATCGTCGGGCTGGTGGAAAATGCCGTCGACGGCCATGCCCAGCGCCCCGGCGACATCGTCACCTCGATGTCGGGTCAGACCATCGAGGTGCTCAACACCGATGCCGAAGGACGCCTCGTTCTGGCCGACGCGCTGTGGTATTGCAACGACCGCTTCCAGCCGAAATTCATGGTCAATCTGGCGACGCTGACCGGCGCCATCATGGTCGCGCTCGGCCAGCATTATGCCGGCCTGTTCTCCAACAATGACGAACTTTCGGACAGGTTGACGGCGGCCGGCCAGGCGAGTCAGGAGCGGCTGTGGCGCATGCCGCTTGGGCCCGAATACGACAAGCTGATCGATTCCAAGAACGCCGACATGAAGAACATCGGCGGCCGCTATGGCGGCGCCATCATCGCCGCGCAGTTCCTGCAGCGCTTCGTCAAGGAAACGCCGTGGGCGCATCTCGACATCGCCGGCACCGCGATGGGCTCTCCGCCGAGCGAGATCAACCAGTCCTGGGGCTCGGGTTTCGGCGTCAGGCTGCTCGACCGGCTGGTGCGCGACAATTACGAGGGATAAGGCAGGGAATGGCCGATGTCCTGTTCTACCACCTGACCGAATCGACGCTGGAGGATGCGCTTCCCGGCCTGCTCGAGCGCAGCGTCGATCGCGGCTGGCGCGCCGTGGTGCAGACAGGGACCGAGGAGCGGCGCGATGCGCTCGACCTGCATCTGTGGACATTCAGGGACGATTCGTTCCTCGCGCACGCGACCGACCGTGAAGCCCATCCGGCCGAACAGCCAATCCTGCTCACCACGAGCGACGCCAACCCCAACCAGGCGCAGATACGCTTCCTCGTCGATGGCGCCGCACCCGCCGATCTCGCCGGCTACGAACGCGCCGTGTTCCTGTTCGACGGCCATGACGCGGCCCAGGTCGAAGGGGCGCGGACGCATTGGAAGGTGTTGAAAGAAGCGGGCCACGCTGTCACCTACTGGCAGCAGACGCCCGACCGTCGCTGGGAGCGCAAGGCGTAAGTCGCGTTATCGGTTGCTGATCGTAACCTTGTTTATCTTCGCGCCCTGCGGGAGATCTTTCACCTGCCGATGGATTTGGCCGGCGATATGCACCTTCACAACGAAAAACGTCGTTTCCATCTCTCGCAGACTCATTTCGCCGCCAAGCACCGGCGGCTTCTTGAAATCATAGCATTGGCCGGCTGCCGGAATCAGTCGGTTCTTTCGGGCGGCAACGACAAGGCCCGCCAGCAGCAACTCGTCGCGGCGCGCTTCATTCTGCAAGTCGGCCTGAAATTCCGCCCAATGACCCGCAATTCTGGTCAATTTCCCGTCGAGCATATCGAGATGACGAACCGACCCGTCGCCGGCACGGAAAAATATGTCGCCGAAAGCTGACACCGCAGCTGGTTCAAGGCCATCCAGTCCGATCCACTTCCAGCCGTCCAACGCTTCCGCGACTTCGTTCGCAGGTGGTTCGATAAAGAGGAACTGATAGTCATGGGGCCATTCGGCTCTGATCAAGCCCCCTGTATTGGCTCTGTTGGCCTCGGCTTTTCCTTCCTGTCTGGCGTCGGACGCGCCAAAAATTGAAGAAATAAAGCGGAAAAAAGATCTGGCCATAATCGCCCCGTACGGGTCTTTATACTTGCGAGAGATTCTAGCCGCAATCCACTGAAGGCTCCATAGTTCCCACGCATTCGTCTTGATGATGGCCATCACATTGGATCCGTTTTATGGATTGACTGGATGCAGGCTCATTGGGCGGGCTGAGAATGCGGATCAGGATCATCGGAACCGGGCGGGCCGTGCCGGCTCGATGCGTGACGTCGCGCGCCCTCGATGCGCGGCTGGGGTTTGGGGATGGACATTTCGAGGCCGCGACCGGCGTCATCGAACGCTATGTCTGCGACGCCGAATCGCAGGTCGACCTTGCTTGTGCCGCAGCCCGTCTGGCGCTTGCCGATGCCGAACTTGAGGCAGGCAGTGTCGATCTGGTCATCGGCGGTTGCGGCGTGCCTTACCAGCCGTTGCCGTCGACGGCGCCGCTGGTCATGCAGCGCCTCGGCCTTGCCGATGGGTCGGCGGCCGCTTTCGACGTCAACAGCACCTGCCTGGGCTTCCTCACAGCCTTCGAGACCGCGTCGCGCCTGATCGAGGCCGGGCAATGCCGGACGGCGCTGGTGTTCTCGTCTGAAATCGCCTCGCGCGCGCTGCCGTGGCAGGACCAGCCGGAAATTGCGGCCCTCTTCGGCGATGGCGCGGCGGCCGCCGTGCTGCAACAGGCAGCCCCTGCCGAGGGTCGAGTCGCGGCCAACCTGATGCGCACCTACCCTTCCGCCTATGAGGCCTGCAGCATCGGCTCCGGCGGCACCCGGTTCGACTTTCATCGTGAGCCTGAGGAATTCGCCCGCCACAGCCTGTTCCACATGGAGGGTAAGGAACTGTTTCGCGTCACGTCACGCCATTTCAACGGCTTTGTAGCGGAGTTGCTCGATCGCGCCGGCTGGCGGCACGACGATGTCGACCTCGTCGTGCCGCATCAGGCAAGCCCTTTCGCGCTCGCCCACATGGCGCGCCAGACCGGCTTCGCCAGGGAAAAGCTCGTCGACATCGCGGCGCGCTACGGCAATCAGATCGCCGCTTCCATCCCCTTTGCGCTCGACGTCGCGCGCCGCGAACAACGCATTGTGCCCGGCGCCAAAGTGCTGTTCCTCGGCACCTCGGCCGGCGTGTCGTTCGGCGGCATGGCGCTGGAAGCATGACCGTGGGACGCGTCCTCGTCACCGGCGCCAGCGGCTTCCTCGGCGCGCATGTCATGGCGCGGCTGGCTGCACTGGGTACACCGGCGCTGGGTCTTGGCAGGGACGCCAAACGCTGCGCGGCGCTCGAAGCCGCTGGTCATCGGGTCGTTCGGCTCGATTTGTCTCAACCATTCGATGCAGCTGCCGCGCGCGCTCTCGACGGCGTCGATGCGATCATCCACTGCGCGGCACTTTCCGCGCCCTTCGGCAGGTTGGCGGATTTCCAGACGGCAAATGTCACAGCTACCCGCAACCTCAGCGATTTCGCGCGCGGGCAAGGCGTGCGCCGCTTCGTCCATATCTCCAGCCCGACGGTCTGTTTCGCCTATCGCGACCAGCTCGGAGTTTCCGAGAATGCGGCCTTGCCCCCTCCGGTCAACCACTATGCCCGCACCAAGCGGCAGGCCGAGGAGATCGTGCTGGCGGCGCCTGAGATCAGCCCGGTGGTGCTGCGGCCGCGCGGCCTCTACGGTCCCGGCGACCGCACGCTGCTGCCGCGCCTGCTGCAGGTGGCACGGCAGCGCCCGCTGCCGCTGTTTCGCGACGGCAAGGCGCGCATCGATCTCACTTATGTAGAGGATGTCGTCGATGCCGTGCTTGCCGCGCTCTCCGCTGGCAGCGCTGCCGAGGGACAGATATTCAACGTCTCCGGCGGCGAAGTGGTGCCGGTCCGCCGCATTGCCGAGGCGGCCTGCGCCCGCGCCGGCGTGCAGCCGCGCTGGCGCAGAATGCCGCTCTGGCCCGCCATGCTGGCGGCCGGGATAGCGGAGACGGTAGCGAATATATTGCCCGGCCGCCCGGAACCGCCGGTGACGCGCTACGGTCTTGGCCTGTTCGCCTATGCGCAGAGCCTCGATCTTTCCAAGGCAGGCCGCATCCTCGGCTGGGCGCCGAAAGTGTCGTTCGAGGAAGGGCTCGATCGCACATTCGGCAAGGCGACGGAAAGCAGGGAGGCTGCGTGAAGATCGTCTTCGCCAACAGCGCCTCTGTCAGCGCAGCCGAGCGCCTGATCCTGCGCGGCGGCAGCTGGGCGAAGGTCAGGCTACGTGTCCGCTACGGCCTGATCATGCATCCGCAGGCCGGCCCCGTACTGATCGATACCGGCTACACGCCGCATGTGACACAAGGCAGCGAGCGCAGCACGGCGCTGCGTCTTTACAGTGCGATCCTCCGGCCCCAGCTCAACGAAGCCGAGCAGCCGCTCGCGGTACTGGCGCGCTTCGGCCTGTCTTTGCAGGATGTGCGCACCGTCATTGTCACGCATTTCCATGCCGACCACATGTCGGGCCTGTCGCTGTTTCCCAACGCTCGGCTTATCGCCAATGACACCGCCTGGGCGCGGGCGAAGGCCAAGACTTCCCGGCAGAATCTGCGCCATGGCGTCTTCAAGGAACTGTTCCCGCCCGATTTCGAGAGCCGGCTCGACGGGCTGTCGTCGAAGCGGCGGATCGAACCTCGCGGCGGCGTGCCAGGCGGCGCCGATCTGTTCGGCGACGGCAGCGTCATCGCAGTCGATCTGCCCGGCCATGCCGATGGCCAGTTCGGCCTTTCGTTCCCAAATCTGGAGCGGCCGCTGCTCTACGCCGTCGACGCGCAATGGTTGTTCGCGGCCCTTGTCGAAAACCGAACTCCCGGTCTGCCGGCAACCCTGCTGGCCGAGGATGCCGCCGCGATCGAGCCGACCAGCGTAATGTTGCGCCGGTTTCTGGCGACCGGCGGCGAGGTTGTTCTTTGTCATGATCCGGCGGTGACGGCCTACGATCTTGCCGGAGAGAGCGCATGAACGGGCCGACGGAAGCGGCCCGTTCGTTTGTGTTGACGCAATGGCTCTCGCGCAAGAGCCGTGAGAATTTCGAACGCTGGCAAGGTCATGCCTTGCGCCGCTTTCTCGACCGCGACCTGCCGCGCGCGCCGTTCTACGGCAAGACGCCGCGTCATCTCGGCGATCTGCCGGTGACCGACAAGGCGACGCTGATGGGCAATTTCGAGCGCTTCAACATCCGCGGCGTCTCGGCCGCCGAGGCCTGGAAGGCGCAGGCAGGCGATGGCCGCATTGGTGAACTGACAGTCGGCGCCAGCACCGGCACGTCGGGCAATCGTGGCCTGTTCATCATTTCCGAAGCGGAAAAATACCGCTGGCTGGGCACCATCCTGGCCAAAGCAGTGCCCGATCTGCTCTGGCGCCGGCAGCGCGTTGCGGTGATCCTGCCGCAAAACACCGGGCTCTACGATAGCGCGCGCAAATCGCGGCGTATCGACCTGCGCTTCTTCGATCTGACGCGCGGTCCGGAGAGCTGGCGCGGCGCTCTCGAAGGTTTCGCGCCGACGGTGATCATCGCGCCGCCGAAGATGCTGCGGCACTTCGCGGCCGAGGGCTTTAGGCTCAAGCCGCAGCGTGTCTTCAGCGCCGCCGAAACGCTCGACCCGGTTGACCGGCCGGTCATCCAGGCATTCTTTGGTCGTCAGCTCGACCAGATCTACATGGCGACGGAAGGGCTGTTCGCCGTCACCTGCCCCCAGGGCGGGCTGCATCTGGCCGAGGATTCGGTGTTCTTCGAGTTCGAACCGGCCGGCGACGGCCTGGTCATGCCGCTGATCACCGCCTTTCGCCGCCGGACCCAGATCATGGCGCGCTACCGGATGAACGATCTGCTGCGGCTGTCCGAAAAGCCATGCCGCTGCGGCTCGCCGCTGCGCACGCTGGACGAGATCGTCGGCCGCATGGACGACGCTTTCCGGCTCGCCTCGCCGCACGGGCAGCTCCTCGTCACGCCCGACATACTACGCAATGCGGTGCTCAAGGCCGACCGGCGCATCGACGATTTCCGCCTGGTCCAGACCGCTGCCGACGTCATCGAACTTAGCCTTGCGCCCGAGCTCGCCGACGAAGCCGCCACTGCCGCGCATGCAGCCGTGCGAACGCTACTGGCCGCGCGCCAGGCGACGGTGAGAGTCAGCCTCCTGCGCAAGAGCCTGCCGCTGGAGACCAGCCGTAAACTGCGCCGTGTAGAATGCCGACTGGGGATGAGGACGTGAATCGGCCTGCCGCATTGCCAGTCGCTCAACTGGACCAGGTTGAAAACAACCCGCGTGAGGTCGAAGCCTTCGTTCAGCTATTCAACGAGGTGCCGGTGCGCGACCTCGTGCGAAATCTGACGGTCGCCGTCGAGGCCCTCGAGATCGCTGGCCGCTTCTTTCCACTGACGCTGAACGACAGAAGCGAGGCGCCGAACTGCTATGTCTGCTGCCCGTCCAGCGCCTATATCGACTACGCCATCGACGAGACCCGCAATTTCGTCTCGTCGCCCATGCTGCAAAGAGCGATCCGCATGTTGATTGGCCTGTGCGCGCCGCTGGTCAGGATGAGCGGCCTCGACCATCAGGTTCAGGTCAACAACTGGCTCTATTCGACCAATCCGGTGCCGCTGCTCGATCGCAACGCGGTCGCTGCGATCCGCGACGATCTCACGGCGCGTTTTCCCGATCGCGCTGTTCTCATCCGCTCCCTGAACGAGATCGCCGATCCCTCGACAATGGCAGCGCTGAAGGCGGAGGGTTTTCGAATGCTGGCGGCGCGGCAAATCTACATCTTCGCCGGCCGCGGTTCGGTCATGACCAACGACATGAAGCGCGACCGCAAGCGGCTGCGCACGACGCCGTTCGAGCGGGTCGGCAATGGCGACTTCACCGAGGCCGACTATGCGCGCGCCGAAGCGCTCTACCGGATGCTCTATCTCGACAAATACACGCCGCTCAACCCGCACTACACCGCCCGCTATATCGGCGAGACGCACCGTCGCGGCATCCTGCAACTGGCAGGCCTGCGTCGTCCCGGCGGTGAACTGGTCGCCGTCGCCGCTTTGTCTCAGAACGGCAGGACACTGACGCAGCCCATCGTCGGCTACGACACCGGCCTCCCGGTGAGCGAAGGCCTTTACCGCATGATGATGGCGCTGGCTCAGGATCATGCGATGGTGCACGGCCTGTTCTTCAACATGAGCGCCGGTGCCGCCGCCTTCAAACGCTTGCGCGGCGCCGTGGCAACAGTGGAGTACAACGCCGTCTATGCCGGCCATCTTCGGCGCCGCCAGCGCGCTGCAGTGCGTATCATGGAATCTGTGCTCGCGAAGATCGGCATCCCTCTGCTTAGGAGATTTGAACTTTGAGCGAAGCCCGGCAGCAAAAAGACAAAGACTATTGGCAGGCGGTAGTGCGGTCAGTCGATATCAAAGGCAAGCCGAAGCGCATCCTGTTCGATGGCACGCCGCTGGTGCTGTTCCGCTCGGCGCAGGGGATTGCAGCCCTCTTCGACCGCTGCGCTCACCGCCAGGTCGAACTCTCGACCGGCAAGGTCGTCGGTGGCGAGATCGAATGTCCCTATCATGGCTGGCGCTACAATGGGGAAGGGCGCTGCACCGCCATTCCCGGCCATGTCGGCGACGTCCCGCATTACCGTGTCCGCCGCTACAGCGCGATCGAGCGCGACGGCGTCGTCTTCGTCTCGGCAGGCACGCCTGAGGGCGAGCCCTATCTCCATTGCATGCAAGGCAAGGATGTCGTCGTGAAGCGGGTGCGAAGCTCGGCGCGATCGACGGTGCTCGACGCCGCCGAGAACATTCTCGACGCCACTCACACCCACTTCACCCACAAGGGTGTGCTGCGCGGCCTGATCGCAAAGCGCCATCTCGTGCGCGTCGAGGTGACCGGCGGCAAGGGCTGGGTCGAAAGCTGCTACACCGGCGAGGACCGCCAACAGGGGCTGGTCAGCCGGCTGCTGGAAGGCGAGCGCGCCAGGACCATCGGCCGCTACCGCCATCCCGGCATCGTCGAACTCGAATATTGGGGCAAGGGCGGCTTGGCGCTGGCGACCACTTTCCATTTGCGTCAGGCGGACGAACGGACCCTCGAAGGCGTCGGCTGGCTGATCGGCCCGCGACAGGGCCTGTTCGGCGAACTCAAGGCGCTTGCTTTCCGGCCGCTCTTTGCCTTTGCCCTGCAGCAGGATCGCCGTGTGCTGAAATCGGCCAGCGACAACGCCCGTATATCGCCGCAGGTTCAGCCGGCGATCGGCCCGCTGGATTTCCTGCGCCGCGACATAGCGGCGATCATCGACGGCAAGATGCCACCGGCGGCGGCAGAGCCGCGGGTGCACCAAATCGAGCTGTAATCTAAAGTTCACGGCACTTGATTCCAGTTCTGCTGTAAATTATAGTTCACGGATGATCGAAGTTCGATCCACTGACGAATTCCGAAAATGGCTCAGAGGGCTCACGGACATTCGCGCCGTAAAGAAGATCACCCAACGGATTGTCCGCGTTCAGGCTGGGCTGTTGGGAGACGCCAAGTTCTTCGATGGCATAGGAGAATTGCGCGTAGATTACGGTCCGGGATACCGCGTGTACTTCGTCCGGCGCGGCAACACGGTCATTATCCTGCTCTGCGGCGGTGACAAAGGCTCGCAGGACAAGGACATCGGAAAAGCCAGGAAAATGGCAAAGGAAGTTTGATATGACCCTCAGAACCACACCATTCGACGCCGCCGAATATCTTGATGATGCTGAGTCTCAAGCCGAACTGCTCGCTGATGCGTTCGAGACCGGGGACGCGACTTATATTGCGCACGCCCTCGGCATTGTCGCGCGCGCCCGCGGCATGACAAGCATAGCGAAGGACGCCGGCGTGACCCGAGAGGCACTCTACAAGGCGCTGAGCGAAAAGGGCGATCCGCGCCTCAGTACATTGCTGGGCGTAACCAAGGCGCTTGGCCTGCAATTGTCCGCAAAGCCAGTTAATCCCGTTTAGGCAACCTTAGCAGGACTTACGCACTCAGCTGAAAACGGGAAGTTCCGCTTCAACTCGACTAGTCCTGCTCCGGCCCATTCCACTCGATATCGCGCGTCGACGCAGCCTGAAGGCTGATGCGCTGGCGCAGTGCTGTGCCGGCGATCTCGGCCAGAGTGCGCCATTGCGCCCGCTTCGGCGCGGGGTCGCCCGGCCAGGCGAGCAACTCATCAGACTCGCGCATCGCCTGACGGAAGCGGCCGAGACCACCGGAGCGCAGTGCCGCCGGCAGCCCGTAGATCCACATCGCCAGCCTCACCGTCTGCGGCGCCGTCACGTCGGGCTTCACCTCGGCGCCATCCTCCAGGACCGCGTCGGCGAAGCGCCGCGGAGCACGAAAGAAGTGCAGGCCGCTCACGGCGCGCGGATTGCACTCCAGTGGCAGCACCGTGCCGTTATTCTCGCGCATCAGGTCGAAGGAGATCTGGCCGTTCCAGCCGGCGCCGGCGACGAAGATTTCGACGAAGCGCCGCGCCGCGATATCCTCGACCGGCTCGAAACAGATGCCGGCGCCCTTGCTGGCGCGATAGAGCGAACGGTAGAGCGCCAGCGCTTTGAGTTCACCCTCGATCGCCACCGCATAGGCGCTGATCTCTTCACCGGCGATGTAGCGCTGCGCCACCCAAGGAGCGGCGGGCGAGGGGCGGACGGCGTCGAGTTCGTCCGGCGATGGCCGCAGCAGTACGTCACGGGCAAAACGTGACCACACAGGTTTGAACACCAATTCGCGCGATTGGCCACGAACGCCGTCGAGATCGGCCTCGCTTTGCAGCAGTATCGTTTCCGGCACGTCGAGCCCAAGGCTCTGCGCCAGCCGGATGAAGGCATGCTTGTCGTGAACGCGGGCGAGCATCGCCATCTCGGGTGCGAAGAGGCGGGCCGGCATGGCGCGGTGCTGCCAGAGACGACCGAGATAAAAGACTTCCTCGCAGGTCGGGACAACGAGTTCGATGCCTTCCGCGCGGACAAGCGCTTCCACCGCCTTGGCATAGGCGTCGGCGGCAAAGCGCGGCGGCGGCAGGCGATGGTAGGCGGCGCAGGCCGTGCTCGCTGCGGCGATCGGCCGGGCCGGGCTGTCGGCCAAGATCACCCGGCGACCGGCGCCATGCAATAGCCGCGCCAGGTGCAGCGCCACCGGCGCGCGGGCACCGGTGATCAGCACGGTGCTATTGGGCATGAGCCACCGGCATCGGTTGGAAAAGACAAGTCGATGCTTCTGCGGAAGGCTTCATTCGCCATAAGTGCCACATGGCTTGCGTGCCGCCAACGGACTCCACAAAGGTGGCTCCGCTGCGTCAGCCATCGCTTTTTGGCCTTCAGGGCGTTATTGGCAATCTGTCGAACACCCGGATCTCCTCAATGCGCCTTCTGTTTGTCTTGATACTGCTTGCCGGCGCCGCCATTGGCTTCGTCTATCCCTGGGCCATGAGCAATTTCTCCGGCCACGAGATCGGCGCCTGGCGCGTCTACGACCAGGGACGGTTTAGGCCTGTGACGGTGACGCTGAAAGCTGGCGACGCGCCGGTCAGAGTGCTGGTCGACCTGACGGCAAAGGCCGAGCGCATTGTCTCGCAGCAGCGCACCGTGCTGACGCTGACTGCCGCCACAGCCGGCCGCACGGTGCTTGCCTCGACGCTGCAATTCAACCACGCCGACAATCCGCGCCAGGTCAGCCCGCAACTGCCCGACAAGATCTTTCGCGACGAGGCCGGCGTGATAGAAACCGTCAGTCCCGGCGCCTATCTCTTCACCGCCGGCCCGGGCGACGCCGACGATATCCCGATACGCGCAGTGGATCTGATACTGCGCTCCGGCGCCGGTGAGATCGATCAACGCGCACGGCCGGTCGGCTACGGGCTGATGGCCGTCGGCCTGATCGGCTTCCTGCTTGCTCTGGCTTTTGGCGGTCGCCGGCCGGAGAACCCGAACTCGAAGCCGCCACCGCCGCGTTGGGGCAGAGGCTCCTCGACATGAGCGCGGCATGAACTACCGTCACGCCTATCACGCCGGCAATTTCGCCGACGTCGTCAAGCATGTCGTGCTCAGCCTTCTGCTCGACTATCTGAAGCAGAAGGACAAGGCGTTCCGTGTCGTCGACACTCATGCCGGCATTGGCCGCTACGATCTGTCGTCGGCGGAAGCGCAAAAGACCGGTGAATGGCAAGGCGGCATCGGCCGCCTCATCGACGCCCCGATCGAAAAATCGGCGGCCGCGCTGCTTGCCCCCTATCTTGAAGCGGTGCGTTCGCTCAATCCCGATGGCGGGGTGAAGAGATATCCGGGCTCGCCATTGATCGCCAGGCACCTCATGCGAAAGCAGGACCGGTTGTCGGCGATCGAACTGCACGAGGCAGATGCTGCCAGGCTGAAGACGCTGTTTGCCGGCGATTTCCAGACAAGGGTGATCGAACTCGACGGCTGGCTGGCGCTTGGCGCGCATCTGCCGCCGAAGGAAAAGCGCGGCCTGGTGCTGATCGATCCGCCGTTCGAGGAAGCCGGCGAATTCGACCGCCTGGTCGACGGCATGCAGAAAGCGCACAGGCGCTGGCCGGGTGGCATCTACGCGCTGTGGTATCCGATCAAGGATCGCAAAGCGATCATCGCCTTCCGCAAGGCGCTCAAGCAATCCGGCGTCCCAAAGTTGCTCGACATCGAGTTCGAGATCCGGCCGGCATCGCGTGAACCAAGCCTCGACGGCAGCGGCATGGTGGTGGTCAACCCGCCCTTCACGCTGGAGCGCGAACTGCGCATCGTGCTGCCGGTCCTGCACAGATTGCTGGCGGTCGAAAAGCCGGCGCACTGGTCGCTGGAATGGCTGGCCGGGGAGTAGCGACGCTTCGCAGCGGGCGACGCCCGCGGCAAAGACACAAAGTCGCTAGAGGTTTTGACGGTGGGCGCCATCCGCGAATGCTCAGCTGTGTTCAACGAACCGAAACCATGGAGATGCACATCTAATCGGCTCGGCGTTGACGCTAATCCCAGAATCAGATAGATAGATATCTAATTATTAGATTTCGAATCGAAGCCAAGATCGACAGAAGAGGAACTGGTTAACGCGATAGGCTTCGCGATGTCGCGCTGGCAGGATGCCGTCGAAACGTTCGATGGGACCGTCGCCGAAATCTATGTGCTGAGCGCTGCCGAGCGCCGCTGTCTCGGTGCGATCAATCACGGCCGGCGGGGCCGGAAAACCTCGTAGCGAGGGAGACAAATCTCACGCCGGCGGCGGTCACGACGTTGATCGACCGGCTGGAAAAGCGCGGCTTCGTCAGCCGTCAGCCGGATCCCGATGACAGGCGCAAGGTCATGGTCGCGGCGGGCAAGAAGACCGAGGAACTCGTCCGGCGCTGCTACCATCCGATCCTCGAGGCGGGCGCCGCATTGCTGGAGAATATTCGGCGGCCGAGATGCAGTTTTTGCTCGGCTTCATCTAAGAGGTCGAAGCGATGCAGAAGGCGCAGACCGAGAGGGTGCGCGGCAAAGCAAAACCGGTGCGTTGAGAGAAGGCATCGGAGGATGGTCCGGCGAAACGCCGGTCCGGTTTCAACTGTGTACTGTCAAGGAGACCCTATGCCCCGCATGATCTTCGTCAACCTGCCCGTCGCCGATCTCGCTGCGTCGATGGCATTCTACAAAGCCCTCGGCTTCGACAACAACCCGCACTTCACCGACGACACCGCAGCCTGCATGGTGCTGAGCGAAACGATCAACGTCATGCTGCTCACCCATGCCAAATGGCGTCAGTTCACCGATCGCCCCATCCCACCGGCCACCTCGAGCGAGGTCATGCTTGCCGTGTCCTGCGACAGCCGCGCGGCGGTCAATGCGATGAACGAGGCGGCGGCGAAAAATGGCGGCGCCGCCGACATCAACGCCCAGCAGGACTATGGCTTCATGTACAATCGCAGCCTGGCCGATCCTGACGGCCACGTCTGGGAAGCGATGTGGATGGACCCGGCCGCCGTACCGCAGGGCGACGCCAAGCAAAGCTGAACCGGGTTTCGGCGCCCCGCCGGCCATGGCAGGCCGCTTCCTAAATGGGCAAGGCGAGCTTTTTCAAAGGCTCAGAACGTGGTTTCACAGCTTCGCACCGGCAAAACCGGTTGCGGAGCGGGAAACCATCGTCAGCGCGACCGCTTGACCGCGCGCCGCCGAATCCGCAAAGTGGGCGCAGTCGACCTTTGAGAGGCTGCCATGACTCGCTTTGCCAAATCCGCTCTTGCTGCCCTGATTTCGCTTTGCACGCCGCTGGCCGCACCCCTTGGCCAGCCAGCGCAGGCCGCCGATCTTTCCGTCTATTCCGACGAGGACAGCGGCGTTTGCGGCGAGGCCTGGGTGCTAAGCAAAATCTCCAGCCGCTTCTCCTACCAGGTGCATCACGTGCCGCATCTGCCGGATGTTTCGATCACCGATTTCCAGCGCATCCACCAGCATCGCTATCTCCCGGCCAGCGAAGAATGGCCGATCGGCCGCCGCTATTGCGGCGCCACCGTCAGCCTTTCCGATGGCCGCGCCCGCACGATCTGGTACTTGATCGAGGAAGGCCAGGGTTTTGCCTCGATCGGCGACAATGTCGAATTCTGCGTCTCGGGCTTCGACCGCTGGATGGTCTACAACGGCCGCTGCCGCGTCCTGCGCTAAGGTCGGATAAAAACCGCAGTTGAACCTGCCATCTCCCCGCAAGGGGGAGATCTGATGTCGCTCCGGTTTCGCCAATCTCCGAACTGCTGCCGCTGCCTCACAACGCCTTCCCACCAGACACGTAAGCGCAGATCAGCTCGACCAACTGCTTCTGCAGTTCCGGCGCGTCGAGCATGTCTCGCCGCGCGGCATTGTGGATGACGCCCTCGACCGCTGAGGACAGCACCCGGGCCACGGTCTCATTGTCCTTTCTGCGCCTGCGATATTGCGCCACCGCCGCCGTGTAGTGATCCAGATAGCGCGACTGGAACGAGGCATGGGCGGCGCGTGAGCCCCGATCGCCCGGCGCCTCGTCGAGCAGCACCTGATGCAGCGTCGGATGGATGCTGTGCGCACCGATCATGCCGCGCACCAGCTCCTGCGCGAATCGCTTGAGCGGCTTGTCGCCTTCTGCTGATTCGGCGATCACCGACAGCACCTGATCGAAATGTCGCCGGCGAATTGCTTCGACCAGCGACAGCTTGTCGGGAAAATATTGATAGAGCGAGCCGATGCTGACGCCGGCCGCATCGGCCACCTTGTTGGTGGTGAAGCCGGCCCAGCCGAGCGCGCTCAGAACATGAGCACCGGCTTCGATGATCGCCTCGACCGTCGCTCTCGAACGCGCCTGGCGCGGCTGCTTGCGCATGCGTGAGCGCGGCTTTGCAATGCGAGTAGACATGTCTGCTCCAGCAGCCAAGAATATAGACAACATACTCACATTTCTTGCAAAGGATATAGACCATAGACGCGCTGGATTTGCTCCGCAGCCTCTTCGTTTATCAAGCCTGGGCGAATGGTGAATTGCTGGAGAAGCTTGCGGGCCTCGACCAGCAGGAGCATATCGATCAGCGCCACACGGCGACCCGTCTCATCAACCACAACCTGTCGTATCGAAGATATTCGCCGCGCATCTTTCCGGCACGCGTCATGGCTATGCGTCCGACAACACCGAGGACACACCGGCACTCGATGAATTGAGCGCTGATGTCGCTGCGATGGATCGTTGGTATCTCGACTATATCGAAGCCGCCTCGCCAAAGCTCATGTCAGAGCCTGTGCCTTTCACCTTCACCGACGGCGACAGGGCGATGATGTCACGCCAGGAAATGCCGACACATGTCGTCACGCATGGCGGCTATCACCGCGGCGAGATCGGGCGGATCCTGATGCAGATCGGCATTGCGCCGCCGTGGGATACGTTTGCCGTCCACCTCCACCAGACCGAGCCTTCGCGCCGGCTGCAGGTGCGCGAGCGGGTTGGCGCTTAGGGGCCTGCACCCCTTGGCTTCCAAGGGATCGCGGCTTCCTGGGAAGGAGGATTCCCCGATCTTCGTTTCCCATTTCCGTTAGGCATCTCTTGCGCCGAAGCTGGCGATCTCCCTTCTCGTCTGGGAAACGTCCGACACAACAGGCTGTCCCTTCAAGTGCTGTCTTTCCTGGCTTCCATCCAACCACTTTCGATATACGAGTAAAAAGCTCGCGTCTAGTTTAGTGCTGTTCCTGCAACCGTGGGGATGAAGCAAGATCAGCCTCTGCGGTGCGATGATTGTTGCCAATCCGATAGGCCGCCGATGACCGCGTGAGATCGACGGCGTTGCAAGAGAATGTGAGCTTGACGAGAAGATCGTGTGAGTCGCGATATCAGAGATTTCTCTCGCAATAGTTCGCTGCGGAGCGGGAAGATTCTTTGCCGATTTCTGTGCCGATCATTGCGATAATGCTCTCAGCGTAACCGAAACTTAATCTGCGAAATTCTATGTAATGCTTCGCTGGCTAGATACGCACGAGTCAGATATGCATTAGCTCGCCGGGTCACTCACGGCCATCGGCACAAACGCAAGGGGCATCGCATGGCAAAGACCACGACGAAGGCGCCGGCGGCGAAAGCGCCGGCAAAGAAAGCGGCACCGAAAGCTGCCGCGAAACCTGCAGCAGTAAAGAAGGCAGCACCGAAGGCAGCGGCAAAGCCGGCCGCCAAGGCAGCGGCAAAGCCGGCAGCTAAGGCAGTTGCAAAACCCGCCGCCAAGGCAGCAGCGAAACCCGCCGCCAAGAAGCCGGCCGCCAAGGCTGTGGCGAAGCCTGCTGCGAAGGCAGCAGCCAAGCCCGCCGCCAAGAAGCCGGCAGCCAAGGCAGCGGCAAAACCCGCCGCCAAGGCTCCGATGAAGGCCGCCGCCGCCAAGTCGACGGCAGCTGTGAAGAAGGCTGCACCGGCCAAAAAGCCAGCCGCCAAGAAGAAGTAACAGCGGACCATCTCAAAGCTCCCGGGAACTTTGCCGACTGGCAGATTCCCGGGAGCTTTTTTGTTGTGATTTAGGTCTTGTTTTGATGCATGTCGTTCTCTCGCAATCGACGCCAATTCTATGCGACATGCATTGGGGACTTCATTGTCGGCGGATTGGCCGCCTGGTTTTGCCCTTCTGGCAGTTGCCCCTCAGGGAAGATCGGCCAACACTAAGGCGGTCGCATCCGATGGGGTTCAGGCGACGCGCTCTAGACCTTTGTTTTACGCGCGTCGTTCTCAAGACCGGAACCGCATTTTTGAGCGACATGCACTGGCCGTCCGAAAACAGGGAACCGATCATGCCGAAGCTGCTCTACGCGTCCTCATCCCCCTACAGTTCCAAGGTGCGCATGGCAGCACTCCATGCCGGCATTGCCGTCGAGCTCGTGCCAGTCAAGACCGAGGACAAGCCTGCTGAACTGATGTCAGCCAATCCTCTCGGCAAGATTCCGGTGCTGGTGCTCGACGACGGCCGCTCGATCCATGACAGCCGCGCGATCACCCAGCATCTCAACCGCGCTTCGAAGAGCCTGTTGTTGCCGCGCAATGCCGACAAGCGCCTCGAGGCCGAAGTGCTGGAGGCGCTGGCCGACGGCATATGCGACTGCGCGCTGTCGATGGTCTATGAGCGGCGCACGCGTCCGGAGGAGATGGTCTATCAACCCTGGCTCGATCGCCAGTGGACCAAGATCACCGCCGCACTCGATTTCCTCAACGCCAATCCGCCGAAGCTGCCGAAGAAGATCACGCTTGGCCAGCTGGCGTTGCGTGCCTGCCTCGGCTACCTCTCTCTGCGCTTCGCCGGCAAATGGGAAAAGGGCCGCGGCCGCCTGACCCGCTGGGCAGCGCGTTTCGATGAGAAGTTTCCGGGGCTGAAGGTGGCTGTGCCGGCCTAACGGGCGAAACAAAAAAAGCCGGGCGCGAGGCCCGGCTTTCTTGTGTCGTGGCTTGAACGACAGTTAGAACTTCATACCGACGCCGAAGGTGACGCGGTTGTCGCTCTCTTTGACCTTGGTGCCGACACTGTCGAAGCTCTTGGAACCGAAGTCGGTGTAGCGGTACTCGACACGGCCGAACACATTGTCGGTGATCTTGATGTCGGTGCCGACGCCGGCCGTCCAGCCGAGCATGGTGTTGCTGTCGCTGTCGCCGGGGACCGAGACCTTCTGGTTCTTCAGGGCGCCGCCGCCGGTGCCGTAGAGCAGGATTTCCGGGGTCACGGCGTAACCCAGACGGGCGCGCAGCGAGCCTTCGAAGCCGCCCTTGGAATTGACGCCGCCGCTGTCACCCTTGACGCCATTGTAGCCGAGATCGGCTTCAGCACCGTACACGAAGTTTTCCTGCTGCCACTGGTAGCCGCCGAAAACGCCGCCGACAAAGCCCTTGGTCTTGATGTCGGGGCCGCCGTCCTGGACTTTGGCATGACCGCTGAAGCCGTAGCCGGCGCTGAGACCGGCATACGGGCCGGCCCAGGAAGCGACGGGGAGCTCGGCGATCGGGGCCGGCGCCGGGGGCTCTTCCGAGACGACATCGGCAGCAAAAGCGGTACCGCTGAGGGCGAAGAGCCCGAGCGCAACCGCGAGCGGCGCGAATTTGAGATTGGTTTGCATTGTTGTTTACTCCTTAAGCCACAAGACACGTAGGCTGGTTTGTCCTGAGCGCCATCAACCCGTCCGGGGGGTGAAACGGATCTGGCACTCAACGGTTCCGAATGTCGTGTCAAAATGCGGCGGCAGCGAACCTGAAAATGGGTCATTCCCCGGCACGAATGAGGCCGAAGCTTGACGTTGCATCTTCGCAACAGCGAAATGTCAGTACGCAGGCGATGCTGCACTGCACTCGGCTTGGTGCAACGGGTTCAGCGTCCTATATTGCGGTCCTGCCGACCCGAATCCGGGGCGGTGCCGGCGGCGAAAAAGCCGTTTCGCCACATTCCTGCCCCAGGTGGAAACGGCATTTAACCCCTGGACGCGTCACAATGTGCCGCTAGCCGAATTGAGGCGCAGATTGAGGATTGACAGATGATCGAAGCCGCCGGAACGGCGCTGGTGACGGGCGGGGGGAAGCGGATCGGCAAGGCGATCGTCGAGGATCTGGCCGCGCACGGTTTTGCCGTCGCCATCCACGCCAACCGCTCGACCGCCGAGGCCGACGCGCTGGCTGCGAGCATCAGGGACGGAGGCGCCCGCGCCGGCGTGGTAGCCGCCGATCTGACCGACATGGATGCGGTTGGCGATCTCGTCGGCCGCGCCGCGGCAGCGCTCGGCCCGGTCACGCTACTTGTCAACAATGCGTCGCTGTTCGTCGACGATAGCGTCGAGGACTTCGACTGGGCGGCATGGGACCTTCACTTCGCCATCCATGTGAAGACGCCGGCGCTGTTGGCGCAAAACTTCGCCCGCGCCTTGCCGCCAGGGCAGGAGGGGCTGATCGTCAACATCATCGACCAGCGCGTCTGGCGGCCGACGCCGCGCTATTTCTCTTATGCGCTGTCGAAGTCGGCCTTGTGGACGCAGACCGAAATGCTGGCACAGGCGCTCGGTCCGCGCATCCGCGTCAACGCCATCGGTCCCGGTCCAACGCTGAAGAATGCGCGCCAGGAAGATGATGATTTCCAGAAGCAGGTCGATGGCCTGATTCTGAAGCGCGGCCCGCAATTGGCCGAATTCGGCGCCACCATTCGCTATCTCTGGGATGCGCGCTCGGTGACCGGCCAGATGATCGCGCTTGACGGCGGCCAGCATCTTGCATGGCAGACGCCGGATGTGACAGGCATGGTGGAATGAGTCCCGCAGACCAGAAACACAAGACGCGCGCCGGCGCCGCCGACGATATGCCGCCCGACATCGACCTTGAGGATGAAGCGGTCGAGGAGATCGTCGAGCCCGAGGCCACCGGGCCCGATGTCGCCTTCACAGCGATAGACTGGGCGCCGCATGCCGGCGACGCCGACGGCATGGTCGGCGCCGAGGTCATCCAGACATTGGTCAAGCGGCTGCCCAATGCGCCCGGCGTCTACCGCATGATGAACGCTGCCGGCGACGTGCTTTATGTCGGCAAGGCGCGCAGCCTGAAGAAGCGGGTGACCAACTACGCGCAAGGCCGGTTCCACACCGCCCGCATCGGCCGCATGGTGCGCGAGACATCGACGATGGAGTTCGTCGTCACCCGCACCGAAATCGAAGCGCTGCTGCTCGAGGCCAATCTCATCAAGCGCTTGCGGCCGCGTTTCAATGTGCTGATGCGGGACGACAAGTCGTTCCCTTACATCCTGTTGACCGGCGATCACGTCTCGCCCGGCATCTACAAGCATCGCGGTGCGCGCTCGCGCAAGGGCGACTATTTCGGACCTTTTGCGTCGGCCGGCGCGGTCGGGCGCACCATCAATTCGCTGCAGCGCGCCTTCCTGCTCAGGAGCTGCACCAACTCCTTCTACGAAAACCGCACCCGGCCGTGCCTGCTCTACCAGATCAAGCGCTGTGCCGGTCCCTGCACCGGCGAAATCTCGCATGGCGACTATGCCGAGCTGGTCAGCGAGGCGAAGGATTTTCTGTCGGGCCGCAGCCAGAAGGTGAAGACCGAAATCTCTGCCGCCATGCAGCAGGCCTCGCAGGAGCTCGATTTCGAGCGCGCCGCCATTTATCGTGATCGGCTGGCAGCGCTGTCGCATGTGCAGAGCCATCAGGGCATCAACCCGGCCACCGTCGACGAGGCCGATGTCTTTGCCATCCATCAGGAGGGCGGCCAGGTCTGTATCCAGGTGTTTTTCTTCCGCACCGGCCAGAACTGGGGCAACCGCGCCTATTTCCCCAAGGCCGATCCGGCACTGGAGGGGGCGGAAGTGCTGGGCTCGTTCCTGGCGCAGTTCTATGACGACAAGCCGACGCCACGGAACATTCTGCTGTCGCGAGGCGTCCAGGATCAGGAACTGTTGGCCGAAGCGCTGTCCACCCGCGCCGGCCGTAAAGTGTCGATCTCGGTGCCGCAGCGCGGCGAGAAGAAGGATTTGACCGACAACGCGCTGCAGAATGCCCGCGAGGCGCTCGGCCGCCGGCTGGCCGAAACCTCCACGCAAGGCCGGCTGCTCGCCGGCTTTGCCGAGACCTTCGGCCTGCCGAAGCCGCCGGTGCGCATCGAGGTCTATGACAATTCGCATATTATGGGCACCAACGCCGTTGGCGCCATGGTCGTCGCCGGGCCGGAAGGGTTTGTGAAGAACCAGTACCGCAAATTCAACATCCGCTCGACCGAGATCACGCCCGGTGACGATTTCGGCATGATGCGCGAGGTGATGGAACGGCGCTTTTCGCGGCTGCTGAAGGAACATGGCGATGTCGTTCCCGACGACGCGGCAGCCGGTGGAGCAGGCGACGACATTGAGGAAGACATCTCCGGCAGCTTCCCGGCCTGGCCGGACGTCATCCTGATCGATGGCGGCCAGGGCCAGATGAGCGCGGTGCGCAAGATCCTCGCCGACCTCGGCATCGAGGATCGCGTGGCGGCCATCGGCATCGCCAAGGGCCAAGACCGCGATGCCGGCCGCGAGCGTTTTTTCGTCAGAGGCAGGGACTCGTTTTCGCTCCCCGTGCGGGATCCCGTGCTCTATTTCGTCCAGCGGCTGCGCGACGAGGTCCATCGCTTCGCCATCGGTTCGCACCGCGCGCGGCGCAAGAAGGAATTGGTCAAGAGCCCGCTCGACGAGATCGCCGGCATCGGTCCCGGCCGCAAGCGCGCGCTGCTGCTGGCCTTCGGCACTGCGAAGGCGGTCAGCCGCGCGGCAGTCGAGGATCTGGTCAAGGTCGACGGTATTTCAGAGCAGGTCGCCAAGCTCGTCTACAATCATTTCCATGAGAGCTGAGCGCCGGTGACGCCGCTGTCCCGATCAAATGGCAGCAGCCGTTCTTTTCTCGCAGGCCACTCGAATCCCGGCAATCGCGCGCTATTTTCGTCTGGCCAATCGAATCTCGCCTGTTGACCCCCTACATCCGGTTCTGATTTGAGTACGCAGGCAGAAAGAGTCCCTGAGATATGGCCAAGCGCGCGTTCAACCTGCCTAACATGCTTACCTATGCCCGCATCGTCGCGGTGCCGCTGGTGGTGCTGTGCTTTTTTCTCGAGGGGCATCTGAAATCGAGCGACTTCGCCCGCTGGTCGGCGTTGATCATCTTCCTGCTGGCTTCGATCACCGACTATCTCGACGGCTATCTGGCGCGCGCCTGGCAGCAGACGTCCAACATCGGCAAGATGCTGGATCCGATCGCCGATAAACTGCTGGTCGCCACCTGCCTGCTGCTGCTCGCCGCCGACACCGACCGCCATGCCGGCATCGCAGGCTGGTCGTTGTGGGCGGCAATCATCATCCTGTGCCGCGAAATCCTGGTTTCGGGGCTGCGCGAATATTTGGCGGCATTGAAAGTCTCGGTGCCGGTGACGCAACTCGCCAAATGGAAGACCGCCATCCAGATGGTCGCCATCGCCTTCCTGCTGGCTGGGCCTGCCGGCGACAAGATCTTCCCGCTGACCACGCAGACCGGACTGGTGCTGCTGTGGATCGCAGCCCTCGTCACGCTCTACACCGGCTACGACTATTTCCGCGCCGGCCTCAAGCACATCATGGACGAGTGAGATGATCACCCGGCTCATTTATTTCGCCTGGGTGCGCGAACGGATCGGCAAGCCGGAAGAGGATGTCGAACTGCCCGCCGGTATCGAGACGGTGGCCGACCTCCTGCGCTGGCTGAAATCGCGTGGCGAGGAATATGAGCACGCGCTGCAATATCCTGATGTGATCCGCGTCGCCATCAACCAGGAACATGTCGAGCATCGCGAGAAGATAGCCGGCGCGCGCGAGATCGCGCTGTTTCCGCCGATGACCGGGGGCTGACACCATGTCCGGCGCGCCGACGGTGCGCATCCAGCGCGACGATTTCGACGTTGCCGCCGAGATCGCGAAACTGACCGAGGGTCGCGCCGACATCGGCGCCGTAGTGTCCTTCTCAGGACTTTGCCGCGACGAGCAGGGCCAGCTGTCGGCCCTGGAACTCGAGCACTATCCCGGCATGGCCGAGGCCGAAATCAGCCGGATCGCCGGCGAGGCGCTTCAGCGCTGGCCGCTGCAAGGGCTGACCGTCATCCATCGCCACGGCAAGATCGCACCGGGCGAAAACATCGTGCTGGTGGTGGCAGCGTCCTCGCACCGGCAGGCGGCGTTCGAAGCGGCCAATTTCCTGATGGATTTCCTGAAATCTCGTGCACCCTTCTGGAAGAAGGAGCACCGCGTGGACGGCACCGATGGCGGCTGGGTCGAGGCCAAGGACGCCGACGACCAGGCTGCGGCGCGCTGGAAGGCGCGGCCCGAATAAATCTCGGCGCAGCCATGTATTGACCGCATTCCCTTGGCCAAATCGCATCGGCAAAAAGGGAGCAAGGGCATGCTGGACAGGATCGCCGAATTCTTCGTCTCGGTTTTGTGCCGCTGGTTATCGGCGTTCTGGCCGTTCCCGAGCCTTCCGTCGCCGCCGAGAAGACCCTGAAGGGCGAGGTGATGTATCGCGAGCGCATCGCGCTGCCGCCCAACGCCGTGCTGTCGGTTCAACTTGCCGATGTATCGCTGGCCGATGGGCCGGCCGCCATTGTCGGCGAGCGCAAGGTAGCGCCGGCCGGCCAGGTGCCGATCAAGTTCGAGATCAGCTTCGATTCAACGGTGATCCGGCCCAACATGACCTATGCGCTGCAGGCGCGCATCACCGCCGACGACAAGCTGCTGTTCGTCACGGACTCGCGCTATCAGGTCGATCCGCTCAGCGACGCGCCGCAGGCCATTGTGCTGAAAATGGTGGCGCCGAGCGACAAGCCGACCTCGGCCTCGCTGTTCGGCCAGAGCTGGCTGGTCGAGTATATCGACGGTATCGGCGTGATTTCGGAGCCGCAGGCGACGTTCCGGGTCAGCGAAGCCGGCAAGGCGGGCGGCAGCGGCCCGTGCAACGCCTATTTCGCCACCGCCAAGGTCGATGGCGAGACCATCGTCATCAGCGACATCGGCTCGACCTACAAAGCCTGCGCGCCGGAGATCATGGCCGAGGAAAAGGCGCTGTTCGAGGCGCTCGCCAAGGCGGCGTCATACCGTGTCGATGGCGGCAAGCTGATCATCGCCGACAAGGACGGCCGCGACATCTTGCGCTTCAACGCAGCGAGTTAAGATCAAGACTGCGGCGGCGGGGGCGCCGGCGTCAGGCCGAACCGGCGCATCAGGTCCATCAGCCTGGTGCGGTCTGGCGGGCCGCCAGTGCTGAAGATGGCGAAGGCCCCGCGAAAATAGTCCGGGCCGATCGCCGCCGGCGTCACCACGCACAGCACCTTGGCGGTCGCGGCGGTGTCGTTGTCGAAGCGGTGAACCGCGCCGCGCGGAATGCACAGCGCCTGGCCCGGCCCGATATCGTGCCGGTGTCCGTCGACGGTCAGCATCAGCACGCCTTCGATCCCGTACATCGTCTCTTCATAGTGATCGTGGCTGTGCGCCGGGGCGGGCAGGCGCTGCGAGCCGGCGACCGTCAGTTCGAAGGCGGCGATGCTGCCGTTCGACTGGTCGCCGGTAAGCAGGAAGCGCACGGCAAGGCCGCCATGGCTGATTGTCTCGTCGGCCGGATTGACGCTGATCTGGCTAGCTCTGTCTAGCATTTCACCCTCCCATGTGGTAAATCGGATTTACCGAAATGAGTAAACTCAATTTACCCGAGTGTCAATGCCATTTTCCAGGGAAGAACCGCCAAAGAAGCCACCGCTGATCGGTGCACTGCTGCGCGTTCCGGCCATGGCCATTCACCGCAAGCTGATCAGGGATCTCAGGGCGTCGGGTTTCGAGGACCTCAGCCCGCCGCATATGGCGGTGATCCAATATCCCGGCCCGGATGGCCTTCGGCCGAGCGCGCTCGCCGAGCGCGCCGCGATGAGCAAGCAGGCCATGAATCAACTGCTGAAGACGCTGGAAGCGATGGGTTATATCACTCGCTCGGCGGCACCCGATGAGAGCGGCGGGACCGTCGTCCACTTCACCGACCGCGGGCGCGCCGCATACCAGAAGATGGCCGACATCCTGCTCGACATCGAACGGGAATGGGCCGAGGAACTGGGCGAGAAGCGTTTCACGGAGCTGAAAACGCTGCTCGGCGACCTCTGGGACACGCCGCTCATCCGTTGAAAGCGGCATGAAGCCGAAGCCGGGACCTGACCAAAGAAAAAGGCCGGCGAAGTGCCGGCCTCTTGCATACATTGGTTCGCGTCGGCTCAGCCGACGATCTCGGTGTCGGAGAACCAGTACTTGATCTCTTCAGCAGCGGTTTCCGGCGCGTCGGAGCCGTGCACGGAATTCTCGCCGATCGACAGCGCGTGGACCTTGCGGATGGTTCCTTCGGCGGCGTTGGCGGGGTTGGTCGGTCCCATCACTTCGCGGTTCCTGGCAATGGCGTTTTCGCCTTCCAGAACTTGCACGATGGTCGGCGCCGATGACATGAATTCCACCAGTTCGCCGAAGAACGGACGATCCTTGTGGACGGCGTAAAAGCCTTCGGCCTCGCGGCGGCTCATCCACACGCGACGTGAGGCGACGACGCGCAGGCCGGCCTCTTCCAGCATCCTGGTGATGGCGCCGGTAAGATTGCGCCGGGTCGCGTCCGGCTTGATCATGGAAAAGGTGCGTTCGAGCGCCATGGGGTCGTCCTTGTCTTGAGATGGAAAGTCTTGAGATCGGAATGTGGAGTGGCGGGCTCTATACAAGCCGCCCGGCCCATTGCCAAGGGGACGCGCCCCGGCAGCGTTATTCGGCCGCGACCGCCCGCATGGCTGTTCGCAACGCTCTGGTCAAAGGCAAGGCTTGCGGGAAAATGGCGATTGCGCAGGCACGCACGGAACGGAAAGACATCGGACCATGTTTGACGGGACGCGCTGGCCCTACCACCACCTCAGGCCGGGCGACATAAAAGGGAGCCTATTGACTATCGGCATTTTTGCTGCCGTGGGCATTGTTCTGCTGCTCTTTTTGGGTCGCCGCACAAATACGAACTTCGGCTTCGGCCCCGAATGGCAATGCACCCCGATGCCGAAGGGCGACCCGATCTGCGTCAAGCTCATCGCCAAGGAAGAGACGAAGTGATCGGCAGCCTTACCGCCTGATCACCACCGGCTGCCGCCGCTGCTCCCAGCCTTCGCGCTCCAGTGTCGGCAGATCATGCTCCTCGCTGGCATAGCCGAGGCAGAAATAGCCGATCAGCGTCCACTCAGGCGGGGTGTCCAGGATTGCGGCCATCTCGGCCGCGTCGAGGATAGACACCCAGCCCATGCCGATGCCTTCCGCCCGCGCCGCCAGCCACAGCGTGTGCACCGCCATGACGGCCGAATAGTCGATGGTTGCCGGCATCGTCATGCGGCCGAGCCCATGGCCCTGTTGCGTCGTGCGGTCGGCGAAAACCGCGAACTGGCAGGGCGCTTCATTGAGACCGGCGAGCTTCAGCCGGGCATAGAGCGCGGCGCGCTCGCCCGAAAAGCATGCCAGCGCCTCGGCATTGCAGCGCTCGAAACAGTCTCTCACCGCGCCCCGCCGCTCGGCGCTGTCGACCACCACGAAGCGCCACGGCTGGCTGAGACCGACGGACGGCGCGATGCTGGCAAGCTCCAGCAGCCGCTCCAGCGTACCCTCGGGCAAAGCCGTCCGCTCGAAGCGCCGCACATCCCGGCGCCAGCGCAGCAGCGTGACCAGCCCGGCGCGAAAATCATCGGTGAAATCGAGGGGTGGTGGCATGGCGATCAGGAGACTTGTGTGGGGAATAGGCAGCAGGCAGTAGGCAGTAGGCAGTGGGCAGTAGGCAGTAGGCAGTAGGCAGTACAGCGCTCGGACCCTATTGCCTACTGCCTACTCCCTAAGCTGCTGCCGCCGCCTCCTTCCAGCAATGCGGGCTGAACGGACGGGTCGCGTCGTGTCCGACGAGTTCATTGAACAGAATGGTCATTGGCGGCTGCGCCCTCGCGGTCTAATTAGTCGCCTGCGGCTGAAGCGGAACTCGTCGGCGGGAAAAAGATGAAACAGCATTTCATGATGTTCGCGGCCTACAATCAATGGGCCAATGGCCGCATCTACGATGCCGTCGCCGCACTTGAGGAAGAAGAGTTCAACCGCGATGTCGGCGCATTTTTCGGCTCGATGATGGGCACGCTCAACCATCTGCTGGCCACCGACCGCATCTGGATGAAACGCTTCACCGGCGAGGGCGACGCGCCGGCAAAACTCGACGCCATCCTGCACCGCGCGTTGCCTGGCTTGAAGCTGGCGCGTGAGGCCGAGGACAGGCGGATCGTCGACTGGGTCGGCGGTTTGACCGAAAAGGCTTTGTCCGGCCGCTTCTCCTACATGACCGTTTCCGACATGCGCACCGTCTCGCAGCGGCTGGCGCCGGCGCTGGGACACGTCTTCAACCACCAGACCCATCACCGCGGCCAGGCGCACGCCATCCTGACCATTCTCGGCCGGCCTTCGGTGCAGCTCGACCTGGCCTTTTTCCAACGCACCGACGAAGGCCGCGCCTACGCCTGATTTCTTGACCGCGGTTTGCGTTTGAAGACGCCGGAGGCGACATCCCTCGGTGCCTTTGTGCCATCCGTCTGCGACCTGGCCGCCGATACCAGTGAAACGCCTCTGGACGCGACGGACAGCGCCAAAGAATCCCAAGCCGGGTTTTTGAAGCCCGTGGTTTGCACGACGCTGCCCGGTGGCTTGTGCCGCCCTTTGGCGCCGCCCCTTGCTCGGCGGGCCGCTACAACCTGCTCCATTTTTCAGTAGAGTTTCTATTTAATAAATTCAACAAAGTTTAAATATTGAAGCAAAAACATATTTTTTTTTAGAAACCGAGTACACTGATTGAGAACTACAACGGCCTATGTCGAAAAAAATAAAGAAACTATAAGGAAGACTCGTGCGTAGCTGTGAGTGCATAAGCATATGTCTGCTTTGGTTTGCTGGCATATTGCAATGCGCAAAGCAGAACGGCAACAAGGAGAGTGTCATGGTTAATATCACCCAGAAAATCGCTAGAACACTGGCGGCGGGTGCAATTATCGTTATTTTTGCCGCTCCCGCGAATGCAGGAGGCGGAATTGGCGTCGGTGTCGGCGCATCTATCGGCGGTGCTGGCGGCATCAATGCAGGTGTTGGCGCTTCGATAGGCGGCAGCGGCGGGGTCAAGGCCGGTGCCGGCGCCTCGGTCGGCGGCAGCGGCGGTATCAAGGCGGGTGCTGGCGCAACGGTCGGCGGCAATAGCGGCGTTACTGCGGGCCTCGGCGCCTCAGTCGGCGGTAGCAGCGGCATCAAGGCCGGCGCTGGCGCGACGGTCGGCGGAGCCGGTGGCATCAAGGCCGGTGTTGGGGCCACGGTCGGCGGCAGCGGAGGTATCAAGGCCGGTGTCGGCGTCAACGTCGGCAGCGGCATCAACGTCGGCGTCGGCGTCGGCATTGGCGGAACGCCGGGCACGCCCGGTACGCCGGGTACGCCCGGCACTCCAGGAACTCCTGGAACACCAGGCACACCTGGGACACCCGGTGTCGTCGCCAGCATGTCGAACAGCCAGCTGACACGTATGAAGAAGCGCTGCGTCGATGTGCTCGCCAGTGAGGGCACCTACGACAGCGATCTGCGGCAGCTATGCCTTATGATCTCGCGTCGCTGAGACAGGTTTCGCCGGGAGTGTCGAACCAGCCGTGAGGCTTTACGGCACTCTCCTACCGCATGGCCCAGACTTCCCGAGGGACATGCGCTGACGAGAAGCCTCCGGCCAGTCGGAAAGCCCGCCGCGCAAGTGGCGGGCTTTTTGTGACCGCCGGCATCTTCACGGCAATCGGTCACACTTTCGATTAACCGTTAACCACATTAGAATTGAAGGCAAGGGTTTAGGGTTTCATTTGTGTTCCCGCTGCAAAATAGCGAACACAGTGGGAGAAATTGGCATGCGGGTCGATCTGTCGCCCACGAGCTGGGGCAGGGTCATAGCAGTCACGGTTGTCGGCACGGCGATCTGCATCGCGGCGGCCTTCCTTGTCGATTCCTACAATTTTCCGTCGCTGTCGCCCGAAGCATTGCGCTGGGCGCAGCTCACCGACCTGTTGCTGCCGCTCGTGCTGGGTGGGTCGTTCTTCTCTTTCCTTATGTACAAGATGCGCCAGCTGGCGATCGCCCAGAAGAATCTGAGCATTGTCGCGGCGACCGACAGCCTGACCGCGGTGTTCAACCGCGGCGCGTTTTCGATGCTGGTCGAGGCCTATCTCGAACAGGCGCGCAGCCAGGCCGTCGTCGATGCCGGCGCCCTGCTGATCGTCGACGCCGATCATTTCAAGACTATCAACGATCGATTGGGCCACGATTGCGGCGATCAAGCGCTCAAGCTGATCGCGCAGACGATCAAGGCTCAGCTGCGCGGCGCCGACATCGTTGGACGCATCGGCGGCGAGGAGTTCGCCATCTTCCTGCCTGGCGCCGACCCGTCGCAGTCCTGGCTGGTTGCTGAGGGGATCCGGCGGCGCATCCGCGAGGTCGAGTTTGCTCCGGGTGGACGGCCCTGTCCGCTCTCGGTGAGCATCGGTGGCGTCGCCTTCAGCGGACCCACCACCTATGCCGACATGTTCCTGACGGCCGACCGGCACCTCTACAAGGCCAAATCCAACGGCCGCGACCAGGTCAGTTTCGAAACGACCGGGCCGCGCGCCCTGCTGGCCGGTGATCCGACGTTGCATTGAAATGCGGGCGCCAGTCGAGGCTCCGGTCGGGCGCAGGCGCTTTTCAAACGGATCGCGGCAATGCGACCTGGAACACGCGCGGGCGCCGTCAGCTTCCATGGTGTCGACTGCAGCAGGCCTCGTTCCTTAACGCAAGTGTTTCGGTCTGCTGGTTGGCGCTGCGATCCGTTGGCCTGCCGCATCGATATGATGCCTTCAGATGTACCTAAAATAGTCCTCGCTTGCTGCGTCCGCCGCTGCTTGCGGGTTGGCCGTCCATTTCTGCTTCGAGGTGTGGATCAACCCGATGGCGAAACGGTGGCTGCAGCGTCGCTCGCTATCGCGCGTGGTACCCGCCTCGGCGGCTTGTACCGTTATCCACTGCTCATAGATCGGATGAGTCAGTGATCCAGAAGTCGGCCTAAACTGTTGGAATGACAATTAGTTAGAGAAGAAATAATCCGTAGAGTTTCCGTTGTTCCATCCTTTGATCAAGATCATGATATATTCAACTTCCTGATCAGCCATAATGGATTTGTGTCTGACGTCTCAAGGGCCAGTTAATATCTCAGAGATGGGCAAGCATCTGCAAAAACTCAAAGGAATTTTAACACGGCATCTAGGCCGGGGGCCTTTTTCACTCCTCGAGTTCGCCTCAAGGTATGGATGCGTGACGCGGCACCTTGTAAGGATGACATCGATCTCGTCAGTTCCGATTATCCACAAGCGATTTCTTTCCTGGCGAACGAATTCAAGATTAAAGCCATTCAGTCGCGATCGATACCGGAGGAGGCAGTTTTTGGCAGGCTCTATGATGCAGTCCTTGCGCTTTCATTCTTTTCCCACATGCCGATAACAACTGGGCGCGATGGCTGGTTCGTCTGTTCAGCTTTGTGCGGCCTGGTGGCATTCTGGTTTTCACAACTCACGGCTCGCGATCCCTGCCTTTTCTTCAAATGGAGACGTACCGAGTGAATTTGGCTTTCGGTTTGCATTGAACAGTGAACAGGCCGACATCGCGGTTGAGGAATACGGCATGATGGCCATGGAACTTGGGTTCGTGATCAAACATCTCAAGACGCTTCCAATGCCGAGTTACTCCAAGATGAAGTGGACGCTTGGTGGGATCACCAAGACGTGTTGTCGTTCGACGTCGGCCGGCAAGTCCGAGTGATCTTTTTTGCTGGGCAGGCCTGGTCCCGGCCGTCTCAGACGGCGTAGCCGCCATAACCGTGTGCGACCGGCTTGACCGAGACGGCCGGCTGGACCGCGGGCCAGAGGATGCCTGCCGTGACTGCAAAGGTGATCAGGGCATCGCGTGCGGCCTCGGTCGAGATTTCGCTGGCGCGCGCCGCCTCGCAGGCCCTCACGGCCGCGCCATAGCTCAGGCGCCGGCGTGATGGCGGAAATTCGGTCAGGAAATCATGCATGTCGAACAGCGAGGCGAGCATGCGTTTGTGGCCGGCGCCAACGCTAACGGCAACCGGGGTGAAGAACATCGCGTCGTGCATTCTGGCCTCTCTGGATGGGCGGAAAGGCGGCGGTCGCCGCTCTCCGATCGCGGGTTGGACGCCAGAAAACGCGGCCGGCGGCCCGAGGTTCCCTGAGAGATGCCATGACAGGACGATTTGCTTCTTGAGGTCGCTCCCCGGCCAGCATCCGCGGTTGCGGCGGCTTCTATTTCCACATGCCGCGCATGCGGGCGCCGAGGTCGACGCGGACTTCAGGTCTGTGGCGCGGATCGTCCTTTGCGTGGACGCTCGCCCAAGAGGTCTGCTCGAAAGCGCCGAGAATCGAGGCCGGGATGAAACGGGTTCGCGAGGCATAGACGTGGCGGTCGCCGCGCGCTGCCTGGCCGTGAGTGAAGAAGCGCTGCGGCGTCACCAGATGCAGGCCGTCCTTGGCCCGCGTCATGGCGACGTAAAGCAGCCGGCGCTCCTCCTCGATGTCTTCCTTGGTGCCGACGCCGAGATCGGCCGGGATGCAGCCATCGACGGTGTTGAGCACGAAGACGTTCTTCCATTCCTGGCCCTTGGCCGAATGAATGGTCGACAGGATCAGATAGTCCTCGTCGCGGTGCGGCGGCCCGGCCTGGTCGCTGGTCGCATCCGGTGGATCCAGCGTCAGCTCGGTCAGGAAGCGCTCGCGCGAAGCATAGCCGGAACCGATCTGCTCGAGCTGCATGAGGTCGGCCCGCCGCGTCGTTGCATCATCGTGCATGCGCTCAAGATGCGGCTCGTACCACAGCCTGACCTGTTCGAGATCGGCCGGCCATTTCCCCGACCGCGCGCGCAGGCCGGAATAAAGCGCAACGAAGGCTGGCCAGTCCTCAGCCGCGCGTTGCGGCGGCCGGTAGCGGGCCAGCCCCATTTCCTCGTCGAGCGATGTCGCCATGGCCTCGACGATGGTGCTCGCCGCCGAAGGGCCGATACCGGGCAGGAGCTGCAGCACGCGGAAGCCGGCGACGCGGTCGCGCGGGTTCTCGGCAAAACGCAGCACCGAAAGCACGTCCTTGACATGGGCGGCGTCGAGGAATTTGAGCCCGCCGAACTTGACGAAGGGGATGTTGCGGCGCGTCAGTTCGATCTCCAGCGGCCCGCTGTGGTGCGAGGCGCGAAACAGCACCGCCTGCGACTTCAGCACCGTGCCGGCCTCGCGCTCGGCAAGGATGGCCTGGCAGACATAGTTCGCCTGCTCCGCCTCGTCGCGCACGCTGACCAGTTTCGGCTTTTGCGAGGATTTGCGCTCCGACCAGAGGTTCTTGGTGAAGCGCTCCGACGCCTCCGAGATGACCGCATTGGCTGCCGCCAAAATAGTCTCGGTCGAGCGGTAATTGCGCTCCAGCATGATGACATCGGCGGCTCGCGCGAATTGTTGCGGGAAATCGAGGATGTTGCGCACTTCCGCGGCGCGAAACGAATAGATCGACTGCGCGTCGTCGCCCACCACCGTCAGTCCGGCGCCGTCCGGCTTCAGCGCCGAAAGGATCGAGGCCTGCAGCCGGTTGGTGTCCTGGTATTCGTCGACCAGCACATGGTCGAAACGGGAGCCGAGATGCGCCGCGATCTCCGGCTCGGCGGCCATCTGCGCCCAGTAGAGCAGGAGGTCGTCGTAATCGAGCACGTTCTGCGCCTGCTTGGCCTCGACATATCGGGCGAACAGAGCCTTCAGTTGTTCGGCCCAGCCGGCACACCACGGAAAGGCCGAACCCAGCACCTCGCCGAGCGGCGCCTGCGCGTTGACCGCGCGCGAATAGATCGCCAGGCAGGTGCCCTTGGTCGGAAAACGGCTTTCGGTCTTCGAGAATCCAAGTTCATGCCGGGCAAGATTCATCAGGTCGGCGGAATCCTCGCGGTCATGGATGGTAAAGGCGGGGTCCAGGCCGATCGTCAGCGCATAGTCACGCAGCAGCCTGGCGCCAATGCCGTGAAACGTGCCGGCCCAGGCCAGCGCGTCGGCGATGACGGACGCGTCTCGGCCCAGCACCTCGCCGGCGATGCGTTCGACCCGCCTGGCCATTTCGGTGGCGGCGCGGCGCGAGAATGTCATAAGCAGAATGCGTCTGGGATCAGCGCCCTTGACGATCAGATGCGCGACCCGGTGGGCGAGCGTGTTGGTCTTGCCGGAGCCGGCGCCGGCGATCACCAGCAGCGGCCCGGCGATCTGGCCGTCGCCATGTTCGACGGCGAGCCGCTGCTCGGCGTTGAGCTTCGTCAGATAGGCGGGCTGCAAGGACGAATCATTGATGGCGATGGTCATCGCCTATCAAGCATCGTTTCCGCTTTGTTCGCAACGGGCCGAAGTCGCCCCTATCGCCGTGGCGCTACACGCGTTGCCGCCGACTGGCGCCGCAAGGTGGCGCGTTCGTCGCCAGGCACCGGCAACGGATCGAAATTGTCGGGCACGTCCTTGATGATCTCCTTGGCTATGCGATAGGTCGCGTAAGCGAAAAGGCCGGTAATGAGCAGACGGATCATGGCGCGATCTCCTTTGGGCAACCAACCTCAGAGCCGCCGTTTGGTTCCAGCCGACGCGGCGTCGTTTGCGAGCGTGCAACCAAAGCCGAACCACCTCGTTGCCTTATGAAGGAGAGGGCAGACCTAGGAGGTCGCCATGAAGAGGCTTCTGATTCTGTTGGCCGCCAGCTTGGCGCTCGCCGCCTGCGACGGCGACATCCAGCCAACCAAAGCCCCGGTGCTCGACCAAACCCCGCAGACGGATTCGGCGCCAAAGCCGGCGGCCAGCGGCGATCAGCCGGCGCAATGATCGTTTTAGCGGGACGATAAGGCTGAGGTAGCCTTCGGGAGAAGAAGGCCGGCGCCGCTTGGGAGGTGAGCTGATAGCGCCGGCCAGGCGGATATCAGGTCCGCCGCAACAACCGAAGATAGCTGAGTCTCTCGCCTGCGTCATGAGGTGGCAGTTTTCGTGCCGGTTCTGCTCGTGCCGTCTGCGCAAAACCAGCAGAAACGGCCGCAAATCCCGCAAGGCCGCGGAAAGAATCCGACCTCAGGCAATGGCCTTGCGCAGCACCGGGCCGCCGGCAATCCCGGCGTCCAGCTGGCACTGCGTCAGCGCCGCCTCGGCCATTATCCACTGCTTGAACAGTTCCACCTTGCGCGTGTAGGGCGCGGTGACCGGGCAGACGAAATACCAGCCGGCGGTGTTGGGGTGATGCACGGCAAACGGCGCCACCAGTCTCTCTGCGCGGATCTCGCTCGCCATATAGGCGCGGTTGGCGACTGCAAAGCCCATGCCGGCATTGGCCGCTTCATAGGACATCATGCAGGAATCGAAATAGATGCTCTTGGTCTCGCCGAGCACGGAACTCGCGCCGGCAAAACCCAGCCACGACTGCCAGTTCTGCGTGCAGGTGTCGGAATGCAGCAGCGTGAAATGCCTGAGGTCGTCCGGCGTCACCTTTGACGGCGGCCTGTCGCCGAGAACTTCGTGGAACAGCTTCCTGTTGCACACCGGCGTCAAATCCTCCTTGAACAGCAGGTCCGCCTTGAGGTCGGGAAAGCTGCCGTCGCCATAGCGGATCTCGAGGTCGAACTCGGAGGTTGCGAACTCATTGGTGGCGTAGGAGGTCGAGACGCGCATCTCGATTTCGGGATATTGCCGCTGGAACAGCGGCAGGCGGGCAAACAGCCAGCGCGCCGCGAACGTCGGCAGCACCGAAATCTTCAGCACATGCGCCTGCGACTGTCCGGTCGCCTCCATGCTGGCCGCCACGATGCGCTCCAGCGCCTCGCGAACGCGCGACACATAGGTCTCGCCTTCGGGTGTCAGCGACACCGCATTGCCGCCGCGCTGGAAGATCTTGAAGCGCAGCTGGTCCTCGAGGCTTTTAACGCGCTGGCTGACGGCGGAAGCAGTAATAAACTGCTCTTCGCCGGCGCGCGTGAAGTTACGGTGCCGGGCGGCACTTTCGACAATCTTCAGCGAATTGAGGTTGACCTGACTGAGCAGACGCACGCGTTTCGACCTTAAGCTGGGCTTACACTAGCACCAGCATTCCTAATTTTACAGGGGTAGGGAAATTAATCGACAGTTTACCAAGTGATGCCCCCATCCTGGAGAAGTAGAATGAACGCCCATACCATACCTGAACTGCGCTACGCGATGAGCCGAGAAGCCATTATCGGTCATGAGACGGCCTGGAAAGTGTCGGGTTTCGGCGTTGCGCAGTATCTGCATGGCTACGACCCGGCGCTGCTGGCGGCCATCGAAGAGGCGGCGTTGAAGCTCAAGGCCAGCCACGCCGTGCACAAGCACCTCGACCTGACCTTCATCACCGGCGCCGACCGCTTCATCCCGGAGATCAAGGAGCTGCTGCATGACAAGCTGCGCCTGGAACGTCTGTCCGACATGATGGGCACCAAGCTCGAGCCCTATCCGCTGTCGATCGTCGGCTCGACCGTCACTTTCATGAATCCCAAGGACGGCGCCGTCGATTGGCATTGCGACGGTGTCCCGGTCACCGAACTCATTCCGCTGTCGATCAGCAATCCGCTGGTCGGCGGCCATCTCGAAATCTACTGCGACGATTCCGAGACCGGCCGCGCCATCCTTGAATCCGGCCGCGAGGTTCCGCGCAACCAGGTCATGCGCATCGACCACAAGATGAACTACGCCACGCTCGGCCAGTTTCTCGGCGTCCTTCACCGCACCGCGCCGATCCAACTCGGCTCGCGCGTCACGCTGGTCCTCAACCAGCGCTCGGTGGCCAAGCCTTATGTCGACGACAATCGCATGTTCTATCTCGCAGCCGACAATGATCAAGATCGCGAATGGGTCAACGAGCTCGCCGAAGACGTCTGGACGAACCAGCTGCCGGCCTATCGCCGCTTCGAGGAAGAACGTCCGGTTACGGCGGCGGCCGATGCGCCGGTCCCGGGCGGGTCAAGGGAATCCTGGTAGCCAGAGCATAGAAGTGGACGCCGGTTTGGCCGTCGGTAACATCATGGTCGGCGATAAGGACAAGGCACCGTCTCGGCGATTCCGGGGTGGACCGGGCTCGCCGTCGGCCCTGGTCTTCGCCGCCGGCGCGGTCGCCCTGTGGTCGACCAACGCGCTGGTCGGCAAATCCCTGCTGGCCAGCCATCCGGTGTCGCTCGTGCAGTTGCTGCAATTTTGTGGAGCGGCTCTGGTGTTCGCCGTCATCCATCTGGCGAGCCGGAAGCGGGACACGCAAGACGCAGCCTTTGCCAAGGGTGCTGACGGCACCCTGGCGCCGGTCGCGGTCGGCTTTATTGGCCTGGTCGGCACCATGGTGCTGCAATACATCGCCTTTGCCTCCATGCCGGTGATCGAGGCCAATCTCGTCGCCTACACCTGGCCGCTGATGGTCGCGGCGGCGGTCATCGTGCTGGGCAAGCGGCAACGCCCCGCGCTGCTGGGTTTGACTGCCGTGCTTGGCTTTGTCGGCGTGGCGCTGGTGATCTCGGGTGGTCGCGGCCAGCCTTTTCTCCAGGGCAGCATCGTAGGCTATCTCGCTGCCTTCGGCTCGGCGCTGTGCATGGCCTTCTATTCGATTGCGGTCGCCCGCCTGGCCACACCGTCGGAGCGTTTGCTTTTGCCTTCGGCGTTGGTCGGCGTCGGCCTGACCTTGCTGTGGTGTATTCACGACGGCGCAGCCTGGCCATCCAGCGAGCACCTCCTGCTTGGCCTCTATCTCGGTGCCGGTCCGATGGGGCTGGGATATTATTTCTGGTCGCGCGCCTTGAAGCTTGAAGGCGGCGGCAAGGTTGCGGTCATCGCCTATCTGACGCCGATCGCATCGACGCTGCTGCTGACATTTTCGGGCGAAAGGCTGACGCTGACCGCGATAGCCGGTGCGGTCCTCGTCATCGGCAGCTGTATTGCGGTGGGCATAGAACGCTCGGAGGCTGAACATGCTTGACGACGATGAACGCCTCGCCAGACAGGAAGCATTCTGGCTGCTCAAGGAGTTCGGCGCCGAGGCGCCGCTCTACGCCGCCATGAAGGCCGAAAAGGCGATAGAGCAAAAAGATTTCGGCCGGTGCGCCCGCTGGAAGCGCATTCTGGAGATACTGGCCGACTCCAAACCTGCGGGGGCCGTGCAGTTGAAATCTGCTGGCGCGAAGTCGGCCGTTTCCAAGTATTAGATTTTCTAATTTGCAACGTTGCAACCTCTTGTGGAAACATCCTCCTGTTCCGATTCTTGATCGTTTATTGAGACTTAGCGACCCGTTGGGGGGTGCAGCTAGGTCGATACATCAAGAGAAGTCTTAAAAAAAGCCGGCAACTTCATGACCGGCGGGAGAAACAGAATTGCACACCATCGACAGCAAGACCGCTATGGAACTGACTGCTGACATCGTCTCAGCCTATGTCGGCAACAATCCTCTCCCTGCGTCTGGCCTGCCGGATCTGATCGCCAGCGTCAGCGCATCGGTGCGCAAGCTGGGCAGCATTGCCGCCGTGGAAAGCCCCGCGCTGAACCCGGCTGTCAATCCGAAGCGGTCGGTGTTTCCCGACCACATCGTCTGTCTGGAAGATGGCAAGAAATTCAAGTCGCTGAAGCGGCACCTGATGACCGACCATGGTCTTAGCCCGGACGAATATCGTGGCAAATGGGGCCTGCCGTTGGACTATCCGATGGTGGCGCCGAACTACTCCGCGACCCGTTCGGCACTGGCCAAGTCCTCGGGCCTCGGCCGCAAGCCGGCCGTTCCGGCCGCCGCGGCCAAGGTGACGAAGCGCAAACCCAAAGCCTGAACCAGGCAGTCTCTAAAGTCAGTCTGCTGTTTGCAATGGACGGCGCGCTTTGGGCGCGCCGTTTTCATGCCTTATTCCCCCGCCGGCGCCCAGGCCCTTGCGAAGCGCCGCCCTCCCGTGCAAAAGCCCCGGCATGCTTATCATCAACGATCTTTCGCTCCGCATGGCCGGACGCCTGCTTCTCGACCATGCCTCGCTGACCTTGCCGGCCGGCACCAAGGCCGGCCTTGTCGGCCGCAACGGCACCGGCAAGACGACGCTGTTCAAGGCAATCACCGGCGACTTTCCCTCCGAGACAGGCTCGATCAGCCTGCCGAAGAGCACCCGCATCGGCCAGGTGGCGCAGGAAGCGCCCGGCACCGAGGAGCCGCTGATCGAGATCGTGCTCAAGGCCGATCTTGAGCGCACCGCGCTGCTCGAGGAGGAAAAGACCGCCACCGACGCGCACCGCATCGCCGACATCCACATGCGGCTGGCCGACATCGACGCGCATTCGGCGGAATCCCGTGCCGCGACCATCCTGGCCGGCCTGGGCTTCGACGATGCCGCGCAGCGCCGCCCGGCCTCGTCCTTCTCCGGTGGCTGGCGCATGCGCGTGGCGCTCGCCGCCGTGCTGTTTGCCGAGCCAGACCTTCTGCTGCTCGACGAGCCGACCAACTATCTCGATCTCGAAGGCACGCTGTGGCTGGAAAACTATGTCTCGAAATACCCGCACACGGTGCTTCTGATCTCGCACGATCGCGACCTGCTCAACCGCGCCGTCAACTCGATCGTCCATCTCGACCAGAAGAAGCTGACCTTCTGGCGCGGCGGCTACGACCAGTTCGAGCGCCAGTACACCGAGCAGAAGGAGCTGCAGGAGAAGGGCCGCGTCAAGCAGGAAGCCGCCCGCAAGCACATGGAATCCTTCGTCGAGCGTTTTCGAGCCAAGGCTTCGAAGGCGCGACAGGCGCAGTCGCGCATCAAGGCGCTGGAGAAGATGAAGCCGATCGCGGCGATCGTGAACGATATGGTGCGGCCGTTCTCTTTCCCCGAGCCGGTGAAAACGGTGGCCTCGCCGATCATTGCCTTGAACAACGTCAATGTCGGCTACACCGAGGGCCAGCCGATCCTGAAGAAGATGACGCTGCGCATCGATGCCGACGACCGCATCGCGCTGCTCGGCGCCAACGGCAACGGCAAGTCGACCTTCGCCAAGCTTCTGTCCGGCAGGCTGAAGCAGGAAACCGGCACCATGACCGTCGCGCCAGGCCTGAAAGTGGCGATCTTCGCCCAGCATCAGCTCGACGACCTACGCCCGGATGAAAATGCCTATGAGCATGTCCGCCGGCTGATGCCGGAGGCGCCGGAATCCAAGGTGCGCGGCCGTGTCGCCCAGTTCGGTCTGACCACCGAAAAGATGAACACCGCCGCCAAGGACCTGTCCGGCGGCGAGAAGGCCAGGCTGCTGATGGGCCTGTCGGCCTTCGAAGGCCCGAACCTCTTCATCCTCGACGAGCCGACCAACCATCTCGACATCGACAGCCGCGAGTCGCTGATCCATGCGCTCAACGAGTTTCCCGGCGCCGTCATCCTGATCTCGCACGACCGCCATCTGCTGGAAGCCACCGCCGACCGGCTGTGGCTGGTCAAGGATGGTGCGGTCAACCCGTATGACGGCGACCTGGAGGACTACAAGACGCTGGTCACCGGCGTGTCCGGCGACCGCCGCGGCAAGCGCGAGGCCGAGAAGGCCTCAAAGGCCGATCGCCGCCGCGATGCGGCCGCGCGCCGCGCCACCTTCGAGCCGCTGGCCAAGGAAATCCGCGCCACGGAGGCGCTGATGGACCGGCTGCGCAAGCGCATCGACGGCATCGAGGACGAGCTTTCCAACCCGGCGGTCTATGAGAAAGATTCGTCGACGGCGACCAGACTGGCCAAGGAGCGCTCGCAACTGGCGCAGCAGCTTGCCGGCCACGAGGAAAAGTGGCTGACCATGTCGGCGGAATATGAGGAAGGCACGGCGGAGTGATTACCTCCCCCTTATGGGGACGGTCGATCCGTGAAGCGGAGCGGGTGGGGGTCTGCGCCGCACCCCACCCCAATGCTTCTGGAAATCATACGAGATGCGCCGAATATGGAACTGGTGAGGTTTGCAATAGATGCCCCCAACAGGAGCAAGTCGCCTGCCACACCGATAGCCGCAAGAACCAGTCCAACTGCGAGCTTTCGATATTTCATGGGTTGCCTTTAGCCGTCACTTAGATTTCGGCCGTACAGGACGACCGCAATGCAGCTTCCATAGGTGCCTGAACGTTGATGTCTGTCTCAGGCATTAGATTCCTCCCCTCATGGAATCGAGATGTATGGTTTGAGACCTGTAGAAGTACTCTTGCTCCTCGAAGAGCGGCCCGATCGAACTCCGGCTTCCCGCGACCGCATCGGCCACGACCTCACCATCGATCCGTTGAACGATCTTCCGCGATCGATCTATCTCCTGCCCCTGAGGGCAGTAGGCGAAGCCACGGTACTTGCCGTTCTCGACATGCGCGTCGACCACGTAGTCCGTATTTCCGTCCGGCGCGGGCCGACCGCCATCGCCCTGCCCCTCCGGCAGGCCGAACTCGGGGATCGAGATGGGGTAATAGGAAGCGGCGGGCCGGCCAGACATTGAGCCAAGCCTGATCGTACCCCCGCCATTCCGCCGCGGCGCGCCATAATCGCTCACACCCTCATGCACATAGTGACCGATGTCGTAGCCCTTGCCTCCATCGTCCCTCTGGAAGTCGGCGCCATTGAGCGGGGACGGCCGCCCATCAGTCGCTGGCCACCAGAAGCGCGGCGCGTCAGGTGGACGAACTTGGTCGAGCTTCGCTTGGATATCGTCAGGGATCCGGTACCGCTCCAGGGTGAAGCAGGTGAGCGCCATCTGCGGCATGGGTTCAGTCCCGAACCAGGGCGCGTATTGCGCAGGCTGGATGAGGTTGGGCGGGCCGACTTTCCTGGACGCATCGAACGCCGCCCGTGTCGACGCCTCGATCGTGGCCTTGCCGAAGCGAAGCTGCGACAAGGGGCTGTCATAGGCATCCTGCGAAAGATAGGCGGCGCCGAAATCGAGCTTGTTGGCATCCTCGTAGACGATGAGCAGCGGCGTGAAGTCGGGCGGCACATGGCCGTTGGCGGTGGTCTCACCGCCGCAGGCATTCGGCGCGCGTACGACGAGGGCCTTGCCGTCGCTCATGCGCCGACCATAGACGGTCGGGATCAGCCCGACGTCGTGAGTGGTGTTGCCATCCTTGTAGACGATGTCGTGCACGTTGCAGCCGACCACGATGTCGAACTGCTGCGGCTCGCCCTTGTAGCCCACGTTGAACTTCAGGCGGAAATAGGTGCTTTGATCGACACGCGCCTCGTCGGAAAAAGACCAGTTGCCAGGCAGACCTCTCGCTATCAGCGTCACCCACAGGCCCGTAAGCACCGCCAACCCGCCGATGACAAACGCCTCCTTGCGCATTCTCGATCACACCCCAAGGGATCGCCGACCTTGGCGCCCGCAGCAAAGCTCTCACCACAATACTCTGAGAAACCACCATCTACAGTTGAATTTTGGATATGAGCCTAACAAGATGCGAAGGCGCGGCTTCGAGGCGTCGAAACAGGAGAGGGTAAGCCTGCGCCACTTCTGGCCCTACACGCCGCCTCCGGAACCAGCTAGTCTCGCCTCATGAACCAGCACGCGAAGCTTCGCATCGGCCACTCCGCCTGTCCGCATGATTGTCCGTCGACCTGCGCGCTTGAGGTCGAACTGCTCGATGGCAACCGCATCGGCCGTGTCCATGGCGCCAAGTCCAATACGTATACGGCTGGCGTCGTCTGCGCCAAGGTTGCCCGCTATGCCGACCGTGTTCACCATCCCGACCGGCTGCTGAAGCCGCTTGTCCGCGCCGGCGCCAAAGGCGATGGCATCTGGAAGGAAGCGAGCTGGGAGTCCGCACTCGATCTCGTCGCCGAGAAATTCATCGCGGCCGAGGCAAAATACGGCTCCGAGACCGTCTGGCCTTACTACTATGCCGGCACGATGGGGCTGGTGCAGCGCGACGGCATCGACCGGCTGCGCCATGCAAAAAAATACTCCGGCTTCTTCGGCTCGATCTGCACCAATCTGGCCTGGACCGGCTGGATGATGGGAGCGGGCGCCTTGCGCGGTCCCGATCCGCGCGAGATGGCGAAGTCCGACTGCGTGGTGATCTGGGGCACCAATGCCGTGGTCACGCAGGTCAATGTCATGACCCACGCCATCAAGGCGCGGAAGGAGCGTGGCGCCAGGATCGTCGTTATCGACGTCTACGAGAACGCGACGATGAAGCAGGCCGATATGGGCCTTGTGCTGAAGCCCGGCACCGATGGCGCGCTGGCCTGCGCGGTCATGCATGTGCTGTTCAGGGAAGGCATGGCCGACCGCGCCTATCTCGAAAGATACACCGACGATCCGAAGGGGCTGGAAGCGCATCTGGAGACGCGCACGCCGGGATGGGCTTCCGCCATCACCGGTCTTGCCGTCACCGAGATCGAGGCTTTCGCACGCCTCGTCGGCACGACGAGGAAAACCTATTTCCGCCTCGGCTATGGCTTTGCCCGCCAGCGCAACGGCGCGGTCAACATGCACGCGGCATCCTGCATCGCCGCCGTCACCGGCGCCTGGCAATATGAGGGTGGCGGTGCCTTCCATTCCAATTCCGGCATCTTCAAGCTCAACCAGGATGTGCTGGAAGGCGCCGCGATGCGCGATCCCAATATTCGCCATCTCGACCAGTCGCGTATCGGCCCGGTGCTGACCGGTGCAGCGGACGCGCTTTACGGTGGCCCGCCGGTGACGGCGATGCTGATCCAGAACACCAACCCGGTGAATGTCGCGCCCGAGCAGCGGCTGGTGAAGCAGGGTTTCCTGCGTGACGACCTGTTCACCTGCGTGCACGAGCAGTTCATGACCGACACGGCAAAGCTCGCCGATGTCGTTTTGCCGGCAACGATGTTTCTCGAGCATGACGACGTCTACAAGGGCGGTGGCAACCAGCACATCACGCTCGGTCCCAAGCTGATCGAACCGCCGGAAGGGCCGCGCACCAACCATTTCGTCATCGAGCAATTGGCGCAGCGTCTCGGCGTCGCAGACCGGCCGGGCTTTGGCCTGACCGAGCAGCAGCATATCGACATCATCCTCGGCAAGCGCGGGCTGGGCTCCTTCGCCAGCCTCAAGGAAGACAAATGGGTCGACCTGCAGCCGGATTTCGAGGCGGCGCATTTCATCGATGGTTTCGGCCATGCCGACAAGAAATTTCACTTCCGCGCCAATTGGAGCGGGCAGGCGGCGCCCAACCGGCCGCCGAAAATCATGGGCCTGTTCGGGCCGGTGGCGGAGCTCCCGGAATTCCCCGACCATGTCGACCTGATCGAGGTCGCGGATGCGGAGCATCCGTTCCGGCTGACGACATCACCGGCGCGCAACTTCCTCAATTCGACCTTCTCGGAAACGCCGGTGTCGAAGGCCAAGGAAGGCCGGCCGGAATTGTTGTTGCATCCGGACGACGCTGCCGCGCTTGGCTTGGGCGACGGCGACCGTATCGAGGTCGGCAACCGGCGCGGCGAGGTGGTGCTGCATGCAAAGCTGTTCGAAGGCCTCAAGCGCGGCGTGGTGATCGCCGAGGGCATCTGGCCAAACAGCGCGCATGAGCGTGGCGAAGGCATCAATGTGCTCACCGGCGCCGACGCACCAGCGCCCTATGGCGGTGCGGCCTTCCACGACAACAAGGTCTGGCTGCGGCCGGCGGGCTAAAGCAACTCCAGGAAAAGTGTGAGCGGTTTTCCGTCCGGAATTGCGTAAAAGAGACTGGCTATCCCGGCAGAGGCACCGTCAGCCCCACCTTGACACGGTCCATGGCAACGAAGGTGCGGAATTTTCGGACATTCTTGCTGTCGAAGAACAGTCTGCGCGTCAGGGCCTCATAGGCCCCCATGTCGGCCGCGGTGATGACTAGGATGAAGTCGGCCTCGCCGGTGACGTAGTAGCATTGCTGCACTTCGGGCTCTGCCGAGAATTGCCGCTTGGCCGCGTCGATCAGGTCCGAGCGTTCGCTCTCCAGTTCGACCTCGACGAAAATGGTGATGGGCTGGCCGACCACAACGGGGTTGATGACGGCGACGTTGCCGGCAATGACGCCGGACTGTTCCATGCGTTTGATGCGCCGCTGCACCGCCGGCGCCGACAGGTTGACGGCTTCGCCGATCAGCCGCTGCGGCGTCGTGTTGTCCCGCTGCAGGATGGCAAGGATGGCGAGGTCGAAACTGTCGAGCGAAGGCGATCGAGGCAAAGCGCTATCCCGGCGAAACAAACTTGCATTTCGAAGCGCCAATAACAGCGCTATTTGCGCCTCGGCTGCAATATGATTTCGTCACACCCAAAGGAGGCCACCCGTGTTCCTGCTCAACAGCAATGCCTTGCACCGCCGGCCGCTCGATCCGGTCGATGCCGAGACGCTGGGGAACGCCGGCGCCGATACGGTCGAGCGGTTTCTGGCCCATCGCGACAATCACCTGGCAACTCCGTTGCATGCATTGCCGACGCTGGCCGGCGAACTCGGCCTCGGCGCCGTCCACATCAAGGATGAAGGCTTTCGCCTCGGTCTCGGCAGTTTCAAGGCGCTCGGCGGCGCCTATGCCGTTTTTCGACTGGTGCTGGAGGAGGCGAGCCGATCGCTTCATCGGCCCGTCGACGTGGCCGATCTCAACCGGTTCGACGTCCGGGCGGTCGCTGCCGGCATGACGGTTGCCTGCGCCACCGACGGCAATCATGGCCGCTCGGTCGCGCAAGGTGCACAGTTGGTTGGCGCGAAAGCGGCAATCTTCGTTCACGCCGGCGTCAGCGAGGCGCGCATTGCAGCAATAGCCCGCTATGGCGCCGAGATGATCCGCGTCGACGGCAATTATGACGACTCGGTCAGGCAGGCCGCCGAGGTTTCAGCGGAGCAAGGCTGGACCGTGGTGTCCGACACCTCCTGGCCGGGCTACGAGCGCATCCCCGGTCTGGTCATGCAGGGCTATACGGCGATCGTGCGCGAAGCGTTGGGCCAGTTGCCGCAGCCGCCGACCCATGTCTTCGTGCAGGCCGGTGTCGGCGGTATTGCCGCCGCCCTGGCCGGCCATCTCGCCATCGTGCTCGGTGACGCCAGGCCGACCTTCATCGTCGTCGAGCCGGCCCGCGCCGCCTGCGTTGTCGCAGCCGCCCGGGCGGGCCACGTGGTCAAGGTCGCACACGATCAGCCGACGGTGATGGCGATGCTCGAATGCTACGAGGCCTCGCAAGTTGCCTGGCGCGTTCTGGCGCGGGTTGCCGATGCCTTCATGACAGTGGATGAGGAGGAGGCGGTCGCGGTGATGCGGCGGCTGGCACGGCCGGCTGGCAATGATCCAGTGATCGTCGCCGGCGAAAGCGGCGGCGTCGGTCTGGCCGGGCTGATCCGGGCGGTGGCCGACCACAAGGCCGCGCTCGGGCTCGACGACAAATCCCGCGTGCTGCTGATCAACACCGAAGGCGCCACAGACCCGCATCGCTATACCGAGCTGGTCGGGCAGAGCCCCGCCGATGTGCTGGCCGGCAAGCTGAAGGCCGAGGCATAGCCATGATCGGGATCGATGCACAGCGTCTGCTTGGCCGCATCCGGGAACTCGGCGCCGTTGGCCGCGACAGTGAGGATAGGCTGATCCGGCTCGCCGCCTCCGACACAGACAGACAGGGCCGTGACCTCTTTGTCGGCTGGCTCAGGCAGGCCGGGCTGGAAGTCGCCATCGACCGGGTCGGCAATATTTTCGGCATCTGGCAAAGCCCCGACAATGCCGGGCAGGCGCCGCTGCTCATCGGTTCGCATATCGACACCGTTATCGATGCCGGCATCTATGATGGCTGCTACGGCGTGCTGGCCGGGCTGGAGGTGATCGAGACGCTGCAGGCTTCGGGCTTTTCGCCGTCGCGCCCGGTCGCGGTCGCCGCTTTCACCAATGAGGAAGGCGTGCGCTACACGCCTGACATGATGGGCTCGCTATGCCATGCCGGTGGCGTCAGCGCCGAGGCCGTGCTGGCCGCCATCGGCACGGATGGCAGCGTGCTCGGCCAGGAGCTCGCCCGCATCGGCTATGCCGGCGACCGCGAACCCGGCTTCCTCAAGCCGCATGCCTATCTCGAACTTCATATCGAGCAAGGGCCGGTGCTGGAGCGTGAAGGCGTGCCGATCGGCGCGGTCGAGAATTTGCAAGGCATTTCCTGGCAGCGCATCACCATCGACGGCGCCGCCAACCATGCCGGCACCACGCCGATGTCGATGCGCAGCGACGCCGGCCACGCCGCCGCCCGCATCATCACCTTCCTGCACGATCGGGCCAGGGCTTCAAATGGGCCAACCGTGGCCACGGTCGGCACGATGCGCTTCGAACCCAACGCCATCAACGTCATTCCCGCGCGCGCCGTCTTCACCATCGACCTGCGCGATCCCGACGAACAGCGCCTGCAGGCGCATGAGGCGGCCCTTGCTGCCTATCTCGAGGAGCTTGAGGTTTCGGAGAACGTATCGATCTCGGTCGAGCGGCTCGCCCGCTTCGAACCGGTGCTGTTCGACATCGGCATCGTCGAACTGATCGAGGCGGCCGCGAAGAACCGCGGTCTCGGCGTCAGGCGCATGACATCGGGCGCCGGCCATGACGCGCAGATGATGGCCCGCCTCGCGCCGGCGGCAATGATCTTCGTGCCGAGCGCCGGTGGCATCAGCCACAATTCGCGCGAACACACTGAAGATGCCGAGCTTGTCGCCGGCGCCAACATCCTGCTTGATGTCGCCAGTGAGCTTGCAAAAGAGGTCGGGGAGAAAAATGGCTGAACTCGATCGTGATGCGCTGAAGCGGGAGATGACGGGCTGGCGGCGCGATTTGCACGCGCACCCCGAGTTCGGTTTCGAGGAAAAGCGCACCGCTGGCTTTGTCGCCGCGAAGCTGCGCGAATTCGGGCTGGACGACGTTGCAGAGGGGGTCGGCGGCACCGGCATCGTCGGCACGTTGAAGCGCGGCAGCGGCAACCGGGCGATTGCGCTCAGGGCCGACATGGATGCGCTGCGGATCACCGAGCAGTCCGCGACAGCCTATGGCTCGCAGAACCCCGGCATCATGCATGCCTGCGGCCATGACGGCCACACCACCATGCTGCTCGGCGCGGCAAAGCTGCTCGCCGCCGAGGGCGGTTTCGACGGCACCGTGCGTTTCGTTTTCCAGCCGGCCGAGGAGTGGGGCAAGGGCGCGCTGGCAATGCTCGATGACGGGCTGCTGCAGCGCTTCCCCTTCGACGAGATCTTTGGCCTGCACAACATGCCGGGCCTGCCCATTGGACATTTCGAGACCCGTGCCGGCCCGTTCATGTCGGCGGAGGACAATTTCGAGATCGTGCTCAAGGGGATCGGCGGCCATGCGGCGCGGCCACATTCCGGGAACGAGACGCTGGTCGCCGCCTGCGCGCTGGTCACCAATCTGCAGACCATCGTCTCGCGCCGGCTGAGCCCGGCCGACATTTCGGTGGTTTCGGTGACCGAACTGATCACCGACGGCACCCGCAACGCATTGCCCGGCCTCGCCCGCATCCTCGGTGACGCCCGCAGTTTTCGTCCCGAGGTCAGCGCCGAGATCGAGCGCCAGATGCGGGTCATCGCGGCAGGCACCGCCGCTGCCTACAATGTCGCCGCCGACGTGACCTATAGCAGGGAATTCGTGCCGCTGCAGAACGATGCCGACCTGGTGGACGCGGCCTTTGTCGCCGCAAGGCGCGTGCTGGCCTATGGCGCCGCCAGCATCGCGGCGGAGCCGATGACCGCCTCGGAGGATTTCGCCCGCTTCCTCGATCACGTACCGGGCTGCTTCGTCTTTCTCGGCAATGGCGAGACCTCGCCGCCGCTGCACAATTCCAGCTACGACTTCAACGATGACGGGCTGTTGCACGGCACGGATTTCCATATCGCGATCGTCAGGCAAAGACTGGGCGGCGCGATCGGGAAGTGACGCCTGATCGCCTTCGCAACTGGCCCAAGCGGCACTGCTATCGCCAGCCAGATGCCGGGTTTAGGGAGATTGCCTGTTGCCGGAGATCGCACGCCGATGACCAGGGTTTCGCTTCTGGGAATACCACATGACGAGAACTCGTCCTATCTCAAGGGCGCGGCTGCAGCGCCGGCCCTGATCCGGCGCGAACTCAAAAGCGACGCGCACAGCTCGTGGAGCGAAACCGGCTTCGATGTGGCGGACAGTTTCGTCGACCACGGCGACATCGACTTTTCAGGCGCCGGCGATCCGTGGGAGCGAATCGAGGCCGAGGTCGGCCGCGCGCTGGATGCCGGCCACCCGTTGATCAGCCTCGGTGGCGATCATGCCATCGCCTGGCCGGTGCTGCGTGCCGTGCGCCGCCGCCATGCCAGGCTAACGATCGTCCAGATCGACGCCCATCCCGACATCTACGATGCCTATCAGGGCAACAGGCGGTCCCACACCTCGTCCTTCGCGCGCATCCTGGAGGAGGGGCTGGCCGACCGGCTGATCCAGATCGGCTCGCGCACCCTCAATGATGAGCTTCGTGACCAGCTCAAGCGCTTCGGCGTCGAAATGATCGAGGCGCGGCATTTCAGCGAGGATCTGCAGCTCGATCTCAAGACGCCGGTCTATCTCTCGGTCGATCTCGACGGCCTCGACCCGGCTTGTGCGCCCGGCGTGTCGCACCGCGAACCCGGTGGTCTTACAACCCGGCAAGTGATCAACCTGATCCAGCGGATCGACCAGCCCATCGTCGGCGCCGATGTCGTCGAATACAATGCAAGCCAGGACGTCTCCAATCTCACCGCGCTGGTTGCCGCCAAGCTGGTCAAGGAGATCGCCGGCATGATGCTCAAGACGCATGGCGCCGGCTGAATCAATCTGGCAGGGCGGCATGGTAGATCATTGTTGCGACTCGCATTTCCAGTGAAAGCCGCCATGCCGCATCCATTGAAAATAGCCATAGCCGGTGCGCTCGGCCGCATGGGCAGGGAGATGGCGCTGGCCGTCGAGACCGATCCCAGGCTGGCGCTCGTCGCCCGCTTTCACAGGCCGGGCAGCATCGGTGAGGGGCTGGTCGAGCGCGACGAAGCACTGGCGCTTGCGGATGTCGTCATCGATTTCACCACGCCTGCGGCCTCCGTCGATCTTGCACAAGCTTGCGCGGCCCGCGGCGGCCCGGCGCTGGTCATCGGCTCGACCGGCTTCGAGCCGGCCGATCTCGCCGCCATCGCTACTGCTTCGAAGTCCGTCGCCATCGTTCGCTCCGGCAGCTACTCGCTCGGGCTCAGCATGCTGACCGGGCTGGTCGAGCAGGCGGCGCGAGCACTTGGTCCCGACACCGACATCGAAATCCTGGAAGCGCATCACCGCATGAAGGTCGACGCACCGTCGGGCACGGCGCTGATGCTGGGCGAGGCGGCCGCTCGCGGACATGGCGTCAGGCTGGACGATGTGGCGAAACGCATCCGCGACGGCGTTACAGGTCCACGCCCTGCCGGCGAGATCGGCTTTGCCGTGCTGCGCGGCGGCAGCATCGTCGGCGAGCACAGCGTGAGCTTGCTGGCCGAGGGCGAGACGCTCACGCTTTCCCATTCGGCCGCCGACCGCTCGATGTTCGCGCGCGGCGCCATTGCGGCAGCACGCTGGGTCGCCGTCCGGCCGCCCCGCGAATACGACATGCGCGACGTACTGGGCTTCACGACCTTTTGAGATGCAAGCGTAACGCAACGAGGGGCGTTGCGAGGTCGGAGCCGTATAGAGAATAGAATATAGCAACAACTACGCCATTTCGCGCCTTCCTAGACCGAACCGAACGGTTCGGTTCGCACATTTTTGTGATTGGCAATGGCAGCAACGCACACCCATTTCGGGGTGGTCCGAGCGACGCGAATTCCTCCCAAGGCACGCCACTTGACGGACAGAACTGAAAAATCTGGATTACCTGAAATGACCAAGATCGCACTTACCGCTGCTGCCATCCTCCTTGCCACCGGCACCGCTTTCGCAGGCAGCGACCACTACGGCTCCGACAGCGTCAACCAGCCTGCTGTAACAGCGCCCGCCGGCAACATCGATCACAATTATACCGCCTCGATCCGCAAGCCGGCCAGCCTCGGCGATTTCACGATCAAGGGCGACTCGAACCAGCCGGAATCCGGCCAGGGCATCTGGGGTCGTTGATTTTCTGAGAAATCTACGACCACAAAGAGCGGTGGGCCCGGCCCACCGCTCTTGTTTTTATGCAATCGACTCGGGGCCGCAAAGATCTTGAATCAATCCGCCAGCAATTGGTCCTATCTCCTTGTTTGACCGTGGTCTTTTCAAAACACGGTTTGCGGCTGTCACCTGCGGCTAGCCCGTTAGGCAGCTTGGTCTAGCTTAGATCCTTCGGCTTGATGCAATGCGTCAACCGGGCCGCGCCGAAGCCGAGATCCGCCCAGTCGCCGTCGATGACAAAGCGGGCAAGGGCGCCGGTCGGGAGTTTCTCTTCAAGTTTCCTGAGAGCAGCCACACCCGATCGCGGACCGGCGAGCCGGCGGGCAAAGTCCTCCAGGCCGGGATTATGGCCGAGCACCAGGAGACAGCTAGCCGATGCGACTGCCTGCTGCAGCTCGGCCAGAATGTCGCCAGCCGTGGCTTCGAAAAGCGCCTCGGCGAACTCCACCGTTACGCTCGCCGACAGTTCCGCCGAGACCAGCCGCCATGTCTCGCGCGTACGCAGCGCCGGCGACACCAGCGCCAGGTCAGGCAGCCAACTGCGCCGGGCCAGTTCGCTCCCCATCAGCGGCGCCGTCTTCAGCCCGCGCGGCCCGAGCGGCCGGTCGAAATCAGCAAGCGCCGGGTCGTCCCAGCTCGACTTGGCGTGGCGCAGCAGGAGCAATTGTCTCGGTGTCGCCATGTCGGCCTACGGCGTGATCCGCGCCAGATGTTCGAGATCGCGTTCTTCGCGCAGCGGGTCGGGCGCCATCACCACGGAAGTTCCGTTTTCGGCATCGTCGGCGAAATGCGCCAGCACGGTGCGGCCGCCTTCCATGTGCGCCTTGCCGTCGGCGACCAGCCCGAGTGCCAGCGCATAAAGCCGGTGCTCGGCCTTCAGCACTCTGGCGGCCAGCGTGTCTTCGTTGTCGCCGACCATCACCGGCACCGCTGCCTGCGCGATGATCGGGCCGTCATCCATCTCTGATGTGACGAAATGCACCGTGCAGCCATGAATGCGAATGCCGGCGCGCAGGGCGCGCGCATGCGTATCGAGCCCTTTGAAGGCCGGCAGCAGGGCAGGGTGGATGTTGAGCATGCGCCCTTGCCACTTCTCGACCAGGCCGCGGGAGAGAATGCGCAGATAGCCGGCCAGCGCCACGATCTCGGCATTGAACGCAATCAGCGCGGCGTCGATCGCCGCATCATGGGCTTCCTTGCTGGCATGGTCGGCGCGCACGATGACCTTGGTCGGGATACCGCGCGCGGCCGCGATGCCGAGGCCGGCGGCGTTGGCCCGGTCGGAAATGACGCCAACGATCTCGGCGGGATAGGCCGGGTCGCTCGCCGCCGCGATTAGCGCCGTCATGTTCGAGCCGCGTCCCGAGATCAAAACAACCGTGCGTTTCCTGCTCATAGGCCGATCGAGCCCCGATAGATAACGCCGGCGTCGCGGCGCGGCACGATGCGGCCGATCGGCGTCACCGTCTCGCCGGCCTCCTGCAGCACGGCTGCGACCTGTGCGGCCTGGCCGGAGGCGACGACGAGGATCATGCCGATACCGCAGTTGAAGGTGCGCATCATCTCCTCCGGCGCCACGCCGCCAGTCTTCGCCAGCCAGGAAAACACCTGCGGCACATCGATGGCATTGAGATCGAGCTCTGCGGAAAAGTCCTTTGGCAGGACGCGCGGGATGTTTTCGGGGAAACCGCCGCCGGTGATGTGGGCCAGCGCCTTGATGCCGTGCGTGCCACGGATCGCTTTGAGGACCGACTTCACATAGATGCGGGTCGGCTCGAGCAGCGCCTCTGCCAGCGTCGCCTCATCGTTGAACGGCGCCGGATCGCCCCAGGCAAGACCGCTGACGCCAACGATGCGGCGCACCAGCGAAAAGCCATTCGAATGCAGGCCCGAGGAAGCCAGGCCAAGCAGCACGTCGCCTTCGACGATATCGTCGGTCGGCAGCAACTGGCCGCGTTCGGCAGCACCGACGGCGAAACCGGCCAGGTCGTAATCCTTGTCGTGATACATGCCGGGCATTTCGGCCGTCTCGCCGCCGATCAGCGCGCAGCCGGCCTGTCGGCAGCCGATTGCTATGCCGCCGACGATTGCCGCCCCCTGGTCGGGGTCGAGCTTGCCGGTGGCGAAATAGTCGAGGAAGAACAGTGGCTCGGCGCCCTGCACGACGATGTCGTTGACGCACATGGCGACGAGGTCGATGCCGATCGTGTCGTGCTTGCCGGCATCGATGGCGATCTTCAGCTTGGTGCCGACGCCGTCATTGGCGGCAACCAGCACCGGATCCGTGAAACCCGCCGCCTTGAGGTCGAACAGGCCGCCAAAACCGCCGATCTCGCCATCGGCGCCCGGCCGGCGCGTCGCGCGCACCAGCGGCTTGATCTTCTCGACCATGAGGTTGCCGGCATCGATGTCGACGCCCGCCTCGGCATAGGTGAGCCCGTTCTTGCGCTTGGCCCGGTCGCCCTTGCTCATCGTCGGCGCATCCCTGTTTCCCTCGGCGGCTCTTCGCATGAATGGTTTCGGGGGGCAAGGATGACGACAGGATACCGGGCTTTTGCCCAAGATAAATACGTGGACAGTCGCCCCTTCACCGCTGGTCCTTGCAGCCACAATCCATCTCCACCATCGATCTGCAGAACAAGCATGGCGGGACATGCCTTTGACCATTCCCAACCTCATCACCATCCTGCGCTTCGTGCTGGTGCTGGCGATGCTGAACATGCGCTGGGACTGGGCTTTGCCGGATTTCTCGTTGCCGGAATTTCCGATGGCGTCGACGGCTTCATCGCCCGCCGCTTCAACCAGCATTCGAACTCGGCGCCTATCTCGATCCGATGGCCGACAAGGTGCTTCTGGTCTCGGTGTTCGTGGTCATGGGCTTCATCGGGCAATTGCCGCTGTGGCTGGTGGTGACCATGGTGTCACGCGTGCGCTGATCATCTGCGCCGTGCTTTTGTCCACGGTCATGGCGCATCCGGTCGAGATGAAGCCGCTCTATGTGTCGAAGGCCAACACCGCCGCCCAGATCGTGCTGGCGCCGTGTGCTGGGCGAACTTGCCCTTGGCCTCCGCCTCGACCCGCTCAGGCCTGCGCTCATATTGCTGTCCGGGGTCTTGACCGTGGCTTCGGCCGCGGCCTATCTCGTGGCTTGGCTGAGGCATATGAGCGGCTATGGCGAAGGCTCCACCCCGGGTAGTTGACAAGAATGCCGCGACTGCCGCGTTAGCAGACGCGGCTGCGTCCCTGGCGTTTCGCCGCCAGATTTTCTTCTGGCTGGGCACGGCAATCTTCCTGGCGCTGTTCCTCTACATTTTTTCCAGCATCCTGTTGCCGTTCGTTGCCGGCATGGTGCTGGCCTATTTTCTCGACCCGGTCGCCGACCGGCTGCAACGCCTCGGCCTCTCCCGGCTGATGGCGACGGTGGTCATCCTGATTGCCTTCATCGTCCTTTTGGTGCTGGCCTTCGTCATCCTGGTTCCGGTACTGGCCACGCAGATGGCCGATTTCGCCAGCAAGCTGCCGGAATATCTGACCCGGCTGCAGTCGCTGATCACCAGCTTCGATCCGAAATGGCTGGAGCAGAAATTCGGCGTCAATGCCAATGGCCTGCGCGACGGGCTGAATTCGCTGCTCACTTCCGGTTTCGGCCTGCTGAGCACCGTCTTCACCTCGATCTGGAGTTCCGGCGTTGCTCTGGTGTCGGTGGTCAGCCTGTTCGTGGTCACTCCGGTTGTCGCTTTCTACATGCTGCTCGACTGGGATCGCATGGTGGCGGTCGTCGACAGCTGGGTGCCGCGCGATTATGTCGGGACGGTCAGGGCGATCTCCAGGGACATCAACACCGCGACCGCCGGCTTCGTGCGCGGCCAGGGCACGCTGTGCCTGGTGCTCGGCGGCATGTATGCCACCGGCCTGACGCTGACCGGGCTGAATTTCGCCATCCTCATCGGCCTCTTCGCCGGGCTGATCTCGTTCATCCCTTATGTCGGCTCGCTGACCGGACTGGTCCTGGCCGTCGGCGTCGCCTTCGTCCAGTTCTGGCCGGACTGGACCATGATCGTTGCTGTCGCCGTGGTGTTCTTCATCGGCCAGTTCATCGAAGGCAACATCCTGCAGCCCAGATTGGTCGGAAAAAGCGTCGGCCTGCACCCGGTCTGGCTGATGTTTGCGCTGTTCGCTTTCGGCGCCCTGTTCGGCTTCGTCGGCCTTTTGATCGCCGTTCCTGCTTCGGCGGCGGTTGCCGTGCTGGTGCGGTTTGCCATTGCCCGCTATCTCGAATCGCCGCTCTACAAGGGACACTCCACCGAGCCCGTCCCGCCGCTGCCCGCCGCTCGCGGCGGCGGGCACCGGTCGCCGCGCGGCTGAACGTGACGGATCATAAGACCGAACCGCCGCGCCAACTGCCGCTCGACCTTGGCCACAGCACCGGCTACTCGCGCGACGAACTGGTGGTGTCGGCCACCAACCGCGAGGCGGCAGCCCTTGTCGATCGCTGGCCGGACTGGCCGTCGCCGGTGATCGTGCTCGCTGGCCCGGCCGGTTCCGGCAAGACACATCTGGGCTCGATCTGGCAGGCGCGGGCCAACGCTGTGGCGGTCGATGCCCAGCGCATCGGCAATGCCATCACCGGGCTTGGCGGCAGGCCCGCGCTGATCGACGATGTCGACAAGACAGCCATCGACGAGGCGGGCCTGTTCCATCTCATCAATGAAGTGCGCGGCGCCGGGGCCACCTTGCTGTTGACGGCGCGGCGCTTCCCCGCCGCCTGGAGGGTGACGTTGCCCGATCTTGCCTCGCGGCTGAAGGCGGCGGCAACCGTCGAGATCCATGAGCCGGACGATTTGCTTCTGGCCGGTGTCATCGCCAAACTCTTCGCCGACCGCCAGGTCGAGGTCGAGCCGCATGTCGTGCAATATCTGGTGCGCCGCATCGAGCGCTCGCTGGCCACCGCCATGCGCGTGGTCGAACGCCTCGACCGCACGGCGCTCGAGCGCAAGACGCCGATCACCAGGGCGCTCGCCGCCGAGATCGTCAGCGCCATGGATGAAGGGCAGGGCGAGTTCGAGGTTTAGGCAGTGGAAGGAGAAGACTCCGCTCCTGTCCCATTTCGAGAAGAAACCTCTGGCATCCATCTTGCAACACTGCGTTTGCCGGCTGACCCCGGTCCTGATCGCGTTCCTGATCGGGTTGTAGGCTCGCCGGGAGTGATGATTGGGGTTCTCGCCCGGCGAGCTTACCTTCAGATAGAATCGCCGCAAGGCCTACGATTGCGCGCCAGCTGTCATTCAGACTTCACCAAGCCGCAAGATCTCATCGTCCTGCATTGAAATGGACCATTAGATGGTCTACTTTTTGGATATGGACCAGAGCATGGTCCATAAAGGAGCGGTCAATGCAGGTATCCGTTACAGACGCCAAGGGGCAGCTCACCGAACTGGTGCGTCGTGCCGAGGCTGGGGATGAAATTATCCTGACCCGCCATGGTCATGCAGCCGTGCGCCTTGTTCCCGTGAAGGCTGCCCCTGACAGGAAAGGCCGCCGGGCATTGCTGGAGGCAATGCGAGCATCCGGCGCTGCCAAGGCAAAGGCCGGGTCGGATGCCGCGCGGAGCCAGGATTTCCTCTATGGCGCTGATGGCCTGCCCGAATGATCGTGGTCGATACCTCGGCCCTGATGGCGATCGTTCTTGCCGAACCTCAATCCAGTGCCTGCATTGCGGCGCTGGAAGCCGAAGACGATATTTTGATCTCGGCTGGCACAGTGGCCGAGGCGCTGATCGTGGCGGATAGGCGCAATGTCGGTGAGGAAATGGCCGGCCTGATCGACGGGCTCGGCTTCGAGGTCACGGCGGTGACACCAGCCTCTGGCCGACGCATAGCCGAGGCGTATGGGCGATGGGGCAAGGGTATTCATCCGGCCGGGCTCAATTTCGGCGATTGCTTTGCCTATGAAGTGGCAAAGGATCGAGCCTGCCGCTTACTCTATGTTGGCGACGATTTTTCGAAGACCGATATCGAGAGCGCTCTATAGAGCTACGTTTATGCCCACAACGCCGCCAGATACCGGACCAGCAGATAGACCACCGTATGCGCTGCCACGTAGCACGCGGCAACGACGACAAAGAACAGCACGCTGGCGGGCCACGAGCGGGGAGGGCCTTGCCTCTTGCTCGGCCGGTTGTTCCAGATCCACAGGGCCGCACAGATAATGGCCCAGACGACGACGAACGGAACCGTGATGCCGATGTAAGCGAAGTAGGCAGGGCCAATCAGCGAAAGCCATGCCTCGAGACCAAGCATCCAGAATCTCCCCTTGCCCGGAGTCTAATGCATGTCGCTCAAAAGTGGTCCCGGTTTGAGAGAACGACATGCATCAAAACAAAAATCAAAGCGCGTCGCCTGGATACGTTTCAGCGCGACGCGCTTTTAGACCGGCGATAGAAGTGGAAGCGAGGGGATTATCCCTGCGTCGATTTTTAGCCAAACCCGCCGAAGGGATGCTGTTCGATGACACGGGCGCCTGATGCATGTCGCTCAAGTGGCCCCGGTTTTGAGAGAACCGCATGCATCAAACATGCATCAAACATGCATCAAACATGCATCAAACATGCATCAAACATGCATCAAACAAGACCTCAAGCGCGTCGCGTGAGTCCGTTCAAATGAGACGCGCTTTAGGTCAGATTGGTGCTCCGGTCGCCAAACTCGGCCGTAGCAGGTCTAAAGCGATCGGATCAGCCGCAGACCCTGACCTCTTCGACGACCCTGTGGTGATGGCGCCAGTGCCTGACCAGTTCGATATGGCAGCGGTGATGGCGATGGTGGCGCCGCCATTGGCCATCCTGGTTGTCGCTGTAGTCGTCGCCATAGTCGTCGCTATAGTCTTTGTGGCGCTGGTGATGGCGAAGAATCTGTATATCGCCATCGTCGGACGAATATTGATCGTCGTCATCGGACTGGATAGTCAGACTGGCGGCTTGCGCCGGTGCGATCAAAGCCGCCGTTCCGGCGAACGCGATCATCGAGGCGATGAGAAGGGTTTTCATTGTTTGCTCCTTGGGTTGAACATACACAACTCTCGGAGCGAACTGGTGTTCCAATGTAGGGTCCGATCGGCGAGCGGCTGCTGCTTGGGCAATGCGTGCCGCCATGCGCTACCGGCGAGGCAGCCATTGGCGACCTTGGGAGTGACCTTGGGCAAGGACTGGCTTTGTGGGAAAAAATGGTCGGAGTGGAGAGATTCGAACTCCCGACCCTCTGGTCCCAAACCAGATGCGCTACCAGGCTGCGCTACACTCCGAGGCCCTGCGGCGTATACGGTTCCGGACCCTGTCGCGCAACCCCTAAAACATCAAACGGGGCTTGGCGGTCTGCGCTCCCGCGCAATCCTGGCTGCGATCGCCTTGGCCTGGATGCGAGCATTGGCGAAGCAGCCGCGGATGCTTGGCCGCATGCCGGTGAACCACAGGCCCGGCAGTTTCGGGTCGCTGTCGGCGCCGTTGAACAGCGGCACGCCCTTTTGGTCGAGCACGCCGAGCTTGCCCAGCATGGCCTCGAGCCCGGTGCGGTAGCCGGTCGCGGCGATGACGATATCGGGCTGGATCGTCGCGCCATCGTCGAAAACGACCGTGTCGCCGGTAAATTCCCGCACGGTTGGCAGCACGATGATCCTGCGGTCCTTGATGGCATCGACGGCGCCGTCATCGGTGGCGATGGCGGTATAATCCGACGCCAGCCGGCTTGCGCCGCCCGAAGGCGTCGGCGGCAGGCCGTAGGCCGTGAGGTCGCCGAAGGCCCATCGCTGCGTCGCCGCCATCACCGCATCGGCGAGCTTGAACGGCAGCCGCGCCAGGATCGGCGAAAACCGGTGGACGGCGATCTGGCCGAGGCGCTTGGGCAGCAGTGCCGGACCGTTGCGCGCCGACAGCCAGATCTGTCCCGTGCCGGCTGCCGCCAGGTGATTGAGCACGTCGAAGCCGGAATTGCCGGCGCCGACGACCAGCACTTTCTTGCCCGCATAGGCCTTGGCGTCGCCGAATGCGGCCGAATGGATGATGCGTCCGGCAAAGGCCTTCATGCCTTTCCAGGCCGGGATGAAGGGCTGCCGGTCGCGCCCGGTGGCGATGACGACATGGCGCGCCAGCCGCGGCCCGGCACTGGTCCGCACAAGCCAGTGGTCGCCCTCGAAGCCTATCTCCTCGACCGCAATGCCGAACTCGACCGGCAGCCGGTGCATGGCGTGGAATTCGTTCAAATGGCCGATGATGGTGTTTCGGTGCGGAAAGGCAGGGGTGCCGGCAGGAAAGGAAACGCCCGGCAGCGCCGAAAGGTCGCGATGCGTGTTGAGATGCAGTCGCTCGTGCCGCCCGTGCCATGGCTCGGCCAGCCGGGCTTCCTTTTCCAACACCATCACAGGCACGCCGGTCTTGAGCAGCGTATGGGCTGCGGTCAAGCCGGCTGCCCCGGCGCCGATCACGATCGCGCCGTCGAAAATCGCTTGGCTGTCGGCCTCGGCGTGCAAAATCCCTGCGTCCATGCCTCTTTGTGTCACCATCATGACCATGACTTTTGATGCTACGCCAGTGTATCGGGCCGATGCCGCTGCCGAAGCGGCCTGGTTGCAGGCCGCTTCGGCCTTGCCGTCGGCAGTGTTGCACAGTATTGACTGAAATAAGGCGGCGCTACCGCCAACGCAGCTACGAGGTGCCCATGTCCGCGCGAATCTTCAGCCCAGCCAAAACCGCGATGCAGTCCGGCAAGGCCAAGACCGGCCATTGGGTGCTGGAATTCGATCCCGCCCAACGCAAGAAGATCGACCCGCTGATGGGCTACACCACATCGGGCGACATGCTGAGCCAGATCAGGCTGACCTTCGACACCAGGGACGAGGCGGTGGCCTATGCCGAAAAGCAGGGCCTGGCCTTCCGTGTCGAGGAGCCGAAAGAGACCAAGCGCCGGCAGATTTCCTATGCGGAAAATTTCCGCTATGACCGCAGGATACCCTGGACGCATTGACCGGCGGTCAGCGCCTGGCACATAGACACCAGCCGGCCAAGATATCAAATGCCGGCCAGCGGTCCCGTAGCTCAGCTGGATAGAGCACCGGCCTTCTAAGCCGATGGTCACAGGTTCGAATCCTGTCGGGATCGCCAACAACTTCAAAGAGATAGTGTGGAGGCCTGAGTGGGAATTGAACCCACTACGTCGGTTTTGCAGACCGATGCGTCACCGTCCCGCCCTCAGACCATGGCTCCTTGTGCATTGACCGCGACAGCTAGTCAACTTGGCCGGCCCCTGCTCGCAGGTTCGGGCGGCGATCCGGCTGCCACGAGTCGAGATGTTCGGAACACGGCCGGCGCTCAGGTGTTTATGGCAGATGGCACCGAAAACCCCGACGATTGCGCGCATCTGGCGCGGCAGGACCTTGCCCGACAAGGCCGACGCCTATGAGCGCTACAATTACGAGGCCGGTATCAAGCCGCTAATCGAGAAAGCGCTGGGCGTGCAGACTTTTCGCGAGGACACGCCGACGCATTCGGAATTCATCACCATCTCCTATTGGGAGAACGTCGAGGCGATGGCCGCCTTTACCGGCGGCGATCCGCAAAGCATCCACCATCTCGACCGCGACAAGGAGTTCCTGATCGAATTGCCGAAGGGTGTCCAGGTGCTGCGAATCCGTTCCAGCCACGGAATGGTTGGCGGCAGCTGATGTTTGCGGGCTTTGACGCCAGGACCGTTCAAATGGAGGAGACATCGATCTTCGTCAGGGCCGGTGGCTCAGGGCCGCCGCTGCTGCTCCTGCATGGCTTTCCCGAAACGCATGTTATGTGGCGGGACATCGCCGTGGCATTGGCGCCGCACTTCAATGTGGTTGCCGCCGATCTGAGAGGCTACGGACAAAGCGGCTGTCCGGCTTCCGGAGCCGATCATGCCGCCTATTCCAAACGGGCCATGGCGCGCGACATGGTGCAGGTTATGGACGTTCTCGGCTTCGGCCGCTTCACGGTTGCCGGCCACGACCGTGGCGGCCGCGTCGCCTACCGGCTGGCGCTCGACCATCCCGAAACCGTGTCGAAGGTCGCCGTTCTCGACGTCATCCCCACGGCCTCCGCCTGGGATCGTGCTGATGCCAGGCTGGCGCTGGCCTTCTGGCCGTGGAGCCTGCTTGCCCAGCCCGATCCGCTGCCGGAACGCCTTCTGGCTGCCGCACCGGATGTAGTCATCGACAATGCGATCACCGGCTGGGGCTCGGCTCCAGATGCTTTTCCCGCTGAGGTCAGGGCCGCCTATATCGAGGCGCTGCGTGATCCCGCCCATGTCCACGCCATTTGCCAAGAATATCGCGCCGCCGCAGGCATCGACCGCGAGCACGACGCGCAGGACCAGGCTGACGGCCGTCGCATCAGATGCCCGCTGCTTGCGCTCTGGAGCGGCGAGGGTGGGTTGGAAAACTGGTATGCGGAGGAGGGCGGCCCGTTGGCGATCTGGCGGCAATGGGCTGATAACGTCGGAGGCGGCTCGGTCAAGGGTGGGCATTTCTTCCCGGAAGAGCACCCCGAAGCTACGGCTGCAAGGCTGTCGAGATTCTTCGCAAGCTGACGGCGGACCGATTGCTAAATCCGGCCCTGTGTTTTCCTGTGCCGACTATCTCAGATGCCCGAGGGATTGCAGGATCAAAGTGCTTGAAAGACCAAGCAGGGCGATACCGTAAAACCGGTCGATCCACACGGCGTTTGGCCCAGCCAGAAGCCTTGCGGCCCGCGCGCCAAGGGCTGCGTAAAACGTCAGCACAAACACATCGGCAAGCGCGGCGATAATGGCCAGGATGCCATACTGGATCGAGATCGGCTCATCCACGCGGACAAAATGCGGCAGGATCGCGGGGAAAAGCAGCCAGGCCGCCGGATTTGTGACCGCCACCAGGAAGCAGCGCCCAATGAGTGCCTTGGCTGAATGGCGTGTTTCGGGAAGGTTAGGGTTGAACGAAGGTCGGGATGCGGTGCGCAGGGTACCGATGGCGACGAAAAGCAGATAGCCCGCGCCGAACATCCTGAGAGCCGAGAGATAGAATTCCGAAGCCAGCAGAAGAGCGCCGAAGCCCAGCGCGACGATGCTGATAAGAATGAAATCCGACAGTACGACGCCGGCCATGCCGAGAAACGCGCGTCGAAAACCGTAGCGGGAGCCGTTGGTGATGGCGAGCACGACGTCCGGTCCCGGAACCGCCATTCCGAGCACCGACACGAAGGCAAATGTCACCAGCGGCAGGTTTCCCATGACGCCGCGTAATGTACCCGGCGCTCACCGTCCGTAACGCCCTTCACACAGCGGCTTGGCTATCGCCGTTGTTGGCCACCTTGGCTCAGTGCCCGCCGCGCATCTTCACCACCACCGTCCGCACCGCCAGCACCAGCACAGTGATGATGATCAGGATCACCGAGAGCGCGGCGATCGCCGGGTCGATGTTGTCGCGCAGGCCCATCCACATGAGCCGCGGCAGCGTGATGGCGTTGACCGAGGTGATGAACAGCGTGACGCCGATCTCTTCCCAGGACAGCACGAAGGACAGCAGCGCGGCGGTGACGATGCCGAACTTGATGTTGGGCATGATGATGCGCGTGGCGCGCTCCCACACACCGGCGCCAAGGCCGCGCGCAGCAAGGTCGATGCGGCGGTCGAGCTGGCTGAGCGAGACCAGGATCAGCACCGTGGCGAAAGGCACCGTCATCACCGAATGCGCCATGGCGACGCCGAGCCAGGTGTCGTAGCCGAAGAACGAGCTCATGCCCGAGATCGACGTCAGCAGGAAGTAGAGCGTGATCGCCGAGACCACCGGCGGCACCACCATCGGCAACAGCACGAAGCCGACAAGGGTGGCGGTGAAGCGCGGCTGGAACATCCAGACGCCAAGGCTGAAGCACAGCGCCAGCACGGTGGAGATGACGCTGCTGACGATGCCGATGCGGATCGACAGCAGGACGGCGTCGAGCCAGCGCGGATCCTCGATCAGCGCGCGGTAGTGGCGCAGCGACAGTTCGCCCGTCGGCATAGCCAGCATGCGGCTTGGCGTCAGCGACACCGGGATGACCGCCAGCAGCGGCAGCAGCAGGAACAGCGCCACCAGCACGGCGAGGATCAGCGAGACGGGACCGGGGCGATAGGTCGGCATCAGATCAGCTGCTTCGGTCTGACATAGCGGAACAGCAGCGCCATGAGCGCGCCGACGAACAGCACCAGCACGACGCTGATCGCCGCGCCCAGTCCCCAGTCGGGACTCTGGAAGATGCGGAGATAGATCAGCTCGGCGATCATCACGCTGCGGCCGCCGCCGAGGATCGCCGGCGTGACGAAGAAGCCGAGCGAGAAGACGAACACGATCATCGCCGAACCGATGATGCCGGAGCGCGTCATCGGCACGAACACGGTCCAGAAGGTGCGCATGCGGCTGGAGCCGAGCCCGCGCGCCGCGAGCAGCACGCGCTCGTCGAGGCTGCGCATGGCGGAGGCCAGCGGGAACACCGCGAAGGGAATGAGGAAATGCGTCATGCCGACGATGACGCCGAACTCGTTGCGCACCAGCGCCAGCGGCTCGGAGATGAAGCCGATCGATTGTAGCCAGGTGTTGATCAGGCCGCGGTTGGACAAAAGCGCCACCCAGCCGAAGGCGCGGGTCAGCACCGAGATCCAGAAGGGGACGAGAATGCAGAATTCAGCGATTATGCGCTGTGCCGGGCTGCCGCGCACCCACACCATGGTGATGGCGTATGCCGCCGCCACGGAAACCACGGTGACGATCAGCGCGATGCGCAGCGTGCGGATGAACACAGACTGCACCAGGGCATCGGTGGCGAGCGCGCCATACTGGCCGAGCCCCGGTGTCGGCAAGGTGACGCTCCACTTGACGACGCCGAGGAACGGCCAGGCGTAGGCCAGCACAAGGAACAGGAGCAGCGGCGCCATCAGCACCGCCGCGCCCATCCTGTCGGAGAGGGTGCCTCTCATCGAAGCTCGTGCCCGGCCTGGTCAGGCCGAGATGATCTTGGTGTATTCGTCGAGTGCTGCCCCGTAATTCTTGGCGTACCAGTCCATGTCGAGCGCGATCTGCTTCTTCATGTTTTCGGGATCGACCGGGTTGATGCGCTTCTTGTCGGCGGGGATCAGCGCATCGGCGGCCGGATTGGCCGGACCCTGTCCGAGCTTGTCGAACATCACCAGTTGCTTTTGCGGATCCTGGGCGCTGGCGATGAACTTCATCGCTGCGTCCTTGCCGCCGGGGTTGCCCTTGAGCACGGCCAGCGCGCCGGGCGAAATCAGGCCCTGATCCCAGATGAACTTGATCTTGCCGCCCGAGTCCTGCTCGATCAGCGAGGCGCGGGTCGACCACACGATCGCCATCGAGGCTTCGCCGTTGAGCAGCACGCTCTGGCTCTCGGCGCCGCCGCCCCAGTAAGCCACGACGTTTTCCTTGAAAGCGGCGATCTTGTCATGCGCTCGCTTCAGGTCGAGCGGGTAGAGCGAGGCCGGCGCGATGCCGTCTGCAAGCAGCGCTGCTTCCCAGCTCGACACGCCCCATTTGTAGAGCGAGCGCTTGCCCGGAAACTTCTTCACGTCGAAGAAGTCGGCCATGCCGGTCGGCGCGTCCTTGCCGTATTTCTCCGAGTCATAGGCGATGACGTAGGAGAAGAAATAGGTCGAGGCCGCGTATTCCCAGCCGAAGCCTTCTCGCATCTTCTTCTTGTCGACGACGGCGTAGTCGATCGGCTCGAGCGCACCCTGGGCACCGAGAGTGATGGCCGAGAACGGGTCGACATCGACGAGATCCCAGGTCGGCGCGCCGCTCTTGAACTGTGCGGCAATCGCGCCTTCGGTCGGGCCCGAACCGTCCATCTTGACGGCGATGCCGGTGTCCTTGGTGAAGGCCTGGCCATAGGCGGCGTCATAAGCGGTGAGGGCATCGCCACCCCAGTTGACCAGCACCAGTTCCTTGGCCTGCGCAAACGCGCCGGTCGAGCGCAGCAGCATCGGCGTGCCGGCCAGCACGAAGGCTGCAAGCTGGGTGAATTGCCGGCGCGAAATCTCGCCGCGCACAGCCCGGGCGGATAGCGCGTCCATGGCTTGTTTTTTGCTTTGGTCTGTCATTTTAGTTCCCCTTTTTCGTTGTTGGTTCCGGTGGTTATGGCGCGCTCCAGATTCTTTGCTGGAAGACTTCGCCGTTCTCGTCGTCATCCTCCGTCCGGAAGGAGGAAACCCTTTTCCGCCGGCCAGGTCAGCCAGACGGAATTGCCTTTGCTCAGCGCCGCCGCCGCGACCTCGTTCGGCACCGAGACGGTCACCTTGGCGCCCTGGCGCGTCGTCAGATCGAGCTTGGTCGCCGCACCCAGATAAGTCGAGCCGATGGCGGTGGCGGCGATGCCATTCTCGCCGGTGGCGGCTTCGCGCGCGATCGACATATGTTCGGGCCGGATCGCCAATATGGCGTTGCCGTTCACCGCCTCGGCATTGCCGCGCAGCGTGATCGCGCGGTCTTCGCAGAGCGCGGTCGCGCCATTGTCGGCGCGCTTCACGCCCTTGAGCGGCAGCATGTTGATCTCGCCCAGGAACTCAGCGACGAAACGATTGGCCGGCCGGTCATACACCTCGTCCGGTGCACCGACCTGCAGCAATTTGCCATGGTTGAAGATGGCGACGCGCGACGACAGCGCCAGCGCCTCGCTCTGGTCGTGGGTAACGAAGACGAAGGTGGTGCCGGTCTCCTGATGCAGCCGCTTCATCTCGGCCTGCATCTGGCCGCGCAGGCTCTTGTCGAGCGCTGAGAACGGCTCGTCGAGGAGCAGCACGCCGGGTTCGAACACCAAAGCGCGGGCCAACGCCACGCGCTGCTGCTGGCCGCCGGAAAGCTGCGCCGGCAGTTTCGTCTCATGGCCCTTGAGGCCGACGCGCTCGATCATCTCGGCAACGCGGCGCTTGATCTCGGCAGCCGATTTCTTGCGTACCTTGAGCGGGAAAGCGATGTTGGCTTCGACCGACATATGCGGAAACAGCGCATAACCTTGGAACACCATGCCGGCGGCACGCTGCTCGGCCGGCCGTTCGGTGATATCGACGCCGTCGCTGAAAAGCCTGCCGACGGTGGGCTGCACGAAGCCGGCCAGAATCATCAGGAAGGTGGTCTTGCCGGAACCCGAGGGGCCGAGCAGCGTCAAAAACTCGCCGCGGCCGATATTGAGCGTCAGATCGTCCAGCGCCTGGAACGAGCCGAAGCTCTTGCCGATCCCGATTGCCTTGATCTCTGCGGCCCGGCCGGGTTGCTGCATCCTGCCTCTTCCTTGATCGTGGCTTGAGCGTAGGGCAGTGCGCCGGCTCACCGCAACCGAATAGTTTTCGCCTGATCGGCAAATTTGATTCACGGATGGGAGGCTAGTACGGGCTGATCCGGTTCTCCGACAGCTTCGACCTCAACCACCCATTGAATGCTTCCAGCACCGGGTGGCTGGCCTTGGCATGTTCCGACACCAGGAAATACGAGCGCGGCGAGGGGATCGCGATGTCGAAGGGGCGCACCAGACGGCCTTCGCTCAGCGCCCGGCGGCTGGTCAGCTCGTCGCCCATGGCGATGCCCTGGCCGGCGATCGCCGCGGAAAAAACGAGGTTCATGTCCGAGAAGAAGATGCCGCCTTCGGTGTCGGGGTTTTCCACCTTGGACAGCGCCAGCCAGCGCGCCCAGTCCTCGGTGTCGCCGAGATGCAGGAGATTGGCGCGCAGCACGTCGGCCGGTTTTGAAAAGCCGCCGACCTTGTTGAGCAGTGTCGGGCTGCAAAGTGGCGTGAACGAGATTTCGCACAGCAACTCCACCGAGCGGTTCGGCCAGTTGCCGACGCCAAAGGCAATGAAGGCATCGGCGTCCGGATTGCTGACATCGTCCAGCCGCCGCGGCGTCAGGATCGACAGCGCCACGTCCGGATACATCTGCCGGAACTCGCCGATGTGCGTGCACAGGAACAGAGAGGCGAAGCCCGGCGTGCAGGAAACGGCGAACGAACCGCCGACGCCCGTGCCGGCCTGGCGCGTCACCGCATCGCCGAGCACCGTCAGCGCCTTTCTCACATCGGCGGCATAGCGCTGGCCGCGCGGTGTCAGCGCCACGCCCTTGCCGATGCGCTCCAGCAGGTCGAAGCCGAGGTCGCGTTCGAGCAGCCGCAACTGATGGCTGACGGCGCTGCGGGTCAAGTGCAGTTCATCGGCTGCGCGCCAGACACTGCCGTGACGGGCAAAACTGTCGAGGGCGCGCAGCGCCTGTGTGGAAGGTATTCGCAAGAGGCCTCAGGTGAACCGAATTTGCATGAACCGGAAAAACATATCACTTTTTGCAATGCCGCTTCACTGCTTTCTTGGGCCGCATGGAGAAACCGGTGACGACCTCGGCGCAAGCCACCGCGCTTGCCTGTCTCGATAGCATCCAGCCGTCGCTGTCGGCGTGGACGCGCACCATTTTCGATTTCGGCGAAACAGCCTGGCGCGAATACCAGTCGGCGGCCTGGTATGTCGCGCGGCTGAAGCATGAGGGCTTTTCGGTCGAGGAAGGGTCGGCCGGCATGCCGACCGCCTTTTGCGCCCACTGGACGAATGGCCCGGGGCCGACCATCGGCATGTACGGCGAATACGACGCCGTGCCTGGCAACTGCCAGGACGCGGCAACGGTGAAGCGATCGCGGCCGCGCCTCGGCAGCGAGGCCGGCGGCCACACCGATCCGCATTCCGGGCTTGGCATTGCCGGCCTCGGCGGACTTCTCGCCACCAAGGCGGCAATGCAACGCCACGGCATCGAGGGGACGTTGCGCTTCACCGGCGAGCCGGCCGAGAAGGTCAGGGGCTCGAAGCCGATCCATGCGGCCAAGGGCTACTATGACGGCCTTGCCGGCATGATCTCCTTCCACCCCTTCTATATGCTGCCGCTCTGCAACACGGCGCGCTGGGACACGCATTGCGGCGCCGCCTATGCGATGATCTACCGTTTTGTCTGCGACGAACCCGAAAACTGGGTTCGCGCAAGCGATGGCGCGCCGATCCCGCAGGCGCATTCGGCGGTGCGGGCGCCCGGCGCCAACGACGCACTGATGACGATGTACATGGCCTCCAAGGCGCTGCGCGATTCCATGCTACCCCACCAGGGCGGCTGGTCGATCAGCGAGGCGATCCTCACCGCCGGGCAGGCGACCGCCGACAATCTGCCGGCGGGGCTGGCCGAGATCCAGTACATGATCCGCGTGCCGACCATTGCCATGGCAGAGCAGGTCACCGCGGTGCTCGACCGTAATGCGGCCGCGGCCGCGGCGATCAGCGGTTGTCGCTATGAGCGCCATTGGGTGTCGAAGTCGAGGCCGGGCCTCGCCAATCACGCCATGGCGGGGATTGCCTATGAGGCGCTGTCCACCGTTGGCGCTCCAAGCTGGGACGAGGCGGCGAAAGCGATCGGTCGCGAGGTCCAGGTCAATGCCGGCGGCACCGCGACCGACAACCCTTTCATCGACGAGATGGAGCGGCTGGTTGCGCCGCAAGAGGCCGAGGCAATCCTGCGCCGCGATTTGCCTCCGTCGCAGATCAACTCGACCTCCGACGACTACACCGACATGTCGTGGCACACGCCGACCGCACGCTTCTATGTCGCCCGCCCGGCGCTGCGCTCGGCGAATGGCCATGCCTATCCATCCTGGGCGATGAACGCGCTGGGCGGTATCTCGGCCACCATCGACCCGATGGTCATTTGCGCCGCCAAGACGGTTGCGCTTGCAGCCCTCCGCCTGCTCGAGGACAAGTCCGCGCGTGATGCAGCCATGGACGAATTCGTCACCCGCACCGGCGGCGGCATTGGTGGCTCCAACTGGATCGCGCCGCTTTGCGACTATGACCCGCCGATCAATTTCCGCTGGCCGGAATATGTCACCACCGCGCGCGGACGCGATTGGTGGATTCCGAGCAGCCAATCCAATCAAGCTGCATAGTCAAATCGAGGAGAACCTTATGACCGTCCATGATCGCATCATCGCCGAACCGTTCTCGCTGCAGCGCCGCAATCCCGCCGGCGGCACCAAGCCGCTGACATCATGGGGCTTTGCCAACGAGACCGACGTGCTGACAGACGTGTTGCTCGGCTCGCCAAACTTCCTGCGCCACCTCTCGACCAGCTCGCTCTCGCGCAAGCATTTGCGCGAAGCGCCCTGCAACGTTCAGATCGCCCAGGCGCAGCACAAGGACCTCGTCGCCGCCTATGAGCATTTCGGCGTCAACATCCACTGGCACGAGCCGACGCCGGAACTGCCGATGCAGGTCTATTCCAGAGACTCCAGCGTCATGACGCCCTACGGCGCCTTCATCACCGCCATGGCCAATTGGTGGCGGCGCGGCGAGAACTATGCCGCCATCCGCACCTATGAAAAGCTCGGCATCCCGATCTACGACATGGTCACGGCTGGCACCTTCGAAGGCGGCGACTTCAACGTCATCGAGGAGGGCGTGGTGCTGATCGGCTGCGGCGGCGCCCGCACGCAGGAAGAGGGCGCCCGCCAGGTGCAGGACTGGTTCGAAAAGGAAGGCTGGGAAACGCGCCTCGCCTTCATCGACGAATATTACGTCCATATCGACCTGATGGTGGTGCCGATCGCCGAAAAACTCACCGCGGTGTGTCTCGCCTGCACCGAGCCCGGCATCGTCGACTGGCTGAAGGGCAAGGGCCACGAGATCATCGACGTGCCGTTCCAGGACACGATGGCGCTCGGCTGCAACTTCATGTCGCTTGGCAAGGACAGGGTGATCGCGCCGACGTCGAGCCAGTCGCTGATCGGCCAACTCAAAGCGCGCGGCTTCGAGGTTGCTGCCGTCGACATGAGCGAGATTTCCAAGACCGGCGGCGGCATTCACTGCATGGCGCAGGCGCTCAAGCGCGAGCCGGCGTAAGGGCACGAATTGCCGCCGGGACCTGTGACGGACTGCTGCCAGATTTGACAAAACGGGCCCAGCAGACGAAATTGATGCTATTAAGGAGGGATTCTGTGAAAAAAACCTACGAAAAGCCGAGTCTGGCCAAAGCCGGCAAACTGGGTTCGCTGGTCGCTTCAAACCCATCGAAGCCCGCCCCCTGAGCGCAACCAGCCGCTGAAGGCCGAAATTCGGTCGTCCTGGTTATCGGCGACCGGATCGCGCTGTATGATTGAAGGGAGCCGCCGGCTATGAACGGCGGGCTTTTTGCTTTGCGCCAGAGCGCTGCCGCGTCTGCCGGCTAGTCCAATCTGCCCGAACCTGAATTGAACTTGCGCCGGGCGTTTTCCAGATGCGCCCGCATCGCTTGGCCGGCCGCTTCCGGGTCGCGGCGCTCGATCGCCTCGAACACCGCTCGGTGGCCGGCAAAACTCGTGCGGTTTTCGATCTCCGTATTGGCCACGTGGATGCGCTGGTTGATCAGCCATTCGACCTAGCCGATGACTTGAAAACCAAGCCAGCTTCCCCAAAAGATCATGCCCAAACAAAGCCATAGCGCGAAGACCACATGCGCGCCGTTCCCGCCCGCTCGGCGATCAGGGAGTGGCTGGCGTGAGATGGCCGCGCTGACGACGGAACGAGATCGCCTCGTCTGGCCGGCCGGACTCGCGACGGCGTGGTCCGGCCGGAATTCCATCTGCTATGCGGGTATCAATACGGCGATGCGATGCACGCCGACCTCCTTGCTTGTATTCGTCGCTTCATCGGTCTTGCCCTTGGAGCAGGTGTACATATCACCCGTCTTGAGCTTGAATTCCTTGTCCGCTTTCTTGATCGTGAATGCACCTGAGGTAATGGTGCACACCATGTCGTTGTCCATCACGGTTTGAGGAGCATGTGCTCCGGGCTGAAACACAACGTCGATAATTGCGATGCTCTTGTAGGCGGGAATGTCTGCATTGCCGGTGCCGACCTCCACCACCCTGACACCGGGCGCAATCTCCTTGCCCTCTTTCGGGCCGTATTTCTTGATTTTTGCCGATGCCGCCAAGGTGAACAAAGGCGCTACCGCGGCGGTCGTCAGACCGAGGGCAATTGCAGACCTGCGATTCATGGTTTTCATTGCATCCTCCCGATGCTCGTCATGCATGGATATGCACGGCCGGCGATATATTAGCACAAACGAATTTACTTGTATGCAAAGTGACTGTGGCGCAGGCCAGCAAGAAATGCTCCGCCGGATAATGTCGCTTCACTGTACCTTTTGCCGGAATTTCGAATGACAGGTCGAGCAATCCTGCAGGATGAGATGCAGGATATGCTCCGCCGGCAGTTTGGTCGGATCGGCTTCCTCTGGAATCGAGCGCTTGCCGAGCAGGCTGCCGCCGCCCATCGCCAGGCCGGTGCCCATGCGCATGTCATCGGTGATGACGGCCGGCGCGCTTTCGGCCTTGGCGGCCAGAGCGTCGGCCAGCGTTCCGATATGATTTGCCAGGGCCTCGAATTCCGCCCGTGACTGATCGATCTCCAGCCTGGCCTGCGAAGGCGGTCCAAGCGAGCCGCTCGGAAATTCGGCAATCAGGGCAGGGCCGATGCGCGCGCGCAGCGTGTCCGCTGCCGCCTTGAAGGCTGCCGCGTCATAGGCTTGCCTGCGGTCGAACATGCCGGCAATGGTTTTCGCAGCCGCCGCCATCTCCTTCATCGACGCCTGGCGGGCCGCGACGATCGGTCCGCTGCCGACGGAGGCGCCCATCGTAAGGGCACAGACCAGCCACAGCAGCGCCGCTTTCACAGTCCATCTCACGGCGCCATGTCCTTGCCCCATTCATCCGTGCTCAGCCAGCCGCAGCAGGGGTTCGACCTGCAGTCGGATTCTTCGGTCGTGATGCCGGTTCTCATCGGTAAATTTCCGTCGCCGGAGGTCTCCGTCTCTGAGCAGATAGACCTTCCAGCCACCGGAAGGTCAACTGATTGAGAAGGCCGATCAGCGGGCAATCAGCACAGGCTTGCAGCAAGCTGACGCAGCGTTTCCTTGACTTGGATCGCAAAAACGGGCAGCAAGGCGGGGGTGAGGGAGAGCATTCTACCGTGGCGCAGACCATGGAGTGCTCTTTTTTTCGTATCAGGCGCCGCATAATCGGTGGCTGATGGAGGGATTGGTTAACCAACTTTGTCCATCTTTTGATTCAATCGGCAACAGACGCGAAAGGTGCAGGGGGCACCAGCGAACTGTGGATGTCACGGATGCGAGGGTCGCAAGCCTGCATGCCGATTGAGAGTGGTTGTATGGCGTTTTTGCGTTTGAAAGACCGGGGCGATACTCCTGAACGGGGTTTGACTTCGAAGAGATCCGGCCAGCGCTGGGTGGTGGTGCCGGTTGTCGGCGCGGCCTTGGCGCTGTGGTCGGTGGCAACTATGGCCGGCCTCTATTCGCTCGGTACCTCGCTCACCGCAGCCTCCAACAGCCTTCCGCACAGTCTGCTTCTGCCGAACGCAGCACTTGCCGATTCGCGCCGCAGCCTCGCCAATTCGTGGGCGCCTCGGCTTTCGGCGCAAAAATCACAGGCCTCGCTGCTCAGCCAATGCGACGCCGGCTGCGCGCATGCCGCCGCGAACTTCGCGCATGACGGCAAGATGGCGCGGCTGAAGCCGGCCGCGCACGCTGTGGCCCCGAGCAGTGTCGCCTCAAACATTGCGCCAAACACCAGCGTCGCTCTCGCCACTTCGCGCGGCATGCGCTTCGACGGCGTGGTGGCCAAGGCAGAGCTGTCGCCGCAAAAGCTGGCTGCCGCCTTCGCCAAGGCCTCGAATGCGCCCTTCATGCTTGCCAGCCTTCCGGTCGCTGCCCGTTTCGCCGAAGTCCGGCTGCCCGATCAGCATGGCCCGGCCTCGGAACGCTTTGGGCCGGAAGTGGCTGAGATCGAACGCTCATCGCGCCTGGCGCTGGCGCTGGCCAACAGCTTGCCGGAAGACGCTGACATGCTGGCCCCGCCGCCGGCCGTTGAAGCAATCGCCGGAGGGCAGGATCCTGAGCAGGCCGAGGTTCAGGTCGCTTCGCTGCCGCCGCAGGACGATCTGCCCGACAACATTGCGTTGCCCGGTTGGCGTCCACGCGCCGAAACCGCTCAGCCTGCCGAGGCTCGGCAAGCCAGCAAGCCCAGGGCAGCCAAGCCACAGACCGACAGGACGCCCGAGAGCCCCGCACCCCAGTCGCCGGGCAATTCGTCGCCGCGCTCGCCACGCAGTACTTCGGAGGTCGCCGCACTGCCTGGCGTGCCAGACAGCCAGAGCATCCAATCAAGCCGGATCAAGCCTGGCAAACGGTCGAAGACACAGGCCGGCGAGATGCTGGCCTATGCCAAGCCGGACGTCCCGGCGGGCGGTGTCGGTCGCGCCTTCAAGGATCTGTTCGCCACGCCCGGAATGGGCGGCGGCGTCGCCGTGTACGATATCTCGGCCAAGACCGTCTATATGCCGGACGGCTCGCGGCTGGAGGCCCATTCGGGGCTGGGTTCGATGGTCGACCAGCCGCGCTTCGTGCACAAGAAGAATGTCGGCCCGACGCCGCCCAACACCTATGATCTGCGACTGCGCGAATCCCGCTTCCATGGCGTCGAGGCGCTCCGTCTCACTCCGGTCAGCGGCGGCAATAAATACGGCCGCGACGGCCTGCTCGCCCACACCTACATGCTGCGCGGCGGCCGTGCGGAATCCAATGGCTGCGTCGTCTTCAAGGACTACGCCCGCTTCCTTGCCGCCTACAAGAAGGGCAAGATTAAGCGCCTCGTCGTCGTGCCGCGCCTGACCAAGCCGCTGACGCGGGTCGCTCAGGAAGGCCGGGGAGCGTAAGGCAGTAGGCAGTAGGCAGTAGGCAGTAGGCAGTAGGCAGTAGGCAGTAGGGCCCAGGAGCGTCCATCGCCTGTTGATTGTTTTTCTGCCCCTATTGCCTATTCCCCACTGCCTATTCCCTTTTCACCCCCAGGCAGACTATGAGTGACCCCTGCGGGTCGGCTTCACCACGAGGACATCCATGACAATACGCGCTGTCGTTTGGGGCGAGAACATCCATGAGCGGACCAATGAGGTGGTCGCAGCCCTCTATCCCGAGGGCATGCACACGACCATCGCCAAGGCGCTGAATGCCGACAAGGCGATCTCCGCCTCGACCGCCACGCTCGATCAGCCGGAGCACGGCCTGCCGGCCGACCGTCTGGCCGAGACCGACGTGCTGGTCTGGTGGGGCCACAAGGATCATGGCGCGGTGGCCGACGAGATCGTCGAGCGCGTCGCCCGCCGCGTTTGGGAGGGGATGGGGCTGATCGTTCTCCATTCCGGCCATTTCTCGAAAATCTTCAAGCGGCTGATGGGCACGCCCTGCACGCTGAAATGGCGCGAGGCGGGCGAGCGCGAGCGGCTTTGGGTGACCAGTCCCAGCCATCCGATCGCCGAGGGCGTCGGCGAATATTTCGAGCTCGAGAATGAAGAAATGTATGGCGAGCAGTTCGCCGTGCCCGAACCTCTGGAGACCGTCTTCATCTCCTGGTTCCAGGGCGGCGAGGTGTTCCGTTCTGGGCTGACCTATCGCCGCGGCGCCGGCAATGTCTTCTACTTCCGCCCGGGCCACGAGACCTATCCGACCTATCACGACGCCAATGTGCACAAGGTGCTGCGCAATGCGGTGAAGTGGGCGCACAATCCGCAGGGCACCAAGTCGGCGATCCTCGAGGCGCCGAACGTGCCGGTCGAGAAGGCGCTGGAGCCGATCGTCGAGCGCGGCGGCAAGCTGCACGCTTCGGGCGAGGCCGGCTTCCGCTAAAGCAAAATCCAGGAAAAAAGGCGTAGCGGTTTTCCGCATGGGTTTCCTAGACCGTATCTGCGCCATTGAATCGAACCAATTCGCTCGGAGTGCAGAGAATGCGGCTTTTGATACTGGGTACCGGCTGGATGGCGCAGGAGCATGCCCGCCGCTTCGGCGGTATCGACGGCGTCGAGATCGTCGGTGCTGTCGACGTCGATGAAAAGCGCGTTGGCGAATTTGCCGATGGGTTCAAGATACCGAAGCGATTCACATCGCTGGAAGACGCGCTGGCGTGGGGCGAGTTCGATGCCGTCGCCAACGTCACGCCCGACCGCATTCACCACCCGACCACCATGGCGCTAATCGCGGCCGGCAAGCCGGTGCTGTGCGAAAAGCCGCTGGCCGAAGACTTCGGCAAGGCAAGCGAGATGGCCAAAGCGGCTGAGGCTGCCGGCATCGTCAACATGGTCAATCTCACCTATCGCAATGTCGCTGCCTTGCAGAAGGCGCGGCAGATGGTGCTGGCCGGCGAGATCGGCACCGTCCGCCACGTCGAGTCCTCCTATCTGCAGAGCTGGCTGGTGTCGAAATTCTGGGGCGACTGGCGCACCGACCCGAAATGGCTGTGGCGGCTGTCGCGTGACCACGGCTCCAACGGCGTGCTCGGCGATGTCGGCATCCACATCCTCGATTTCGCCAGCTATGGCGCCGCACTCGACATCGACCACGTGTTTTGCCGGCTGCGCACCTTCGACAAGGCGCCAGGCAACCGCATCGGCGAATACGACCTCGACGCCAATGACAGCTTCGCCATGACGCTGGATTTCTCCAACAGCGCCTTTGGCGTCGTTCACGCCAGCCGCTGGGCGACCGGCCACATCAACGAATTGCGCCTGCGCATCTATGGCGACAAGGGCGGCATCGAAGTCGTGCACAATCTCGAGGGTTCGGAACTGAAGGCGTGTGTCGGCGAGGATATCGAGAACGGCAAATGGCAGGTGCTCGACGCCGGCACGGTGCCGACCAATTACCAGCGCTTCGTCGATGCGGTTCGCAGCGGCGTGCAGGCCGAGCCTTCATTCCACCATGCCGCCGAACTGCAGAAGGTGCTGGATCTGGCCATGGTTTCGGAACAGAAGCGGACGGAACTGAGGGCCAGCGCCGATACGCAGTGATGTGAAGGGGAGGAAGAAACTATGGTCTCGCGCCGCGCGCAATGTCTCTGCGCCCAGCTTTCAGCCGTCTGTTCGGGCGAGCCGGTGCGCATCTCGGTCTGCCACTGCCTCGACTGCAAGCGCCGCACCGGCAGCGCCTTCAGCTACAATGTCCGGTTTGCGCAAGCTGATGTATCGATCGAGGGGCGGGCGAAGCAGTTCACGCGCACGGGCGACGAGGGCGGCCGCGTCATCTACAATTTCTGTCCGGAGTGCGGCGCCGCCGTCCACTATCGCATCGACACGCAACCCGGCGTGATCGCCATTCCCGTCGGCGCCTTCGCCGACCCGTCGTTCCCGCCGCCATTTCAGTCTTTTTACCACGAAAGCCGGCGCTGTGAGTGGGTCGAGATCAATGCCGAGCCGCTGGCGACGTTCGACTGAAGGCCGCTTTTTGGATACCCGGAACCGTCCGCACGCTCCGCGCCTTTGAGAGGGCATCGCCCCTGATTGCCATTGCCGGGCCGTTAGCCATCGCGCTCGGCTGCCCCATGAATAGGCATAAGTCAAGACGAATCCGGCTTGCGGCCCGATTGCTGACATGCTTACCTGACGGCATGTGTTCAATGGGGGTATATGGATGGCTAAGGAATCTTCGAATTCCGCTTCTTCAGAAAAGAAGGCGGACGTAAATCTGATAGGTAACACAGAAGGAAACGGGCTGAACTTCATGGGAGTTCAGGCTCGCGAAAACGGAACCGCCGGCGACGCCGTCGGTGTCGACAAGATCCGTGACCTGCTGTTCGGCAACCAGATGCAGGACTATGACCGCCGTTTTTCCAAGCTTGAAGAACGGGTGTTGCAGCGCTTCAAGGATGTCGAGTCCGAGGCCAAGCGCAATCTCGAAATGTACGAGTCGAATGCAAAGAAGCAGATCGATTCGCTTGCAGGGCAATTGCGGAGCGAAAAAGATTCACGAGCCGATGCCGACAAGGAGATCGACCGGAATCTTCGCGAGCAAAACCAGGCTCTTGAAAAGCAGGTGCGCACGTTGTCGGATCAGTTGAGCGCGCTCGAGCGCGATGTTTCGGACCGGATAAATCGAAACGATCATTTGCTGCGTGAGGAAATCAAGCAGAAGAATGAAGGCGTTCAGATGCTGATCGAGAAGATGTTTGCCGACCTCAGCAACGTCAAGACCGACCGAAATCTTTTGGCTGGCCTGTTTGTCGAGGTTGCAAAGTGTCTCAATCAGGATCCCGTCGGGAGCAAGAGCAACTCGGACCGTAGCTGGAAAGTGAGTTGATGGGACCTTGACGTCCACCGTCGACCCATTCAACCTTCCGCAAAGAACAGCCTCGAACGATACAGAGATTGATCGCGAGGCTCTGGCTCGTCTTTTGATCGAAATTGCCCGGAACGTTGATCCGGACTACCGTGCGCAGTTCGAGGCGGTTCCAACCGCCGATCCGCGCATGGAAACGCTGCGGCAGTTGCTGGTCAGCCGCGAAATCTCCGAGCTTTCACGCGTCACGCATCTGCTCGACGAACCCGAGCAGCTTGCGGCGGCCGTGGGCGACGTTCTTCCCAGTGCTGCCGGACGAGCGCCTTACGCGCAACTCGGCGAGGCGCTTGCGCCAGCTGTCGAACGGGCTGTGCAACGGTCGATCCAGAAGAGCCCGCGCACGCTGACGGACATATTGTACCCGGTGTTTCTGCCGGCAATTCGCAAGTCGATCGGCGAAAAGATCGACCAGACCTTTCAGTCGCTGAATGAAACTCTAAGGCACATATTCACCTGGCACGGGCTCAAGTGGAGACTTGAAGCCTGGAGAACAGGGGCAAGCTTCTCGGCAGTTGTTCTGAAGCATTCCCTTGTCTACCGTGTGGAACATGCGTTTCTCATTCATCGGAATTCCGGCCTTTTGATAGCGCATGTAACTGCCGACAATGCGACGAGCGAAGATCCTCAGCTCATTTCTTCGATGCTCAGTGCGATTCAGGATTTTGTAAAAGACTCATTTAACGAGAAAGAGCAGAGCGGCCTGGACACAATCCGTTTCGGCGAGCTTCGTCTCTGGTCGGAAGTTGGACCGTTTGCGACACTGGTTTCGGTGATCCGGGGAAATCCGCCGGAGGAATTGCATGAAATCGTTCGCGATGTGTTGCTTCGCATCCATGAGCAATCCTCAGAGGCTTTAGAGCAGTTCGACGGCGACGGTTCGCAGCTGGCCTCCGTAGAGGCGCAGTTGCAGACCTGCGTCGAGCTCAAGCAAGAGGAATCAAACGACGGATTTCCGTGGCTGGTGGCGGCCGTTGCCCTGCTGCTTTTGAGTCTGGCAGGCGGTTGGTACTTTCTTTCCTGGCAATCAGCGCAGCGCTGGCAGGCTTACGTGTCGCGCTGGCAGGCTTACGTGTCGCGAGTGGAGGCCCAGCCGGGCATCATCGTTGCCGAACAGCAGGTACGCGATGGCCAGTTCTATATTGCCGGCCTGAGGGACCCGCTTGCCGTCGACCCGCAGTCGCTGTTGTCAGGCACGGGAGTCGATCCGGCCGGGGTTCATTCGCAATGGCAATTTTATCAGAGCCTTGAGCCGGAGTTCGTGCTGAAGCGGCTGACGGCGTCGCTGGCTCCGCCGGATTCAGTGCGACTTTCGATTGTCGATGGCCGCATCGTCGCCGAGGGTGAGGCTCCCGACACCTGGATCAGCCGGGCGCGCGCGGCGGCCCAGCAGCTTTCGGCAGGCGGGCCGGTCTTCGATATCTCGGGGGTTCGTGACGTAAGTCCCCAAGTGCGCGAGGCGGAGCGCTGGCACGCCTATGTGTCGCGACTGGAGACCCAGCCGGGCATCATCGTTGCAGACCAAAAGATAAGCGACGGCCAATTCTATATTGCCGGCCTGCGAGACCCGCTTGGCGCCGATCCGCAGTCGCTGTTGTCGGGAACAGAGGTCGATCCCGCCCGGGTTCATGCGCAGTGGCAGTTCTATCAGAGCCTTGAGCCGGAGTTCGTGCTGAAGCGGCTGACGGCGTCACTGTATCCGCCGGATACAGTACGACTTTCGATCGTCGATGATCGCATCGTTGCCGAGGGTGAGGCTCCCGACACCTGGATAGATCGCGCGCGCGCGGCGGCCCGGCAGCTTTCGGCAGGCGGACCCGAATTCGACATCTCCAAGGTTCGTGACGTGAGCCCCGAAGCACGCGCGGCGGAGCACTGGCAGTATTATGTGTCGCGACTTGAGGCCCAACCGGGAATCATCGTCGCCCAACAAACGGCGAGGGGCGGACATTTCTATATTTCCGGCTTGAGAGACCCGCTTGCCGCCGACCCGCAAGCCCTGCTGTCCGGAACGGACGTTGATCCTGCCCGCGTTCATGCACAGTGGCAATTCTATCAGAGCCTTGATCCGAAGTTTGTGGTGAAGCGGCTGACGGCGGCGCTGTCCCCGCCGAAAACCGTTCAGCTCTCGATCATCCAGGGTCGCATCGTGGCCGTGGGTGAGGCTCCTGCCGGCTGGATTAACCGCGCGCGGGCCGCCGCTGAACAACTTTCGGCGGACGGAGTGGTTCTGGATGTCTCGCAGCTGCGTGAGCTGAACCTCGCAGAACTTAATCATTTGAGGCAGGCGATCCAGACGACCGATATTTTCTTCTCTTCCGGCAAGGTTGTGCCGGGACCGGAGCAGACGCCGGTTCTCGACAGGTTGGCGGATCAAATAAAGGAATTCGCCCAGAGTGCCCGCAATTCCGGCGTAACGGCGAGGTTCATGTTGACCGGGCATTCGGACACCACGGGCCGTGAGACGGCCAACGCGTCGATCAGCGCCGCCCGCGCCGAGACAGTTCGTGCGCTTCTCAACAAGCGCGGCGTTGCTCCCGAACTGCTGCTGGTTCGGGGCGCGGGCACTTTTGAGCCGGCTGTACCTGAAAACAGTCTAACCGGTAGCTCCACCAATCGCCGGGTTTCGATTACGGTAAACCTGGACTAGCGGAGCCCAACATGTTGCAAAAAAAGATCTGCATGCTGGGCGGCTTCGCCGTCGGAAAGACGAGTCTGGTCCGCAGGTTTGTGCAGAGCATCTTCTCAGAAACCTACTTGACCACCGTCGGAGTGAAAATCGACAAGAAAAGCGTCGCGCTCCCGGACAAAACCGTGGATCTGATTTTGTGGGATTTGGCCGGCGAGGACGATATCGGCTCATTCCGCGTCAGCTATGTTCGAGGTGCAACCGGGCTCGTGCTAGTCGTCGATGGAACCCGCGCTGCTACTCTTGCCGTGGCACTCACGCTGCGCGAACGGGTCGAGGCCGAATTCGGCGCCATGCCGTTCGTATTGCTGTTCAACAAGTCCGATCTGGCCGATCGGTGGGCGATATCGGATGGTGAGATCAACGAGTTGAGGCAACGTGGATGGCAAATCTATCTAACAAGTGCGCTTTCGGGCGAGCAGGTCGATGACGCCTTTCGTCAACTTGCCTTGATGGTCACCAAATAGACCATGCATGAATTGCCAAAAGAAGTCAGAAATTGGTTTTTCAATTTCTTCTTCGACGGGCACGCTGTCGCTTATCTGAAAATCGACGCTGAGCTTTGCATAGCTGCCAAGGGCGGTAATGTTGAACATTACGGGCTGTCATCGCTTCGCATCGGCAAGCCTGTTGCGGGGCAGCTTGAATTCATGGAAGGTTTGCTGCCTTGCCCGGAGCTTCCGTTTCGCATGGACATGGTTGAACTGCCCGGCGGGCGTGTCGCCGACCTCCATTTTTTTGCTGACAATGCGTTCGTGTGGCTGCTTTTTCTGGACGCCACTGCCGAACGAGACAACAGGCAGCGGCTTCAACAGAAGGCCTATGAAATGACGCTCCTGCAACAGAGGGAGCGTCAACTCAACGAAAAATTGCAATCGACGAACGAGGCGTTGAGGAAGAGCCAGGAGGGATTGGCGCGTGAATATCAGCGCGCCGAAAACCTGCTCCTCAACATTCTCCCGGCCTCGATCGCGGAGCGATTGAAAGCGCAAAAGAAAATTGCCGACAACCACGCAGAGGTGAGTGTGCTTTTTGCCGACATCGTCGGTTTTACGGAACGAGCGCGCAGCGTCGGAGCGGTGACGACGCTCGCTATTTTAAACTACTTCTTCAAGGCGGCGGATCGGCTCTCTGAGCGATACGGCTGCGAAAAAATCAAAACAATTGGCGATTGTGTGATGGTGGTCGCCGGCCTGCCCACGGCGCGATCCGATCATGCAAAGGCCCTCACGCGCTATGCGATTGAGCTGCGCAAAGCGGTCAAGCGGGAACGCTTCGCAGGAGAACCGATAAGGCTGAGAATTGGAATTCATTCAGGACCGATCGTCGCCGGCGTCATAGGCAAGAGGCGGTTCGCCTATGACCTGTGGGGTGAGACCGTTAATCTCGCCTCACGTATTCAAACGTCCGCGGAGCCCGATGAAATCCGTATTTCCGATGCAACTTGCCAACTGCTTGGACCGAAATTTGCTTGCGACCCACTCGAGGAAACGGAATTGCGCGGTGCGGGTCGCGTGCGAATGTGGCGGCTCCCGAGCTGATCCGTCGCCTGCGGTGCGACCGTGGAGCGCCGATAGCGGCGCCCGAAAGCCATTGGCGTGACCTGATCTTGCGATCGCAAAGCACCCTTTGCGCTTGCCCGGAAGGCCTCTATTCTGGAGCACAGTGGCCGCTGGTGGGATAGAATGTCGGTACTGCCTTTTCTGAGAATCTACGCACCGCTAAATGCGGTGCTCGCTGCGCCTGGGCTTCTGGCGGTGGCTGCGCTCACGATGCCGAACATGTCCGGACGAAGCAGACTGGCTCTGGCTGCCGTGCTCGCTGTAATTTGGGCCGCCTATCTTCTGCAGATGGCCGAGACCCTGCTCAAGCGCAGGGCGGGAGACCTCAGGGACAGGACGCCGGCAATCGCGATCGATGTGCTCGCGGTTTTGGTTCCAGTCGCCGCATTTCTGCTCGACGGCACGCCCGACCGGAGCCTCTACTGTGCTGTCTGGCTGCTGAAGCCGCTGCGCGACTCGACCTTCTTCCCGCTGCTTGGCAGGGTTCTGGCCAACGAAGCGCGCAACCTGGTCGGCGTCACCACGGTCTTCGGCCTGGTTCTGTTCGGTGTCGCACTCGCGGCCTATGTCATCGAGCGCGACGTCCAACCGGAAAAGTTCGGCAGCATCCCCGAGACAATGTGGTGGGCGGTGGTCACGCTGTCCACTACCGGCTATGGCGACGACATCCCGCAAAGCTTCGCCGGCCGCGTTCTTGCCGGGGCTGTCATGATGTGTGGCATCGGCATCTTCGGGCTCTGGGCCGGCATTCTTGCCTCCGGCTTTTATCAAGAAGTCCGTCGCGAGGATTTCGTCCGCAATTGGCAATTGATTGCCGGCGTTCCGTTGTTTCAGAAGCTTGGCCCGGCCACGCTGGTCGAGATCGTGCGCGCGTTAAGACCCCGCACGGTGCCGGCGGGCGCCGTGATCTGCCGCAGCGGCGAGACCGGTGATCGGATGTTCTTCGTCGTGGAGGGCCGCGTCAGCGTCGCGACGCCGAACCCGGTGGAGCTTGGCCCTGGCGCCTTCTTCGGCGAGATGGCGCTGATCAGCGGCGAACCGCGTATGGCGACCGTCACTGCCGCAACTTCTGTCTCACTCCTGTCGCTGCACGCGGCGGATTTCCAGATGCTGTGCAGCAGCAGCCCGGAGATCGCGGAAATCATCCGCAGGACCGCGCTCGAGCGGCGCGGCGCGGCGCCGGTGGCTTGACCGTACAGCCGATGGTGGCCCGGCTGGAACTGGATGGTACGGCTCTATCGACCACTCGCCAGGTTCTGGACGGCACATGGAAGTTCCCAGAGGCGTAGCCGGAGACCTAAACGTAGCCGATCCACTCTACCGGCGGCTCGTTGTTTGGCGCTGTGCGTCGACAGTTCCTGCCCCGCGGCCTTTCGGACGACCGGCTTTGGCTAAACTCTAATGCCTTAGAATCTTGCTTAGAAAAGCCCGGCTGCGGTCGGTCTTCGGGTCGGAGAAAAACGCCTCCGGCGTGCCGCTTTCGACGATGGCGCCGGCGTCCATGAACACCACGCGCTGCGCCACCTTGCGGGCAAAGCCCATTTCGTGCGTCACCACCATCATGGTCATGCCTTCCTCGGCCACCGCGACCATGACGTCGAGCACTTCGGAAATCATCTCGGGATCGAGCGCCGAGGTCGGTTCGTCAAACAGCATGATCTTGGGGCGCATGCCGAGGCAGCGCGCGATGGCCACACGCTGCTGCTGGCCGCCGGACAGCTGTGACGGGTAGGCGTTGACCTTGTCGGCGAGGCCGACCTTGGCCAGCAAGTCGCGCCCGGCCTGCTCGGCCTCGGCGCGGGGGATCTTGCGCACATGGATCGGCGCCAGCGTGACGTTTTCCAGCGCCGTCTTGTGCGGGTAGAGGTTGAACGACTGGAAGACGAAGCCGATCTCGGTGCGCAGCTGCGTCATGTTGGTGGCGGGGTCGCCGAGGCGCTGGCCGTCGACGACGAGGTCGCCATCCTTGATCGCTTCCAGGCCGTTGATGCAGCGGATCAGCGTCGACTTGCCCGAACCACTTGGGCCGCAGACGACGACCACTTCGCGCGGCTCGACGCTGAGCGTGATGTCCTTCAGCACATTGAGCGAGCCGAACCATTTGTTGACGCCGCGAAAGTCGATCATGCCCGTTTTGGTCAGGTTTGTCTTGGTCGGGCTTGGATTGGTCATGGCGGTCAGCCCTTTGGGTTCGATGTCACAGCTGCACCTCGCCATGCGCCGCGCCCATGCGGCGCTCCAGCCGGCGGGCGAGCATGATCAGCGGATAGCAGACGATGAAATAGCCGACGCCGACCAGGAAGAAGACCAGCAGGCCGTTGGGCACACGCTGCACCACAAGCCAGCCGACGCGGGTGAGGTCGGTCAGCCCGATCGCCGAGACGACGGAGGAATCCTTGATCAAGAGTACATATTGCCCGACCAGCGGCGGCAGCACGATGCGCATCGCCTGCGGCAGCACCACCTGGCGCATGCGTTGCCAGCGCGACAGGCCAGACGCCAGAGCTGCCTCAACCTGGCCGGTCGGCACCGAGCGGATGCCGGCGGCGACGATCTCGCAGATGAAGCACGCGGCGAGGTTGGTGAGCGCGATGATGCCGGCCGTGAAGGCATCGAGCTCGATGCCGAATTCCGGCAGGATGAAGAAGATCAGGAAGATCTGCACCAGGAACGGCGTGCCGCGGATCAGGTCGACCCAGGCGCCGATCACGCTCGAGATCAGCCGGTTGCCGCCGGTGCGCAATATGCCGAGGCCGAAACCAAGCAGCGTGCCCAGCACCAGGCTGATCGCCGACAGCATCACGGTCATCCCGAGGCCGCGCAAGGCGAGGGGGTAGCTGCCGGCCAGGCTTTGCAGCTGTTGCCAGATCATGTGCTGCTCCTTGCCGGCTGCAGACCGAGCCAGCGACTGGACAGCCCCGCCAGTCCTTTGAGGCCGTAATAAAGCAGCAGATAGAAAGCGGCGATGGTGATGAAACCTTCGGCCGGCATGAAGCGGTCGGACGCCAGCAACTGGCCGGCGCGCGTCAGTTCGGAAACCGAGATCAGCGACAACAGCGCGGAATCCTTGACCAGCACGATCGCCTGGCCGAGCAGCGGCGGGATCGTCACCTTGAACGCCTGCGGCAGGATGACCAGGCGCATGCGCTGGACATAGGTCATGCCCGAAGCGACGCCGGCCTCGACCTGGCCGCGCGGGATCGACAGGATGCCGGCGCGGATGATTTCCGCGACATAGGCGCCGCTGTTCAGCGACAGAGCGATGATGCCGACGACGAGCTCGGGCAGGACGAAGCCGAGACGCGGCAGGCCGAAATAGAGGAAGTAGAGCTGCGCCAGCAACGGCGTGGCGCGCACGGCATCGATATAGCCCTTGGCCAGCACGCGAAACAGCTGGCCGCGCTGCAGGTTCATGGCGGCGAGCACGATGCCGACGGCCAGCGCGCCCGCAAAGGACAGCGCCGACAGCCATACGGTCGTGATCAGACCCTGCCCGAACAAAGGCAGATATTCGATGATGGTGCGGAAGCTGAAATTTTCGAGCATGGCGGTGAATTGTGAATGGTAATGGGCAGTAGTGAGTAGTGAGTGGTGAGCAGTGAAGGGCGTCCGGAATGGCCATTCACCATTCACCATTCACTACTTCCTACTCACTACTCCCTGCTTACCTCTGCTTAGTGATCCTTCTTCCAGGCGTCGGAATTGACCCAGTAGTCGAGGTTCTTCTGCAAGCGGCCGTCGATGCTGACCTGGTTGAGGAACAGGTTCATCCAGATCAACAGGTCCGGCTCGTCGTAGCGGGTGGCGAAGGCAAGCGGCTCCTTCGACAACAGGTCCGGCATGATGGTGAAGGTGCCGGCGGGATAGGCTGTCGACTGACCCTTGACCGCCGAGACGTCGTTGACGCCGCAATCGGCTTGGCCGTTGTTGACCGCGTCGAGCAGCAGCGGGCCGCCGCCCTTGTAGCTCTTGATGTCGGCATCCGGGAAGGCGTTCTTGGCTTCCTTTTCGCCGGTGGCGCCCAACAGCACGGCGATCTTGGTCCCCTTGGCCTTGCAGTCCTCGGTTGTCTTGAACTTGCTGTCGGCCTTGGTGAAGACGGTGCTGCCCGTATACATGTAAGGTGTGGTGAAGGCGACCTTCATGCCGCGCGCCAGCGTCGGCGTCATGTCGGCGACGAGCAGGTCGGCCTTGCCCGAAAGCAGCGCCGGGATCAGCCCGTCCCAGTCATAGTCGAGGAAGGTGATCTTGACGCCCATTTCCTTGGCCATCAGCTCGGCGAGTTCGACCGAACTGCCGGTGCGCTCGCCGGCCGCGCCGACCAGCGAGAAGGGAGGTCCTTGCGTCTGTACCGCGACGCGCAGTTCGCCGCGCTTGGTGATCTCGTCGAGCGTTCCGGCACTGGCCGCCGTGGCGAGCCCCGCAAGCGCAAGTCCGGCGATAAAAAGTCTGGCAATCTTCATTTTGGCATTCCTCCTGTTATCGTTGTTGTTCCACTTTGTTATTCCACCCTTTTGGGTGTTTTTTGAGCGGCGGCACCGTTTGCCGGCGGCAGCCACCGTTCGAAAATCGTCAGTCCCAGGCCACCGTTTCGGTCACCTTGATGCCACGCCTCGCCAGCTCGTCAAAGAAGGGTTCGTCCGGCACATGCAGCAGCGGGTTGAGCAGGCCAGGTGTGGCGATCTCGCGCCGCGCCAGCATCTGCGCCACGATGCTGGCGGGATAGCCGACGCCGAGGCTCATGCCGAACAGGCCGGATGCCAGGTCGCGTTCGATGATCAGGTCCGATGTCACCGTTTTGGCGCGACCGCCCTCGAGACCGGAAAAGACATTGCGCATCACGCAAAGGTCCTTCTCGTCAGCGCCATACTGCAATTGCGGGCCGAGCAGCCGGCCGAGAAATTCGCGGGGGCTGGCGCCGGTGCCGGGCACCTTGTCTTCGGAGAGGAAGCCGAGTTCCTTCAGCGGCGCCCAGAACGCCGACCATCCCGGCCAGCGCAGTGTATAGCGGCCCGAGCGTTGCAATCCCTTGGCGGCCGCCAGCATCTCGACATAGTGCAGCGCGTCGCCATTGGGGAAAGCTTCCAGCCGGCCGAGGCCCGCGACCTCGATCTCGTGGATGAAGGCATTGTCGTGCTGCCGCCCGGCCGGCACTTCGACGCGCTTGCCATGCTCGATCATCACGCTGTCGCGGTTCTGGCTGACCAGAACCATGTCGAAATTCCAGCTCACCTTGTAGCAGAGCGGCTTCGCCATCGCCTTCGGTTCGGGGATGCCGCCGCAATAGGAATCGATCGAGGAGATCCTAGAGAACTGCTTTGCGGCGCGCGCGTAGAGCACGAGGTCGATGCCGGGATCGAGCCCGCATTCGGTCATGATCGAAACGCCGGCCTGTTCAGCCTCCGCCGCCAGATCGGCAATCGCCTTGCCGTAATTGGTGGTGACCAGCGGCGTGCGCGTTGCGATCGCGGCCTGCACCGCCTCGCGCATCAATGGCTGTGGCAACAGATCGATGGCGGCGTCGACATCCGCCAGCACGGTGGCAAGTGCCGGGCCGATGGGGCCCTCGGGCACGACGAAACGCACGCGGGAAAGGTCGGTCAGCCCGGCAAGCCGGGCAGGGCCGTCGGCCGACGTATCGACGCAGACGACTTCCTCGACGCCGGCGCTGGCGACGAGATCGGCGATGGCCGCCCGTCCCTGCAGGCCGAGGCCGCCGAGAACAGCTATTCTCATGCCGGCTCCTTGCGTGACGGTGTTTCTTCCGACCAGCAGCCTTCGGGAAGGCTGACCCATTTGTTGCATGAAGCCATGACGACGAAGGTTTCGCTGCGCACGACTTCCCCGGGAATGCCGGCGCCCGGAATCAGCTCGCTGGTGATGCGGTAGAGGTCGGCGACATCGCCGGCGACGGTCACGTCGACGATGATGTCGAAGCGCCCGGTAACCACCGAGGCCGAGTTGACGAAAGGCAGTTCGGCAATGCGCTGCGCCAGTTCCCGGGCGCGGCCACGTCCCTGAGCGTTGATGCCGACAATGGCCGAGATCAGCTCGGGGCGTTCGGTCAGATTGAGCAGCCCGACGATCTTCAAGAGGTTGCGGTCGAGCAGATTGCGCAGCCTTGAGCGCACCGTCGGCACCGAGATCGCCATCGTCTCGGCGAGCCGGTTGATGCCGGGCTGGGCATCCTGCGACAACAGCTTTACCAGCCGTCGATCGGTTTGATCGAGATGCTCACGCAAAAGGCAAGGCTTTCATAAAGGAGAAAAATGTGGTGGAATTTCTTCCTGATATGAAAATAGCCTACGAGATATTTATAATAACAGCAAGAGGTGAGTTTGTTGCTACGCTGATCGAATGGACTGGAAGATCGCCACCGCTGCCGCAGTCAGCGCGGCATTGCCGGCCGCAACCGTGCCATCCGGCAGATGCTTCCCATCCTCCAGCCCGACGCGCGTCGACCAGTTGCGATCCGCCGCACGGCGCACGAACGGCCACACCGTCGCGTTCTCGCCATGCAGCAGGATGGCACGGCGAATGCCGGCGCGCTCCAGGACCTGTTCGATGCCGCCGGCGACCGCAAAAGCCTCGTCTAGCGTCTGCTCGGAAATCTCGATCAGCACGCGCAGCACGCGCCCGCCATGGTCGAGGCCGACCAGCCGCTCGGCGTCGGCGACCGACGCCAGACCCGCCTCGATGCCGATGCCGCGCTGGCGCAGGCTCTCCATGACGATCGGAGCCGCCGCCTCGCTGAGATTGACCGAGGCATAGTCCGGCAATTCGCGCCAGCCGGCGATGGCGACCAGCGTGCTTGTATCGTCATTCTCGATCCAGGCGCCGGTGGAGACCCCGATCAGCGTACCGGGGCAGGCACGGCGCAGCGCTGCGATCGTCGGGTCCATCGCTTCCGGCGCAAGGCTCTCGCGGCGGTCCGCGCCGCGGGCATGGACATGCAGCTCAGCTGCGCCCACGGCAATCGAAGCCGCCCCGTCGCGCGCCATGGTGTCGGGGTCGAGCGGCAGGGTGGGGTGAAAATCGGCGGCGCGCGCGCCATTGATGCAGGCCTGGACGATCATGGCTCTCGCGCTCCTGTTGCGGATCGCGCGAGCCTAGCAAAGAGCAGGGTGGAGAGGAAACGGGCGCGGTGAAGACTGCTGACAGGGTGCCGCTTCTGCGGAGCTTGCGGCATCGGCCCAGGACATCATATAGCGGGACAGGACACGCCACGGGCGATCCTTACCCCTTTGCCGGACTGCCGGCCAGAAGGATTTGCGATGGCTGAGTTGAAGGTCAGAACCCGCGTCACCGGCGCGACGGCGACGCTGCAGCCAGGCGGCTTGCCGGCTGTCACGACGCCGACCGGCGGCGCGGTCGATGTCGTCACCGGCATGAGCGCGCCGGGCTTCAATCCGCTCGACCTGCTCTACGCCTCGCTCGCCTCCTGCATGGTGCTGAGCGCGCGCATCGCCGCCTCACGCCTCGGCGTCGCCGCCGAGCTTGGCGAAGTACGCGCCGAGGTCAGCGGCGAGAAGGCGAAGGACGAACCGTCGCGCGTCGAAAGGCTCAACATCAGGCTCGACATCTCAGGCGATCTCGACGCTGCGACCAAGCAGCGGATCGTCGAGGACGCCGAAGCGATCTGCACGGTGTCCAACACGCTGCGCGCCGCGCCGCAATTGCATACGACGCTTGGGTGAGGGTGTCGCAGAATGCCTCGCTACCACCAACCAAGGACCGTCCCATGGCCATGATCCCGCCGATCGACTACGCCTCGGCATCGCAAGACATCCGCGCCGAGCACGACAGGGAACTTGGCCTGCGCGGGCGCATGACCAACATGAAGCGCATCCTGCTGCATTCACCGGCAGCCCACCGCATCTATGCCGAATGGTTCACCCTGCGCGATCTCTTGAAGCCCACGCTCGACGACCGCGCCATCTGGCTGTTGTCGCTGGCGGTCTCCGAGAGATGCCGCGCCGAGATTCCGCTCACCTTCTTCCGCCGCGCGCTGATCGACAGCGGTCTTGATCCCGAGGCGATCGAGCCCAGCGCTGAAGAAGCTTTGCTGATCGAATTCGGCAAGGCAGTCGCTGCCGATACCAACGCCGTTCCCGACGATGTCTGGGCGGCACTCAAGGCTCGCTACGACGACACACTGCTGGTCAACCTCGTCGCCTTCGCCGGCATCATGGTGGCGACCTGCTTGTTCACGAATGCGGTGCGCGTTGATCTCGACCCGGAGCTGGAGGTGTATCGCAAGCGGTGAAGCGCGTTTTCCCTTCTCCCACAGGGGGCAAAGGGCATAGGCGCTAAGATAGGTATTGCCCTGCGGAATCGGGTGTGATTCTACACTGCGATGACACACGAATCGCTTGTTGATGACG